>JBILEK010000015.1:0-40175 GCA_044352155.1 Bdellovibrionia bacterium
AATCCAAGCTCGACGGTGAGGCGCCCCAACGAGAGTCTGGCTCGTGATCGCCAGTCCTGCAGATACGATGAGATTTACAGGCAGAGGGAAACGCTCTGTAAAATAGATGATCCATCGATTTTTTATAGCCATGGTGCTCCTTTTTTTAAGCTCGCAACACGATCTAGGCGAGCGCGGTGTCTCCGATCTCGAAGAATCGGTCCCTCGTAGATTGCCTCAATTTCAGGGAATCGTTTTCGAATGAGCGACGCAAACTGCAAAACTCTCTCTCCGTAGAGAACTCTCTTTCCTTGAGACACGTGCACGAAGCAGCGACTGGATCCAACGACTGAGTAGATCGCCTGCTCAAGAGCAAAGTTCTCGGCAGACTGATGAGATCTTCCCCAGTACCACCAACCCTCTTGATCAGCCCGGATGCGATCGCCCATGCGGTGCCAAACCGTGCCTTGGGCATCAATACGCTTATGCATGCGGTTTTCTTTTTCATTCGCGGCGTACAGTCGACATACGTGAGGACCTGTGACCCACACGGTATCTGGTTCGATGGTGGATCGAACCTGTGGAATTGGATTTCCTACGTAAAGCGATTGAAAAAGGCCTCGCTCACGACTTTCCGCAATCGATTTGTGGACGTCAGAGACTGTGACAGGCTCAGCCTCAGAGCTTCCGTAGACATGGAGCCAGCGGGCCTCTGGTCGGAGGCGAAGGGCTTCTTCAAAAATCCAGCAGTCCGTGAGTGCTCCGCCAACGTGAACCGACTCTAAAGGTAAGTTTGAAAGTCGACTCTCTGAAAGAGTCAGCTTAAGAAACTCAGGCCCGCAGGCGAGCGTCACTGGCTTACTTCGCTCTGGAAGGCACTCAAGCGTACTCCAGATGGACTCTGGCCATTGAGGTGGGACAATCAGACTTCCACGCCCCATTGCCAGATTTGCGAGTACGAGATTAGCAAACACGGTGAGATCCGGGCGCTCAAAACGATCTAAATCGATTGCTCGCGTGATGAGCAGGTTTTGATCCAAAAGAAGTCGATGATGTCGGACACTTCCTTTAGGGTTGCCTGTAGTGCCCGAAGTGAAAGTGATAATTCCAGGATGCAATTCATCGACATTGACGATTTCAGTGTCGACTTGCTTTGGAGAGCGCATCGCCTCAGTCGATGAAACCCATATAGGGATCGAGCGGATCGCTGCCGAGCGCGCGCCCCACAGGCGGCCAAAGGGATGAGTCCAAAAAGCTCGCGGTTTTGAGAACTGAATGATCGCGTCGAGCTCGTGTAGAGGTAGCCACGGTTCGACTAGAATTACAGGAAACCCCGACGCAAGCATGCCAATCACGCTGCCAAAGAGCCTGGGTGAGAGCGCATCAAAAACGAGCACCGGATCACCAGGATTTAAGCCGCGCGCTTGCAAAACCTGTTGTGTTCGGGCTGCGATTTGTACCACTTCAAAAAAACTCGCCCGAAAATTGGGATGATCCTGATTTCGATCCACAAGAACCTGAATCGCAAGACGATCAGGCGGGATTGAGCGGAGGCGGTCAAAAAAAAGTTGTGAGCAGTTCACCGAGGCACCAAGTGAATTGGCACACCCTCACGCGTGCCTAGAGTGATTTTTGGATCCAGACGTAACTCGCCCGCCGATCTAAACTCAAATCGAGCTAAAAGGGCGGAGAGAGAGATTTTCATCTCCATGAGCGAAAAGTACTTCCCTACGCATGAGCGAGCACCCAATCCGAATGGAAAATATGCAAATCGATGCCTCGGCTCCCCGCGTAAGAATCGATCCGGGTCAAATCGCTCCGGCTCACTCCAAACGCCTGGATGTCGGTGAGTGATGTAGGGGCTGATCATCATGATCGTTCCCGCAGGGATATGGACACCTCGGAGCTCGTCATCGTTTACAGCCTTTCGAATCCAGCCCCATCCTGGAGGATAGAGGCGGAGAGTTTCGTCGATGCAAGCTGACAAAAAGGGCAAGCGCTCAAGCTCCTGGGAGCCGATCGCTCCAAGCGGGTGAGCGGCTAGCACTTCTGCTCGTGCTCGATTTTGAGAGTCAGGACTTTTTGAGAGCATTGCGAGAGTAAAGCTTAAGGCATGTGCAGTGGTCTCATGTCCTGCAAGAAGTAGTGTGACAGCTTCGTCTCGAATCTGTTGATCATCCATTCCCGCGAGCGTTTCCTCATCGCGCGCACGAAGAAGTTGATCGACTAACGTTTTTGCAGATGGATTGGGCGTTTGTCGTTTGTGAGCGATGATTGAGTAAGCAATGTGATCAAGCGTTTTAATGGCTCGATTAAACTCACGGTTCTGCGCTGAGGGTAACCATGGGGGGAGTTGGAACATCGCGTACAGGCGATCAGTGAGTATTCGATTGATTGACTCCATCGCAGGACTAAGCTCTGCGTGATATCGAGAGAGATCAGTACCAAACAGTGCTTTCCCAACCACTTCAAAGGCGAGACGCATCATCGTTGGTTCGAGATCGATTTTGCGTGCTCCTTTTCGTGCCAGATCCTCCACAGCATGTTGTGCGGCTTCTTGGATGATTGGGACCATAGAGAGCAGGTGCTCGGGATGAAACAAGGGCTGAATCAACTTGCGTTGCTTGCGCCAAAGATCTCCTTCGCTTGTGAGGATGCCGTTTCCAAAGACTTCTCCCATATTAGTGGCTTTGATGTAGTTTTTTGAGCTTGTTTGCATGATTGCATGAACATCATCCGGATGACTTGCGAGCATGAACGTGCGTGATCCGAGTCGATACTGCGCTAGATCTCCGTAACTCACTCTCAGATTCGAAAGAAACTGAAGTCGATCTTTCAGATAGGGAAGCAGAGAGCCCAAAATGGGAAGCCCTTTGGGGCCAGGTGCTTTTTTCACTCAGTTTCTCTTTCAAAAACCTGGACTCTGTACATTTGGACTCGCTCGCGTTGAATGGCCTGCTCAAACTGATGCGTGATATCTCGGTATCCTCTCATCTCAGTGCCCTCAGGTACGTGGAGATAGGAGCGAAGGATGACGCGGGCTTTTGGCCGCAAGGATTTTTTGATTAATTGAAGATACTGACTCTCAAGTGGGTGTGAGAAGTAAGAAGGCACATCTGAGAGAGAAACTAAGTCCCAAGACTCTGAGCGTGCGCTCAAAGTCTCGACTAATTCTCCGCAAGAGAAAGAAATTTCAGCCCTTTGAAGTGCACTCTGGATACGGGCGTAAGTCTCAACCCCCCACTCGTAGGGAAGGCCGTTTGCATTTAAAATCTTTCCGAAAAATGAAAGATGCATGAAAAAGTTTTCACGCACCGGACCCAGTGCAAACAGTCGATCATAGGCGCTCGCATAGAATTTAAAATGGCTTTCTGGAATGTTCTTTTTTGGAAATGCTCCTTGATAAAGGAGCGCGTTAAAGAACGCAGAGTTCCCAACGGCTCTTAAAACGAAATTCCATCGCCAACGTGGGAAATGAGAACGTAAGAACTCGTTTTGTTCTTCAAGCGTCTTACATTCAAAAAGCTCAAAAGTGGACTTGCCCATGACGGCCTGTACAATGCGTGAAAGTTTTTGAAATGTGCGCTCCCACCTGCCCTGGTAGCTTAGCGACCCCCAATCGTTATTGATAAAAAGATCACGAAAAAATGAGCGACAAGACTGAGAGAGGGAGAGCTTCTCAAAAAGTGCGCGTCGTCTTTTGGGGTCCTCTCCCTCAGGCGGAAGTCCCCAGAACGCAAGTGCGTCTGGATGTGCGAGCCTTCGGAAAGTCTCAAATCTCAACTCAGCCAACCACAGCTGCTCTTGAACCAAGTCGATACAGGTAACCTTTTTTGCTCCTCGATCAAGAAACGCAAGTACTCGTGAGCCACTTCCTGTGACGCTTGCGACACTCTCGGGCTCAGGCATGCAAAGAGTGGACTCCATCGCAGGGTCCTCGTTGGCGAGTGTATAGTTTAATCGGACGAAGTAGTTATGCGGATTCATGAGAGATGTAGATCTTTTATCGTAGCGGTTGCTCCAAGGAATGAAAACATGGGAGACTTTGAGTAATCACATGTGGACTCTGCTACGTCTGTTTTCGTTGAGGCAGCTCTTCTCTAAACCAATACGCACTTTATTGACTCTTTTCGGTGTCGGACTTGGAATTGCACTTTTCACCGCAATCGAGTTGATCAACACAGCAACGCTTAAGAGCTTCTCAGAGAGCGTTGAGTCCATGACAGGAAAAGCAAAACTCACTATCACTGCAGGGGAGGCAGGATTTGAGCTCAGTCAACTCGTTCTGATCGAGAGCGTTACAGGAGTCAAAAGCGCTGTGCCTTCGATTGAAGCGAAGGCTTTTTTTTTAGACACTGTCAATAACACGACGAAACCGCTGATCATCTTTGGAGTCGATCTTCTTCAGGAGACTGCCGTTCGAAGCTACAAAACGACGAGTCAGGAAATCATCGACGACCCTCTCGTGTTTATGAATCAGCCTGACAGCATCATTGTCACGCATGCGTTTGCTCGCAGTCAGTCGCTTGAGGTCGATTCAAAGCTCAACTTGATCACGACGCAGGGTAAAAAAACTTTTACTGTTCGTGGACTCTTATCGCCCGAAGGTCCGGCTCAAGCCTTTGGTGGCGGGCTTGCAGTCATGGACATCGATGCTGCTCGCTACATGTTCGGAAAAGAAGGCAAAGTTGATCGAGTCGATGTTGTCCCGCAAGAAGGCGTAAAAACTCCTGAGCTAAAAAAACTCATACAATCTGCTTTAGGACCGTCCTTCCATGTTGACACACCCGATGATCAAACTGAGCAACTCCAAACGATGGTCCAGTCCTATCAAGGGGTGTTGACGTTTACGAGCGTTCTAGCGTTGTTTGTTGGGCTTTTCCTCGTATCTAACTCCGTTGCGATTTCGGTCGCAGAACGTCGCCGTGAGATCGGGACTCTGCGTGTACTCGGTGAGCCGCGCGGGAGAGTCTGGAGTATGATTTTTGTTGAGTCGATGTTGCTGGGTGTGTTTGGCGCACTGATCGGCATCGGTCTTGGTCGTACGCTTGCGGGTTTGCTCGTTGGTATGGTCACGGATGCGATGTCCAATCAGTATATGACGCCAATTCAAGCAGCTGAGCTTAGCGTGCACTGGATTCACGTCGCAAAAGGACTCGCAGCAGGTGTGCTTTGCTCGGTGACCGCTGGTTTGATGCCGGCGTTTCGTGCAACCGAAATCCAGCCGATTGAGGCGCTCAGACCTCAGGTATCTCTGTCAGAGTTTAGGATTGCTCCGTGGACGCTTGCGCTCAGGCTTTTTGGAGTGTTTTTGCTGGGTCTTATTTTTGCGGATTTTAAGTTGGGTTGGAGTGATCGTCTAGAGATCATGGCAGTGTTGAACCCATTTTTTGTGATTGCAGGCTCCGTGCTTGCGGGTCCTGGGATTGTCACTCTTCTTTTGATGGCGATACGGAGAATCGCTCGCGGATCGGTACTGAGGCTCGCATGCGACAACTTGCTTCGCAATCCAAGACGGACAGGAAGTAATGTGATGAGCCTCATGGTCGGGCTCATGCTCGTGATTGTTTTAGCGACACTAAACGGGAGTATTAAGTTTTCTCTGTTCACTTGGTTTGATCGGATTTTGCGCGACGACCTTTTGGTCTCCTCTCAAGGAAAAATCATGACTTTCCAGGTTTCACCACTCAAGGAGGAGCTCGGAGTTGAGCTCGCAAAAATTGAAGGGGTCGATTCAGGTGGACGTTCTACACCTCCTGGAATGCGCTACGTAAAACAAGAATACGCTGGGCGCCAGCTTGCGATTAAGGCGTTTGATCCAGGTCACCCCAAAACCCACTACTCGCGTTTTGACGTGAAAGATCGGCCGATAAAAGACGCTGTAGATGAGTTTTTTACAGAGACTTCCCCGGTCGCCATGGTCTCTGAAAACTTTGTGGTCCACTTCAAGAAAAAAACGGGTGACACCATTGAGCTTGATACTCCTCGAGGGAGAATCAATGTTCGAATCATTGCGGTTGTTAAAGAGTTCGCAAATCCTGAAGGCGTTTTTTATATTCCGCGTGAGACGTACAAGAAGTTTTGGAACGACTCACTTGTCACGGGATATCTGGTCATGGTTAAGCCTGGTGAAGATTTAGAGCTCGTAAGGTCACGTATTGATGCGACTCTTGGGATGAAGTACGGAGTCGTCACAACGTCGAATCAAGAACTGAGACCTCTCACAGAGAAGCTTCTGGATGAAAGTTTTGCATACACGCGCGCGATTGAGTTCGCGGCACTGCTCGTTGGGCTCTTGGGTCTTTTAAACACGCTCATGGTCAGTGTGATTGAGCGAACGCGGGAGCTTGGGATGCTTCGGGCCGTAGGGATGTCTCGCGCGCAGCTTGAGCGCATGATTTTTTACGAGTCTCTTCTTCAGGGGACGATGGGGGCATGGGTCGCGACCGGTATCGGCGCCTATGTCTCTTATTTTTGGGTGATTGGACGGATCTCAGAGATCTTGGGCTGGATTTTAGATTTTAGCTTTCCGCTTCAAGCCGTCCTCTCAGCGCTGATCGCAGGAATCATTGTAGGATTACTGGCTGGCTGGATTCCCTCTCAGCGGGCGAGTCGACTGGAGATTGTGGATGCGATTTCCTCAGATTAAACCTCGTTCGAGTTAAACAGGCCCCCTTGCGGCCCGCGTCATTTTATTGACTTTCCAGTGACGCTATAACAGAAAAAGAGAATCGATGGCTCGCATCCCCGATCACTGCAATCTCTCTGAGCTGCGTCGTTTGAGCAAAGTCGGGTTTGTCGTTCGCTTTCATCAGCCCGAAGCCGTCCGCATCGCTGCACTCCTGCTTGAGTTTTTAGCCGAGTCTCAGGTTCGGGTGATTTTAGATCGGGAGAACAAGGTCTTACTCAAAGAGCTTCGAGCGCGTTGCTCTCGATTTCCGCGAGTTGCATTGAGCTCTAAAGAGCAAATGATCACTGCCTGCGATCTGCTCGTGGTGCTCGGGGGGGATGGAACGTTTCTCTCGGTCGCGAGGCTGATGCGTAAGCGCTCAGTTCCAATTTTAGGGATCAACCTCGGCAGACTTGGGTTTTTGACCGAAGTCAAAAAAGAAGAGGCGCTCTCAGTCTTGACGGAGATCATTCGGAGCCGACAGATCTTACGCAGTGACCGCGCGCTATTTGAAGTCACGCTTCGACGCGCCAAAAAGATTTTTCATCGAGGCTTGATGCTCAATGATGCGGTCATTTCTAAGGGAGCGATTTCTCGAATCATCGGCTTACAGATCGCCGTAGATGATAAGTGGGTCAACTCTGTGCGGGCTGATGGAATTATCGTGAGCACACCGACGGGATCAACAGCTTACTCTTTGGCGGCGGGAGGTCCGATTATGGAGCCCTCGCTTCCGGCACTCAGTCTCACTGCGATCTGCGCTCATAGTCTCACGCAGAGACCGATGGTCCTTCCCGATCGTTCGATCATTCGTATTCGACTCACTCAGCGTCCTGGTCATGTGTTTCTGTCTTTAGATGGACAAGAGACTGTGGACCTTAAAGAGGGGGATGAGATTGAGGTGAGAAAATTTGATCGACACGGCGTTCAGATTGCATGTTCGCCGAATCGTGATTACTTCGGAATTCTGCGAGAAAAATTTAACTTCGGCAACCGGGACTAAACAGCATGCTTCAAGCTCTTAAGATTCAAAATTTGGCAGTCATCGATGCAGCTCAGCTCGAGTTTAAAGAGGGGCTCAATATTATTTCGGGTGAGACCGGAGCAGGCAAGTCGATCCTCCTGCAGGCGATTTCCCTGATCTTGGGAGGCAGGGCAAGCTCTGAGCTTGTTCGCTCAGGTTGCGATGAGGCGATTATTGAGGGTTACTTTGATCTCTCTGAGCATGAGAGCATTGCGGAGCGCCTTCAGCGTTTTGGGTTTGACCCTGAGACCAAAGAGCTACTCATTCGTCGTCTCGTTCACGCGAGCGGTAAAAACCGAATCTACATCAACGGGCAGCTCGCTACGCTTTCGATTCTTCAGGAGTTGTGTGACGGGCTTGTGGATTTATGCGGACAGCACGAGCACCAGTCCCTGCTCAAGTCTCAAGTCCAGCTTGAGCTTTTAGATCGCTACGGTGGGTTGACGGAGCTCTCACAAGAGTCAGGTTTGCTTTACTCACGTTATCGCTCGTTGCGCTCGGAGCTTGAGCTTTTACGCTCTCGTCGAGAGGAGCGCGTTCAGCGAGAAGAGTTTTTGAAGTTTCAAGTCGACGAGCTGGCCTCAGCAGGGCTCGACCCGAATGAAGAAGAAACGCTTCAAAACGAAAAAAAACTGCTCCAGTCTTTGGAGTCGCGCATTCAAAGTGCAAGTCAAGCCGCATCGATGCTTGACGCCGAAGAGGGGGGTGCGCTTGAGGGACTCCGCGTAGCGCTCCAGCGTGCGCGCGCCCTAGAAGAGATCGACCCTGAGGCTCAGAGCATCGCCCAAGGAATAGCGCGAGCACTCATTGAGGCTGAGGACGCTTCAGTTGGGCTTGGGCGCTATCTGAGTGCTTGTGAGATGGATCCAGAACGGCTTGGACACGTGCAAGAGCGCTTAGCATTGATTGCGTCTTTTCGTCGAAAGTACGGCGCTTCTGTCCCCGAGATGGTTGAGACGCTCTCCCGACTCCAGTCCGAGCTCTCTCAGATCGAGAATGTCGATGGTCGCGTTGAAGAGCTTGAGACCGAGCTTGCAAGTGTCCAGAAAGTGCTTCTTCAAAAAGGAAGAGAGCTCTCGCGTCGTCGATTGGTTGTTTCGACTACATTGGCTGCCTCAGTTTCTAAAGAACTCAAAGACCTCAAGATGGAAGGTGCGCAGTTCGGAGTCGAGGTGACTTTTAACGAAGATCTCTCAAATTGGTCTGCTCATGCTGGAGGAGATCAAGTGCAGTTTATCGTGCGCACAAATCGTGGCGAAAGTGCGCGACCGATTGGCAAAATTGCCTCTGGCGGCGAACTCTCGCGCTTGATGCTCGCGATTCGGCGTGTGATTTCCGACAAAGGTGGAATTGGCGTTTATCTTTTTGATGAGATTGATGCGGGCTTAGGGGGTGAGACTGCTTTTCAAGTTGGTAAAAAGCTTAAGTCAGTCGCATCACATAACCAGGTTATTTGTATTACCCATCTTCCGCAGGTTGCGGCTTTCGCAACTCACCATCTTTCGGTTGTTAAAGAGGTTCAGGGTAAGCGCACAGTCACTCAGATCCGTGAGCTTGAGCCTTTGGGGCGCAAAGAAGAAATTGCCCGGATGCTCGCAGGACCAAAGCTCACCAAAACGAGCTTGCAGAACGCAAGTGAGCTCATGGAGCTTGCACGTTAAATTTTAGAGATCATTGACGCAACCAAGTGACTCTTGCCACTGAGTTGCAAATCGATCCGTAAAGTCAG
Organism: Bdellovibrionia bacterium; assembly: GCA_044352155.1. Taxonomy (GTDB): domain Bacteria; phylum Bdellovibrionota; class UBA1018; order UBA1018; family JBILEK01; genus JBILEK01. The sequence goes on from JBILEK010000015.1 coordinate 9,403, forward strand.
CTTGCATCTGTCTCTGGAGTAAGTCGAGAGAGCGCGCATCTTTAAAAAAAACGCCAAACTCTCGGTTACGGCTCGTGGAGTTGATCGATCCATTGACACTCCCGACCCAGCCGTCAGTGAGATCGACTAAAATTGTTTTGGCGTGCAAGTAGCCTGTGCGCGCTTGTCCTACAGCCATTTTTTTTGTGAACGCTCGAGTCAAGGTGCCCGCTTGATCAAAGAGACTATAGATCGAATTCCATCGGTCTCTGTCAAACTGTGATGGTTTTCCAAAGCTGCAAGCGCTCGCGACATTGAGACGTACTTCGATCCCGGCACGAGAGGTTTCAATTAAAGTTTGATTCCAGAAAGGATCGTTCATGTATTGATTTTGAATCCAGACTGAATTGCGCGCGGTTTTCACGAGCGCTTGGAGTGGTGCAAGCGAAAGAGGGCTGACCGTCAGTCGATCGCGCACGGGAGCAATCAGGGTGTTCAAGTCATAGGCCTTACGATTCAGGTCGCGTACAACAATCTCGACAAGGGTAGCGATCACTGCTCCATCTTTTAGCAAGTAAGTGTAGTCTCGATTGCAGCGCTCAGGGTTTTTTGCAAGAAAACAAAGGTTCGTGTCGTTCCAGTTACCGGTGCTTAAGATTGCAACTGACGCATCAGCGATTAAAAGCTTGCCGTGCTGAAAGCATTTTTTACGCTCGTCGATCGTCCCTGCGCAGAGCTCTAGTTTTTCAAAAGGCTCAAGCACGACATCACCTGAGGAGCGCAAGTCTTGAACGAATTTTTTTGTCCCTGAGCAATCACTTGAGTCTGCTGAAGTGACTGGAGCAAAAGGCTCACAGCTTGATCCCGCGGGTCTTGGCTCAAGGACCATGCGGATTTTGACTCCGCGGCGAGCTGCCTTCAAAAGAGCGTTTCGAACTTGAGTGCTCTCTACAGTGTAGATTTCGATATGCAGAGTGAAGCGTGCGCGTTCGATTAAATCCAGAATCGGCACGTAGTCCCAGTTATAAAGAAGGCCCTCCTCAAGGTCTTCAAAGCCTGAGTCCGGAGCTCGAGGCCTGGGTTCAGGGAGAGGCTGAGGAGGCGGGATCGGCGAAAGGTCGCTTACGAGCGGGCCTTGCACTTTAGGGGAGCACGCAAGCAGAGCGCAGATGCCAGCGATGACAAGAGCTTTTACGAGCAAACGCATGCGGGTCCTCCCTTCTTTCAGCACGGGGAGTACTACCGGATAAGGCTCAGTGAGTCAAACTTGATTGAGTAATTTATTCAACAATTACAACGGTGACTCAACGAACTCGTTTTTACGCACTGTAAAGACGCGCATCGGGCGCTCAAAGGCTCCATCTTTATAGTTGATCTTTCCAGTGACGCCGGGAAAGTCTCGCATTTGAGTGAGAGCGTCGCGGATTTGAAACCGACTAGAGCTTGCCCCGGTGCGCAGGATCGCAGTTTCTAGGAGCAAAGCGGCGTCAAAGGCGAGCGCCTCAGGGCCGCGCGCGCGGGACTCAAACACAGACTCATAGCGGCTTTGAAACTTGCGAGCGATTAGGGATGTGTTTTGAAATCCAAACACATCCACGAAAGCTGCCCCCTCTGAGAAGCGTTCCGATTTTTCAATCAGAGTCGGTGAGTTCCAAGTCGAGATTCCGAGAAACTGCATGCCATCAATATCGCGAAAGGGAAAATAGCGAAGTAGGCGTGCGACGGTTGCAGCTTCGTCGGGAATAAACACAGCCTGGAAGTTCACAATCGGCGCAAGCTTGAAGTACTGCTCACTCTGCCGCGTTCGGCGCGTGATTTTCATTTCGGCTCTGAGCTTTGACAGCGCATCGAGCTCGCGTTTGCGAGCATCTTGATAGTACAGCCCCGCCAGGCGATCGACAACCTCGGTCAACTCCTCGCTTTTTCCAGAGTAGGCCTCAACATCAACAATCTCTCCCCCCAGTGCTTCGACGGCATCCCAAAATGCATGCATGTAGTCTTGGCCCTGTTTACGCTTCGGATAGAGGATGGCAAATTTCTTAAGACCTAATTTTTGAACAGCAAAACGGGCGATTTCAGAGGCCTGGTTTTTGACTGAAAGAGAGGCTTGAAACACAAAGCTCCCTTTGGCCGGCGTTGACTCCGCGAGAGAGATCAGTGGGAGTCCGAGCTCCTCGGCACGTTGTGAAACAACTTCGATACCTCGACTTAAGATAGGGCCGATCACTGCGATCACATGATGCTGTTGATGGAGACGCTCGAGCGCTTGAAGAGCTTGCTCAGGGGTCTCTCCTGAGTCCTCAACGATGAGCTCAATCGCGCTTTCAGGCTCTTGGGACTCAAACACACGAAACGCAAGAGTGAGTGAGTTGAGGGTCTGTCGGCCAAAGCGCGCAAACTTTCCGGACATTGGGAGCAAAACTCCGACCGCTTTGGCATCAACGGTGCTCTGGCTTCGCAAGCTACGAAGCGCATCGGTCGCATCAACATATAACGAACTTTGCGGATACTTTGAAATCAAAGTGGTGAAAAACCCCTCAGCTTGCGAAGATTTTCCTGAGGCGAGTGCTGCTTTTCCAAGACGGTAAAGAATGCGATCTACCATCGGGCTTGACTCAAACTCTTGGTAGAGCGAGCGAAGCGTAGCGGGGTCGTTGATTTTTTCAAGAGCACGCTCCATGCGCTCTTCCATCGCAATCTTTCCGCTCGCCGTTTCAGCTACATCTGAGAGATAGCTTGATCGTAAAAGAGAGCGCACGGTCTCAAAAGGAAGATCTTGCTTCTCGGCGTTCGCCGCTGAGAGCAAGAAGTACTTCATTCGAGTGTCTGAGTTGAGTCGATTTGCATCGATTTTTTCAAGAGAGCGCTGAGCGTTCGCATGGAGATGCGCGTCGTACTGAGCGCTTGCTAAGTTGTATAGAACGTAGTCACGAAACGGCGGCTCCGACGCTGTTGTAATCGCACGTTCAAAAGATTGAATAGCTTGAAGTGGTTGCTTTTTTCGAAGTGCGATGAGCCCTCGAATGTTTTCAACTGCCGGACGCTTGCGTGAGTGTGGAAATGTTTTATCAAACGACTGGATCTTAAGCGATGCCCCCTCGGTCGCACCTTTGGAAAAGAGCTGAAGAATCTCTTGATACGCTCTTTCCTCGCGCTCAGGTGCTGGAGCACCTGCCATGGGGTCGACTTTCTCGTACTCAGATTCAATCTGTGGACGATACGTTCTAGATGAGCGTGTTGCGCAGCTCCACGAAATAAGGGCGAGGCCTAAACAGACGACTGCGATCTTGCGGTGAAGGATCACGATCCCCAAATTCTACTCGAGCGATGGCGTATGAGTCAAAATGCTTGCACGCTGAGCAGCGTTCTGACACAGCGAAACGATGAAGCTTTTATTGCCACTGGTCACGCTACTCGCCGCGTCGTTTTTGTCGGCCTGCACCGAGCCTCAGGTGGGCTCAAAGCAGCGGCCGTATTCGATGTACTTTGTCCCAGCCGTAGATGCGCAGGAGATCATTGCTGGGACTGAGAAAATGCGAAAGTTCGTCGCACATCACGTCTCACAGCGCCTGTACGGTAAGGACGAGGGGTTCTATGTCTCCGTCTCGGTGCCGACGAGCTACATCGCGGTGGTTGAGGCATTTGGTACGAAGCGCGCAGATTTTGCAGCACTCTCTACTTTCGCCTACGTGCTCGCACGCGACATCAAGAAGTTCCCCGTCAGTGCTGCGATTCAAGTCGTCCGTGGTCAGAACGAGCGTACTTATAAGGGGCAGATTCTGGTGCACCGAGACGGTAAGGTCAAAAAATTGGAGGACTTAAACGGAAAGACAATTGCGTTCTCTGATCCTGCCTCAACCTCAGGCTACATTCTTCCGGCGGCGCTCCTTAAAGAAAAAGGCATTCAACCTAAGGAAGAAATTTTTGCAGGCAATCATGTAGCCGCGGTGATGAAAGTCTATCAGCGGCAGGTGGACGCGGCGGCGACCTATCACACGACTCCAGTTGAAGTTGAAAAAGCTGGGAAGAAAGTGCTCCAGATCCGCGACGCGCGCATGCGCGTGATGGAGCAGTACCCAGATGTTGCCGAGAAAGTTAAAATACTTGCGTTCACCCAAGAGATTCCCAATGAGCCTTGGGTTGTGCGTAATGATATCTACCCCGACGAAGTGCGCTCCCGCAAGGTGACGGATCTCGTCCTCGAAGCGATCCATGCGTTTAAGAAAACAGAAGATGGCTTAAAATACGTACGAGATACCTCGACAGCGATCGATCTTTTGGCCGTCACGGATGCTGCATATGACGAGACGCGGAGACTGTTCATATCCGCGGGGCTTGACCTTGAGGCGCAGGTCAACAAAGGGAAGTAGTTCGCTTAGTTAAAAAAACTTTTCACCCGGTCAAAAAAGCTCTCGTGCATCGGGTTGCACTTGCCGCCGGTCTGATCAAACTTCTTTAGTAAGTCCTTCTGCTCGCCCGAAAGCGAGGTGGGGACTTCGACGACGACGCGAACGAGTTGATCACCGCGCCCGTGCCCACCGAGTCGAGCAAGCCCTTTGTGCTTGAGTCGGAAAATCTTATGCGACTGCGTTCCGGCCGGGATTTTCATCTCGACTTTGCCCTCGAGTGTCGGGACTTCGAGCGTAGTGCCTAAAGCCGCTTGTACGAAGGTAATCGGCACCTCGCAGATCACGTCAAACTCCTCTCGCTCGAAGAACTCGTGCTCAAGGATATTGATCGTGACATAGAGATCGCCTGGAGAGCCGCCGCGTTCTCCGCTCTCGCCTTCGTTGGAGAGCTTCATGCGCTGGCCGGAGTCGATGCCGGCTGGGATTTTGATCGCGATCTGAGATTTTTTCTGCGTCTTCCCGGTGCCGCGGCAGTTCGAGCAGGGCGACGCGATCGTTTGACCCTCACCTTCGCAAGCAGGACAGGGGCGCGAGATGGCAAAAAAACCTTGTTGGAAAGTGACTTCACCACGGCCGCCACATTGCGCGCAATTTACGGGTTGAGTTCCAGGCTTCGCACCGGAGCCCTCGCAGGTCTCGCACTGAACGGAGCGCGGCACAGAGATGACTTTTTCAGTTCCGAACGCGGCCTCTTCAAAAGTGATATCGAGCGTGGTGCGCAAGTCGGCTCCTGGGCGCCCGCGCGCGCGCTTTCGTCCACCTTGACCGCGTCCCCCGCCACCACCAAAGATGTCGCCAAAAATGTCGCTAAAAATGTCGTTAAACGAACCTGCACCACCACTAAAGTCAAATCCGCCGGCGCCCCCGCCTCCCATACCGGCCGCTGCGTGCCCGAACTGATCGTAGGCTTGGCGTTTTTTGGGGTCGCTTAAAACCTCGTAGGCCTCGGAGAGTTCTTTGAACTTCTCTTCGGCGGCTTTGTCTCCGGGATTCTTGTCGGGATGGAACTGAACTGCGAGCTTTCGGTAGGCCTTTTTCAGATCATCCGCGTTCGCGTTTCGCGCAACACCTAAAGTCTCGTAGTAATCCCGCTTGGCCATCTTGTTCCTCGTTTGACTGCAACGGCCCCATGCTCCCCCGAAGAGGACGCACGGGGCCGTCTTAAGTGCAGTGGTACGTGCTTAGGGTCTCTCTTAGACTTCCTTGAAGTCTGCGTCGATGACGTCGTCGTCTTTTTTCTTTTCAGACTTAGCTTCGCTCTCGCCTGCAGATCCGTTCGCTCCAGCTTGCGCGCCCGACTGAGCACCGCTTGCTTGAGCGTTTTTATACATCTGCTCAGCCATCTTGTTTGAAGCCTTAGTGAGATCCTCGGTCGCTTTCACGAGAACTTCAGCATCGTTTGAAGAGAGGTGTTTGCGAGCTTCGACCAGCGCATCTTCGACTTCTTTTTTAGCGTCAGCAGACACTTTATCGCCGCTCTCTTTAAGCGTCTTTTCAAGCGAGTAGATCAAGCCGTCGAGCGTATTGCGAGCATCGACCGCTTTCTTACGCTTTTCGTCGTCTGCCTTATGCTCCTCGGCCTCACGCTGCATGCGCTTGATCTCCTCTTCTGAGAGACCGCTCGAAGGCGTGATCCGGATCGATTGTTCCTTACCCGTGCCGAGGTCCTTCGCCGAAACGTGCACCATGCCGTTTGCGTCGATGTCAAAAGCGACTTCGACCTGAGGTACGCCGCGCGGTGCGGGTGGGATACCGACGAGGTCAAAGCGGCCGAGCGACTTGTTGTGCTCGGCGAATTCGCGCTCCCCTTGCAAGCAATGGATCGTGACCGCGGTCTGATTGTCGGCCGCTGTCGAGAAGACTTGCGACTTCTTCGTGGGAATCGTCGTGTTCTTTTCGATGAGCTTCGTGAACACGCCGCCCAAGGTCTCAATGCCGAGAGACAGCGGAGTCACGTCAAGCAGGAGGACGTCCTTGACGTCGCCCTTGAGGACTCCGCCTTGGATCGCGGCACCGACCGCGACGACTTCGTCGGGGTTTACGCCCTTGTGGCCTTCTTTACCGAAGATTTCTTTCACCTTCTGTTGCACTTTTGGCATGCGGGTCATGCCGCCGACTAGGATGACTTCGTCGATCTGATCCTTGGAGATTCCAGCGTCTTTGAGAGCAACTTCACAAGGCTTCACGAGCTTTTGAATCAAGTCGTCGACGAGATTCTCGAGCTTCGCGCGCGTTAGTTTGAGGTTTAAGTGCTTAGGTCCGCTTGAGTCAGCCGTGATAAACGGGAGGTTGATCTCCGTCTCAGTCACCCCTGAGAGCTCGTGCTTGGCTTTTTCTGCAGCTTCCTTCAGGCGTTGGAGCGCCATCTTGTCCTTACGGAGGTCGATGGAGTTCTCGCGCTTAAACTCATCGGCGATCCAGTCGATGATCTTTTGATCGAAGTTACCGCCGCCAAGGAACGTGTCGCCGTTCGTGGACTTCACTTCGAAAACGCCGTCGCCCATCTCGAGTACGGAGACGTCAAACGTTCCGCCACCTAAGTCAAATACGGCGACCTTCATGTCTTTGTTCTTTTTGTCGAGACCGTAAGCGAGCGCGGCTGCTGTCGGCTCGTTGATGATGCGTTTGACTTCAAGACCCGCGATGCGACCAGCGTCCTTAGTCGCTTGGCGTTGAGCATCGTTGAAGTATGCGGGAACCGTGATGACGGCTTCTGTGACCGGCTCGCCGAGATAGTCTTCGGCAGTCTGTTTCATCTTCTGGAGAACGAATGCCGAGATTTCTTGAGGCGAGTAATCTTTGTCGCCAGTTGAAACCCAAGCGTCTCCGTTGGAGGAGGGCTTGAGCTTGAAGGGAGCGACGCGAGTGAACTCCGCGACTTCGCGCGAATCGGACTTGCGGCCGATGAGGCGCTTCACTTCGAAGAAGGTCTTCTCAGGGTTTGTGACGGCTTGGCGCTTTGCCGACTGACCGACGTCACGCTCGCCATTGGCTTTAAAAGCCACGATCGAAGGCGTTGTATTGTGACCTTCGGCATTAGGGATGACCTTGGGCTCGCCCCCCTCCAAAACTGCAACGCAGGAGTTGGTTGTTCCTAAATCGATTCCAATGATTTTTCCCATATAACTGCTCTTTCCTTTTGTTCTTTTGAGTAACCTTTTGGGCTCATCACCCTATCTCTACAATGAGTACGAAATCCGGATGGTCAACTGCCGCGACATCAACCTTTTTGCCCCATACTCACGAGGACCTTGGCAGGGCGAAGTAGGCGTCCGTGCAGGAGGTAACCTTTTGATTCTTCACGACAAACGGAGCCCTGAGGGAGGTCCGAGAGATCCTGTCCTACGGCGTCGTGAAAGTTCGGATCAAACACTCGACCTAAGGCCTCAATCGGACGGATCCCTCGTTTTTCAAGCGTCGAGACGAAAAGTTTTTGCACCATTTGGAGACCTTCTATAAAGGTGGCGTCCAAGGTTTCGGGGGCGTGTGCAAGGGCGCGATCCAGGTTGTCGACGACCTGTAGGAGGTCGCGCGCCACAGGCTCCCAACCAAATTGGAGCGCGTCGGAGCGCTCTTTGACGGCGCGTTTCTTATAGTTTTCGAAGTCCGCGTAAAGGTAGAGGTACTTGCTCTCCTGCTCTTTGAGCTGAGCTTCGAGTGCGGCAATGCGGTCCTCAGGTTTTGAGGCCTCAGAGGATGGGGTTTCGGTCGCGGAAGGATGTTCCGTAGTCATGGGGCAGCTGCTCCTTACATGTGCAAATGCACCTTTCTCTTATGGGCTCTGGCGCGTTGGCGTCAACCGGCAAGGTGGGGGATGATGTGATCCGACAGCGCGAACCCCCGAGACGTGAGCCGGAGGTACCCCGGCCGCTCGGGGTGCGCTTCGAGCAAGCGCTCCTGCTGGAGTTTTAAGGCGCGCGCTTGCTGAAGCGGAGATCTAAGCCAGGCGGCATCAAATCCGGAACTCAAGCGCAGTGCGAGCATCCAGCGCTCCAGCTCAACTTGCTCCGGTGACAGGGTCTCTGGAGCTTCGGTTGCGGGTTCGCCCGTTTCGAGAAGGGACGCCCATTTTCTCAGTGAAGAGACGTTCTTAAAGCGAACCCCTTGAGCGGCATCAAACGAGTGGGCGCTTGGACCAAAGCCCACGTAGGATGCGCGTTTCCAGTACGCAAGATTGTGACGGGCTTGAAATCCGGGGCGTGCAAAGTTTGAGATCTCATAGTGCTCAAAGCCCTGATGGGTCATCCAGTCGTGGATCAAAGCCAGATGTTGAAGCTGCGTCTCCTCATCGGGCAGCTCGCGAAACATGGCATGATGAGGGGGGAGAGTGAGGAGATAGCAGCTCAGGTGGCGAATCGGGCGCTCCGTGAGTGTTTTTAGAGCGTTTTCCAGGTCACTGAGAGTTTGTCCGGGCACACCACACAGCAAGTCAACTGAGACGTTCTCGATTCCGCTCAAAAAAATCTCGTCTAAGGCCTTAAGAGCGCGCTCGCGTGAGTGCACGCGACCTAAGCGCAAAAGTAGATCGTCGCGCAGAGCTTGGACACCCATTGACACTCGATTAACTCCGAGTTTTCGGTACTCGCGGAGATGTTCAAGGGAGAGGCTTGAGGGGTTGGCCTCGATGGTCCATTCAGTGTTTTTGCCCACTCGAGTCTGGAGACGCAGCGGTTCAATTGCGCGTCTCATGCTCGGCGGAGCAGTCATGGAGGGTGTTCCACCACCAAAAAAGATCGTATCGATTTCAGGAGCGAGCTCGCCTGCGCGGCGCTCACACTCAAGATGCAGTGCACGCTCAAAAAGGGCTGCGTCCCCAGAGCGTGTTCGCTCCTGACCCAGCGAGTAGAAGTCACAATAGTGGCACTTGGTCTCGCAAAATGGAAAATGGATATAAACAGAGCGAGCAAGGTTCACGCAGGATTAGTCACTCGCATGAACGACGCGATTAATCCAGGCTTCGCGTGAAGGAGAATAGCTCTGAAGCGCCTGGAAGCCTGAGATCAAATTTTCATAGAAATCTCGACTCTGATCTCGGCTCCCTGTGATTTGGATGCCGCAGCGGTTCTTGCGCCGCCAGATGACTTTTCCACGTAGATTGAGGCGTTCGGCGTCAGGGTCTTTGTCTCCAAATTGAAGACTGAGGGAGATGAGTTGACCTGTGCGTAGCGGAACATCGTTTTCGAGTTGAAGACCAATCCCCGTCGCACTGAGGTCTCTGCTGGTGCACGCGACGGGGAAGGGTGTTTCTGTCCCTAAAATCAAATCGTAAACCACACGATAGCGGGCAGCGGGTAGCGTCATAATTGTTAAAACTAACATATAAAGTTAAACTTTCAATACTATTTTATAACGCAATGTTTTGAATGGATTTTTCGAAATTCCAAGCGCTACCCTGGAGAGCCATGTCGATTCACTTTGAGCCCGAAGAGCACGTTCTAAGCAATGGTCTACCGGTCATTTTTCAAAACCACGAGGGAATGGTCGCAACCACCTACTGGTGGAACTCGGTGGGGAGTGCGGATGAGCTTCCGAAGGAAGCAGGCTTCGCGCACTTTCTTGAGCACATGCTCTTCAAAGATGCGGGAGCCAAGGAGACGGGAAAGGCTTCTACGGGTGAAATTGCACGCGAGATCGAAGCTTTGGGCGGCGATATCAACGCGTACACCTCCTTTGATCAAACGGTTTACCACTTCACCTGCTCTGAGCAGCACTGGGAGCGCGTGCTTCAGGCGTTTGGCAAGATGGTGCGACCACAGAAGTTTTTGAAGTCGGATTTCGATCGTGAGCGTGAAGTCATTCTAGAGGAGCTCAGGCGCGATCAGGACTCGCCCGGACGTCAAATGTTTCAGGAGCTTTTTTCGTCGACGTTTGCGCGCCATCCTTACGGAAAGCCAGTGATCGGCTACGCGCGCACACTTAAAGCCGCGCGTGTAGGAGAGCTTGAAGCGTTTTATCGCAAACACTACGTCTCGGGTCGGATGGGGCTCCTGATGGTGGGACCGTTTGGTGACGCGAAGGGCGCGCGGAAGAAAAAACTGCTGGCGTTGCTCGAGAAGTACTTTGGGTCGCGAGTGTTCTTAAAAAACACCGCTCCTCGCGCTCCGCGCATCATTGAGCCGGAGTTGCGCAAGAAACCTGAGCTTCGCGTCCTCCCTTTTGATGTCAAAGCGCCGAGTTTGGCTCTTGGGTTTAGAGTCCCTCACTTGCTTCATCGCGATATTCCGGCCATCGATGTTCTGGGGAACGTGCTCGGTCAAGGCGAGCTTTCGCGTCTGTACCAAAAACTTTTTTATGGTCGTGGGATTGCGACTGAAGTCTCCGGTGGTGTGTATGTCCCGTCTGATCCTGGCATGCTTTATTTTCAGGGTGAGGCAAAGGACTTAGATAAGATCTCTGAGCTGGGTTCCGGAATGCTCGAGGAGCTTGCGCGCATCCGTCAAGAAGGTCCGACGAAAGAAGAGCTCGAGCGCGTGATTGTCGCAAGCGAGAGTGAGAAAATGTACGCGACTCAAACCGTGGACGGTGTTGCAGGACGTCTGGGGTTCATGCGTTTTGTGCTCGGCGATCTCACCTTTGATCGCACTTATCTTGATCAGTTGCGTGGCGTAGGCGCGCGCGACGTTCAAGGCATGGCCGAAAAGTACCTTCTCCCTGAGCGCATGTCGGGTGTTGTGATGGTTCCCGAGAAACCAGGCAAGTTCAACTGGAGTGCTCTACAAAAGCAGGCCGAGCAAGCACTGAAAGTCGAGAACCCAGCTCCCGTAACAGTAAAGCCCGCGGGTCGCACGGGGCTTAGTCCGCGGATTTGGGAGCAGCCTTCGGGGATGAAGGTCATTCATTTGGAACGCCCGCACTCGCCGCTTGTGAGCGTCCATATCTCGGCGCTTGGGGGCTTACGTCTTGAGCGTGCAGCACCTCTCCAGAATGCGGAGAATGATTGGGGCGTGAGTGGGTTACTGGCGCATACTTGGGCAAAAGGCACGCGCTCTAAAAATTCGCGCGAGATCGCAACGATCATTGAGGGGCGTGCCGCAAGTTTGGATGGATTTGCCGGTCGTCACAGTGTGGGCCTTGATTTCACGGGACTTGCGCGTGATTGGCCTGCGCTTTCAGAGCTGTTGACCGAAGTCCTTGTGGAGCCCTCCTTTGCCGAGGATGAGATCGCGCACTCCAAGCGTGTGATTGAGGAGATGATCCGAGGAGTGGAGGACCACTCCTCGCAGCTTGCATCAAAGCTTTTTTTAGAGACCTTGTTTGAAAAGCATCCGTACGGACGTCTGACCACAGGATCGCTTGAGAGTTTGTCGACTCAAGGTCAGCGGACACTGCTTGAGTATCACAAAGCTTGGATCAGGCCTGAGCGGCTCGTTGTCTCAATCAGCGGCAATGTGAGCGCAGAAAACGTGAAGTCTTGGGTTGAGGCCCTAGAGTCGAGATTGAGGTCTTCGGGCTTAGGCTCGCCTCCGCGCGCATTTCCACGCAAACTTCCGGATGAGCCCGAGCTCTCAGGCCCGCGTTGGGTAGAGCGTAAGCTCGGGCGCGAGCAGGTCCATATTTTAAGCGGTGGTTTAGGGATCACCCATCGATCCGAGCAGAGATATGCGCTGCGTTTGCTTCAGAATATTCTCGGGGGTCAAAGTGGGCGTTTGTTTATCGAACTTCGTGAGAAAAAAAGTTTAGCCTATACCGTGGCCCCCATGAGCTTTGAGGGAATCGAGCGCGGCTACGTTGGCACTTACATTGGTTGCTCACCCAGCAAACGCAAAGAAGCCATTGAGGGCATGGCTGCAGTTCTAGAAAAGCTCGCCTCTCAGGGTCCGACGGTTGCCGAGATGAAACGCGCTCGCGAGTTTTACTTAGGCCGAAGATCGATGGATCTCCAAGGTGACTCATCGCTTGCCTCGTACTTTGGATTGCAGATTCTCTACGATCTGGATCCCGCCGAAGAGATCGAAGTGCGTCGCAGTCTCGAAGCCGTCACCGCCAAAGAGATCAAAGAAGTCTGTCAAAAGTATTTTGTAGAACCGCATAAAGTAACGGCAGTTGTAGGTTAGGTCATGGCATCCTACTCAGAGTGGCAGCGCGCACTCGAAGGACGCAAGCTTCCGGCTGCGATTGTAGATCTTGATGCGTTCGATCGTAACCTTGAGCGCGTGCTTGAGTATGTCCCTGAAGGGATGACTTTACGGATTGCGTCTAAATCCATTCGGGTTCCTGAGCTCCTCCGTCGCGCACTTGCGCACTCACCAAAGTTTAAAGGGTTGATGTGCTTTTCTGTCGAGGAGGCACTTGAGCTTTCAAGGCAAGGGTTTAGCGATCTGTTGATTGCCTATCCTGTCGCGTCTCAGCCGAGCGTTGATGCTTTAAAAGAGTTGCATGCTCGCGATCCAGAAATACGCATTGTCATTGATTGTGAAGAGCATGCGCGCTTGCTTAATTCCGCTTTTTCTCAGGCAATTCGTCCACTTTTAGTCGTGATCGAAATGGACTGCTCGGTGCGTGTGTTTGGAGCACACTTAGGTGTTCGACGCAGTCCTATTCGGAGTTTAAGGGGATTTTTTGAAGTCTTTGACCTCATCGAGCGGCTTGAACATGTGCGTTTTGCGGGTTTGATGGGATACGAGGCACAAATTGCGGGTCTTGGGGATCGAAGTCGATTCAAAAAATGGATGAACCCACTGAAGCGCCTCGTGCGAGCATGGTCACTGTGGCGCGTGCGGCGGTTGAGGAAGCAGATTGCGTACACGCTTCGTGAGCAAGGAGAGCGAGACTTTCTTTTCAACGCGGGAGGGAGTGGGAGTCTCAACTGGACCTCTCAAGAGCCTTGGATCACTGAGCTTACTGCAGGGTCGGCTTTTTTTTGCGGACATCTGTTTGATACTTACTCCAACATTGAATTTGAGCCCGCTCTGGGTTTTGCACTTGAAGTCTCCAGAGCTTCAGATCCGGATTATGTGACTTGTTTGGGAGGTGGGGTGATCGCCTCAGGTGAGCCAGGGTGGGATCGGGTGCCGTTGCCTGTCTATCCAGAAGGATTAGAGCTCGTGCAGACTGAGGGTTGTGGAGAAGTGCAGACTCCCCTGCATGTGCGCGCAGGTTTCACGCGTCCAAAACTCGGAAGTTCCGTACTCTTTCGACCTGCCAAATCCGGTGAGCCGCTGGAGCGTTTTTCTGAGGTTCTCGTATTTCAGCGAGGAGAAATCACGCACTCCGAAAAAACCTACCGCCACTATGGCGCTTTTTAGAGTGCTTTTCGGTCCTTCGCCGACTTGGCGTTCATTCGTCTTTTTTGCTCTGCGGACAAAATCCAGGCTTTGGTCCGATCTTTGGAAACTGTCGACAGACTTCAGGTCGCTTCTCATAGACAGTGCAGAGCCGATCTTCGCTCAAAAAAATACAATCTCGTCCGGATCTCTGCTCAAGAATAAAGAGCTGCTCTTTTAACTTATAGTCTTGCAAGATGCCAAGCTTCGAGAGTTTTTTCCCGACCTCTTTCAGTGAGATTGAGGCCTCCTCCTCTGTGATGAGTTCGAGTCGGATGAGATCTGAAGCGCTGACTTCGACCGGCAAAGTGCAGCAGCCGGACCAGCAGCCGTCGCACATTCCTTTTTTATAAGGCACCCAAGTCGAGGGGCGCTGTGGGTCTCGACGCATCATGGATCGATCGGAACTTGCACGATATAGGGAATCTCAGTCAAGTTCCCGCTTTCTTCTGAGTAGTAGATCGCAAAAATGAATCCGCGTATCCCCAATCTGAGCAGACGAAATATGCTGAAACCCCCAGAAGCGCGTTCAATCAGTGCATAGAGCGCTCGCACCGCAAAGACAGGGAGAACTCCTAACACTCCTAAAAGCGTGAGAAAGTCCTTGCGATCCTGGGGATCCATTTCGTTGAGTAGGACAGGTGCAATCTCTGCGATCGGAATCGAGCTAAAACGAGGCCACTGATCCCCATCTCCTGGACAGAGTAGATCACCAATTTTGATCAGTCCTCGTGCTTGAAGGGTTGTCATCCTCATCGTGCCAGCATCCTTTCAGAGGCCCAGACACTGAGCGCGCTGATCGTGAGCGAGGGGTTGATGCCAGGCGCCGATGGAAAAATGCTCGAATCTGCAATCCAAACGCGCCGATCCGCATGAAGTCTAAACTCTGGATCCACAACCGATTGCTTGGGATCTGCGCCGATTACACATCCGCCCATGAGGTGGAGTCCAAAGCCTTGAGGGGCTTCGATAACTTCGCGGGCGCCAGCTGTGCGAAAGAGTTCGGTGACCAGCTTTCGACCTTTTTCGATCCGCGCGCGATCCTGGACCCCGAGCGGCTTGTCGATCTGAAGCTTGCCTGAGCTATTGATGCGAATTTGTCCCAGTGGCTCATCTTGAATACACACTTCCATCGAAGCAAAGTGACGATAGCGCTTCATGGCGTCCAAGTGCTTGCGACCAAAACCAGGCACCAGCATCGCAGTTGCAATCGGACCTGCAAAAACATTCTCGAGTTTAAATCCCCACTCGCGCATGCGGGGGTCAGCCGATTTAACGGCTTGAAACGCACCTTTATGAGCATCGACCGGCTCTTCGAAAACACCAAAACTCATGTACTGCGGGTGGCACGAAAACCGGTGACCGAGCTGCGGGATCTGACTTGCCAAAGCCGAGCGAAGGAGAATTCGCGTCGTACCGAGCGCTCCTGCGGCGAGTACAACTTGCTTGGATTCGAGCATCAAGCCGTTGAGGAGGTGAACGCGGATGCATGTCGGTGTGGTCTCGATGGTCGTTACCTCAGCGCCGGCGCGTACGTCGAGCCCTTCGCTTTGCGCAGGTGCGATTGCAGTGACGAGAGTGCTTTGTTTTGAGTCACGCGGGCATCCCCCGAGACAGACGATACAATCTGCTTGATCCGGACAATCCCGTTGACCGCGCGAGAGCGACTTCCATTGAAGTCCATGAGCGTCGAGTGCCTGGGTGAAGATTTTTGCATTTCGGTTTCGTCGATCTTCGCGAATGGTCTGAATCGTCATGGTTTTTTCAGCGCGCGCATACCAAGGAGAGAGAGTCTGCTCACTCCAGCTGAGTGAGGCGCGCTCGTTCCAATCCGTCCACACTTTTGAATCAAAACGATCCAGAAGAGCTTGATTGACGATCGTCGTCCCGCCTAAAACTTTGGCGCGCAAAAACCCAAGCCTTGCGTCGGTGGCAATCTCAAGACCTCCCCCCCAAAAGAGCTGAGCTGAAGCGCGCATCTCCCCTGCAGGAAACGTTCGAGCAGAATAGGCGCGTCCCGCCTCTAAGAGCGTCACTTTTGCGCCACCTCGATGGAGCTCGGCTGCAATCCGACCTCCAGAGGCTCCTGAGCCAATGACAATAAAGTCTCGCATGCGTCTCAGTCTCAGTGTAGCGCGAAACCAGGCCTCTGTCCCGTGTCGGCTTTGACCTTGGGGGAGTTGACCCACCGCCCAGTCAGGCTAAAATATTAAATAGGGAGAGTTGAATGCCAGGGAAGACCCAACTCACGCTCGTCTCGCAGCCGGAAGACTACTTTCGTGAGCTTATTGTCGAGTCATTGGAGAAGCAGCACGTTCAAACCCGTCCGGAGACGGAAGTGTATCTCGTCCATTTGCTTAACCGATTCATGACGACGGACAATCTTTATTCCATTGACGAAAAAGGTCAGCGCCGCGAGGAGCCACTGGCTTTCATGGTCAAAGAGGCACTGGAGCAACAGACTTCTGAAATCCAGCGTCTGTTTTTTCGCCAGATTGGAGACGTCTCTCTCTATGTGGCTGGGTTTTTTCCTGAAAGTTTAAGTCGCAAGTTGGTCGACATTGGCTACTACATCGACATGGGCGAAATGGCGTACAAAAATGTCGCAGCACGCGTTGATGATTCTGCACAAAGAACACTCTTTGGCGAGCTCTCCCACAAGTTTGCAGTTTTCGTCGATGTGCTCTCAGACATCAGCGAGAAAACAAGCCCACTGGGAGAGGCTGAGCTTTTGAAGGTGTATGAGCAGTGGATCGAAACCGGCAACGACCGCGCAGAACGTAAGCTCAAGCAAGCGGGCATTGAGCCTGTGATCGCACTGCGTGGCTCTCGTGCGAAACAGTAGTCACTCGATCCAAACAGCATTCATCTTATCGCCTTTTTGAATCGCTTTAGCGACATCGAGCCCTTCGACGACCATACCAAAAGTCGTGTACTGAGCGTCGAGATGCGGGAAGGGTCCTAAGCAAATAAAAAACTGCGAGTCCGAAGAGTCCGGGTCTGCCGTGCGCGCCATGGAGAGTGTGCCGGCGACATGTTTGCGGTTGTTAAACTCGGCTTTAAGTTTCTTGCCGCTTCCACCTGTTCCAGATCCTTTAGGATCCCCGCCCTGAACGACGAAACCCGGTTCAACCCTATGGAACGTAAGACCGTTGTAAAAGCCTTGTGAAATAAGCTCAATCAGACGCGCCACGGTGTTTGGAGCATGCTTGGGATAAAAGCGAAACTTAATCACTCCCCGATCTGTCGAGAGGACGACGATGGCTTTGGAGAGCCCAGCTTGATCGATTGAGAGGTCTGGGTTGGGGTTGCTTGTGGGAAGAGGAGATGGTGATGCTGAGACTTTTGCAACGGGAGCCTGAGGAGTGGGCGCCGAATTTGACGGCTGGCTCGAAGAATCAAAGCACGCTACACTCAAGAGCAAAGCGCAAAACAGACCTGAGATTTTAAGAGTGCGCTGCATAGGGAGCGTTCAGTTTAACCGACGAAACGATGATGGCTCAAGACGATCCCAAGCCCAATCCACAGAACATGGCGTTTCTTGATCACCTCGACGAGCTTCGCTCTCGAGTGCTGAAGTGCGTCTATATTTTTGTTGCAGGGTTTCTTCTGAGTTATTTCTACCTCAATCAGTTCGTTTTCGCTTTTTTGCAAAAGCCGCTCTTTGATGTTTTGCCTCCAGAGCAGCACAAGCTCTACTTCACAGGGCTTTTCGAAAATTTCCTGACGCATCTCAAAATTGCAGGCTACAGCTCGATCTTTGTGTTTGCTCCACTGTATCTTTATCAGTTCTGGGCATTCATCGCGCCGGGGCTCTATCCGCGCGAGCGCAAGTTGGTGGTGCCTTTCGTCGCGAGTGCGACGTTCTTTTTTCTGCTCGGTGCCGCGTTTGCGTATTACTTGCTGTTTCCGTACGCGTTTAAGTTTTTCCTCATCGACTTTCCGACTTCCAATGAGACGGCACTCCTGACTGTCGGGAACTACTACTCGACGGCGCTGAAGCTCATGCTGCTCTTTGGGCTTGCCTTTGAGTTACCGGTTGTCCTTGTGCTGCTCGGTGTCCTCGGAGTCGTGGATGGTAAGACGCTCCGGGCCAAGCGGCAGCCTGCCATCATCGGGATCACGATTCTTTGTGCGATGTTTGCCCCGCCTGATGCTATGTCTATGATTATATTGATGATCCCACTAATTGCGATGTACGAGCTTTCGGCTTGGGTCATCGATTGGATCGCGATCCGCCGAGTGAGACCTCGAGACGAGACTTCTCCGCAAGCTTAGGCTTGGAAAATCCGGCATTTTCCGGTAACTCCTCCAAACTCTTCAGAACTTTCCTTGCTCAGCTCCACCGAGGGCCGGGCAAGCAGCCTGAGAATTTCAAAGAAGCTGCTTTCCATAAGGAGGATGCACTTGGCTCAAACAAAAACGATTCCTGGATACGAAACCGTCTACATCACGCGCAATGAGCTTCCCGATGCGGGCCTAAAGACTTTACGCGACCGCATGGAAGGCATTGTCAGTCAGTTTGGCGGAGAGATGGTTCTCTTCGAAGACTGGGGCAAGAAAAAGATGGCGTATCCAATCCAAAAGGAAACGCGTGGTCACTACACGTATTTCGCATACACCGGAAAACCTGGAATCGTGGCCGAAGTTGAGCGTAATCTCCGCTTAAATGAGCATGTTCTGCGTTTCATGAGCATCAACCTCACGAAGGAATTCGACAAAGAAGTGTTCCTCAAAGAGAACGCAGAAAAAGCAGCCGCACGTAAGACTCGCGAAGAACAAGCACGTCTCGAGCGTGAAGAGCGAGCACGTGAGCGCGCCGAGCGCGGGAGTGAGCGTGGCGAGCGTGGCAGTGGTGGGGGCGGATTTCGGGAACGTGGCCCTCGCGAAGACCGCGAGTAGCTCGTCAGGCTAAGCGATGAACTCGAGCCCCCAATCAGAAACGGGCGTGCGCCGAGTCCTTTCACCGTGGATGACGGCGCTTCCGTTTTTATTAAGCGCGATGCTGCATTTGAGCGGAGTGTTTGCGATTTTTTCGCCGTTCCCTCTGCTGCTGATGATGCCGGCTTTCCCGGCTTGGGCAATGGTTGCGGCGTTGATGACCAATGCGCTTTGGGTTGCGCTGCTGTTGAATGTGCCTTCAAGCGCGTTGTTTTTAGGGTATTGCGCTCCTATTGTTTTTTTAGCGCGCGCACTTTTGGTGAGACGAGGGTGGGCATTTAAACCTGCCGTTTTGGCCGGATTTGCTTTTCATGCGTGTCTTCTTGCGTTGATTCTCTTGGGCTATGTGCTTTGGGCTTCAAAAGGGGCATCTCCGTGGTCGTGGTTTACTCGAGAGATGGATGCTTGGATCAGCCATCTGACTCAGGTTTCAGGAGAGGCCATCCGCGAAGCGGATCTGACTCCTGAGCAAGTTCGCCAGACGGTTTGGACGCAGCTTCCCGCAGTACTTTTTTCGGCGTTGTTCATCGGCATTTTTGGGAACTTTCTTTTGTTCGTGCGGATGGTGCCGCTTCAGATTCCGGCGCGCTCGGATCCTGCGCCGTATAAGAGTTGGCGCAATCCGGAGTGGTTAGTGATTCCGACGCTTGCGTGTGGGTTCACCATGCTCTTTGTCGAAGGTAGCGTGGGCACAGTGGCATCGAATTTCTTTAGGTTTTTTGCGGTGCTCTACGGAGTCCAGGGCATTGGCGTGTTGAGCGTGCTCTTGGATCGATGGAAGATTTTTGGGTTCTTCCGAAGCCTTCTGTATTTGAGCACGCTTTTGTTTTTGTTTCCGGTAGTTGCGGTCGCGGGATTCTTTGACCTGTGGTTTGACTTTCGTTCTAAGTTCAGGCAATCCTAGGCAAAATTTAAGTTTTAGGGAGTACACCTCATGTTAGTGATTCTAAAAGAAGACATCAATCATCTGGGCCGTATTGGAGACGTCGTAAAAGTTTCCGATGGCTATGCGAGGAACTTCCTCCTTCCTAAGAAGCTCGTGCTTCGCGCTAATGAAGGCGACATCGCTCAAATCGAGCACCACAAAAAGTCTCTCGAAAAGAAGCGCCAAGAGGCGCGCAGCGCCGCAGAAGCAATTGCTTCGAAGCTCGGTAGCTTTACTTGCACTTTCAAGCGCAAAGCCGGCAAAGGAGATAAGATGTTTGGCTCTGTGAGCACTGCCGAGATCGCAGATGAGCTCAAAAAAGCAGGCTACGATCTGGGTCGTGCAGCAGTTCAGCTCAAAGAGCCGATCAAGGCACTTGGCATTCACTCAGTGAGTGTTCGTGTTGCTCCAGAAGTGAGCGCGACGATTCGCGTGGTTGTCGCCAAGGACGAAGAAGGAGCATCTTCAGAAGCCAAGTCCTAAGGTTTGACCATGGACTACAACTCTGACGCTGCTCCTCGGTCCTCCTCTCGTGTTCCTCCTCATAACCTAGAAGCTGAGCGCTCCGTGTTGGGAGCAATCCTCGTCAATAACGATGCTCTCGATCGCGTACGTGACACGGGGATTGAGGCCCGAGACTTTTATCGAGACGCGCACACCAAGATCTATGAAGCCGCGTGCGCGCTTGCGGATCGCCGGGAGCCCGTTGATCTCGTCACATTGAGCTCGGCACTCCGTGACCGAGGAGCGTTTGAGGCCGTGGGGGGGACTGGTTTTCTCACGACTCTTTTTGATGATGCGTTCGCCGCTGGAAATGCTGCGAACTACGCAAAGATCGTTCGTGAAAAAGCAGTGCAGCGCCGGATGATCTCGGCATGTAGCGAGATCATTCAAGAGGCGTTCGAGGGGATCGAGGATCTTGACACCTATCTCGACGATGCCGAGCAAAAAGTTTTTAACGTAGCCGAGATCCATCAAAGTTCGAGCGTTATTGAGCTCAAAGATGTGCTTTTTCAAAACATGGCGCAGATCGAAGAGCTTGCGCTACGCAAAGAGGAAGTTACGGGCGTTCCAACAGGATTCACCGAGTTTGATCGGCTGACGACAGGCATGCATCCAGGCCAGGTCATGGTGCTTGCCGCGCGTCCTGGCATGGGTAAAACGGCTTGGTTCGTGTCCGCGCTCCATCACGGTGCCGTCGCGAAGAAAAACGTCGCCGCTCTCTTCTCGCTTGAAATGTCGAAAGAGGAGCTTGGCTTTCGTTTTCTGTCCGGTCTTTCGCGCATCGATTCACGGAAGCTCAAGCTCGGTCGCCTATCGGATCGTGATTGGCATAAACTCGCCGAAGCTGCCGATCAGCTCTCTAAAGCCAAGATCTTCATCGACGATACGGGCGGCATGACTGTGATGGATATCCGTGCGCGTTGTCGCAGATTAAAAGCGCGCGAGGGCAAGCTCGATCTTGTTGTCATCGACTACCTCCAGCTCATGCGCGGCTCAAAAGGCTCACAAAAAGGTGAGCTCAACCGCGAACGCGAGATCTCTGAAATTTCGCGCGGTTTAAAGGAGCTCGCCAAGGAGCTTCAAGTCCCGATCATCGCGCTCTCGCAGCTCAACCGAGGTGTTGAGTCGCGACAAGATAAGCGTCCGGTGCTTTCTGATCTTCGTGAGTCGGGCGCGATTGAGCAGGATGCCGACATCGTGTCATTCATCCATCGCGACGATTACTACAACAAAGAGAGCGAGCACAAAGGCGTCGCTGAGATCATCGTGGCCAAGAACCGCCACGGCGAGCAGGGGACGATCCGGCTCGCGTGGCTTGGTCAGTACATGCTTTTTGCGAATCTCGCTCCCGACGCTCCGGGAATGCCGGTGCCGGGCGGGCCTCGTTCGGAAAAGGGAGATATTACGCTTTGATCCGTTGTTTGGCGCTCACCGTGCTGGCTCTTTCGGCGTGCGCGTCTACAGTGAAAGCCCCCGCTCCATCCGCCAAACGTCCCACGCGTGTGATTGATGCGCATATTCACGCCAGGTTCACAGGAGCGCATGAGCAGATAAGCGGCATTCATCAGACTGAAGAGCAGCTTTTAAAAGAGTTTCGCGAGTCAAATGTCGTCGCCGCCGTCTCGCATACGGGCCAGGATGGGCGAAACGCGTTGGCCGATCCCGCGCGGCTTAAGATCATTCAGTGCTATGGAGTCGGACCCAAGCCCAAGCGCGCCGTACTTGAAGAAGCGATCCGAAAAAAAGGATTTCGCTGTTTTAAAGTGTACTTAGGTTATGTGCATCAGTTCGCAAGCCACCCTGACTACCGCGTTGTGTATGAAGTCGCGCGCAACGTGAAGGTGCCTGTCGTGTTTCATACCGGCGATACTTACGACACCAATGGCAAGCTCAAGTACGCAGATCCTCTGACGCTTGACGAGATTGCGGTCGATTTCCGGGAAGTTAACTTCGTGATCGCACATGTCGGTAATCCTTGGATCCAGACGGCAGCGGAAGTTGCGTACAAGAACTCAAACGTTTACCTCGAGGGATCTGCGCTCCTCATTGGAAATCTTTCGACCCAAGATCCCGAGAAGGTGCACCGCTTTGTGACCGATCCATTGTCGTGGGCGTTCGGTTACGTCGAGAACCCAAAGAAGCTCATGTTCGGCACTGATTGGCCGCTCACCGACATTGCGTCGTATGTCGACGCGTTTAAGGCGGCGATTCCCGAGGAGCACTGGGACGACGTGTTTTATGGAAATGCCGCGCGCGTGTTTGGGATTGCTCCCTAATCAACGCGCATTTGTTACCGGCATCCGGCGCAAAGCGTAGAGACGCTGGTTATTGTTGTCCCCGCCTTGGAAGAGGAGGTCGTTTTCCTGTTTTTCTCCGCGGGCAATCATCATGAAGTTCGCGTGAAGATCAGTGACCACATCAGTTCCATCTAGGTCATGGTCTTCGTCGTGGAAGACGGTAGGATTGCCCCTCCACTCCGCGACGACATAAGGTGAGCGCAGAGTTTTCAACTGTCCGTTTTTCATCAAACGCACATGCATCCAACCGGCAAGAAAAACGCAGCGGCCGATTCCCGGAAAGAGCTGGGTCGCCGACGGGTCCACAGTGAAGTGGAACTCGGTCTTTGATGGATCATAATCGCCGTCGTAGTTCCCAAGGATTCGATCCAACTCCGCATCGTATTTCCAGCTCCCGGGCAGACGCGATGCGAGAATGTTATTCTTGATCGCCTGATCATCACAGAACGAGACCTCGTTCAAAAGCATGCTCTCCCACGCCATGTACGCGACGATCCCTAAGCGCGTCGCGAACTCATGGTCTTCGATCCCAAGATGGTGAGCAGCCTCGTGAATGAGGAGTTTTCCGGCTTCTTGCTTGGAGGAAATTACGCCTCGGCACGTTGGGAGAGAAAGTTCGACGGGCGCGCTGGGTTGGTATTCCGTCCATGCGCATTTGGAGCGAGGTTCCGTGGTCCATTTGATTTTGAGTGCGGCGAGTTCTTTCGCGAGTGCCGCGCGGTTTTCGACCAGCCACTTTCGTGCGTCGGCCAGCGAGGCGTCAACTTGGAGGCGCCAGAGTCCCGTAGACGTCAGACGCGAGACGATGTCGGTCGCTTGAATGTGGCCTTCCAGTGCATGGCTTTCAAGCGGATCGCCCCCGCCGCTTGACCAGCCTCCGCCATCGCGGTCACGGGCTGTTGCCTGAAATGCGGTCAGCAAAGAGAAAAGAGTGATGAAAGCAAAAGTTCGCATGGGATTCGCCTTATATTAAAAATGACGCATTAAGTCAATTATTTGCGTTTGAGTGCATGTAACCGTTGGTTGTTGCGATCGCCGCCTACAAAAAGGAGGTCCTGCTCACGACGATCCGCGCGGACGAACATGAAATTGCCAGAGTGCAGATCCGTAACCTCCGGTGTTCCGTCGAATTCACCGTCTTCGTCAAAAAAGAGGGCGGGATTGCCGTTTTGGGAGCTGATCGCGTAAGGGCTTGAGAGCACCCGGCGTTTCCCGTTTTTCAAAATTTCCAAGCGCATCCAGCCAGCTTCGAACGCGCAATTCCCGGGAGCTCCGAGTGATTTGAAATTCGCGAGCGCACCCGGATCTTCGACGAAGTTGAGTTCGATCAATGCCAAGCCGGGTTCGCCAAGTCCCCCGTCCAACCGGCTGTCGACGGTTTGGTCGGTGATCCAAGTCCCCGCCATGCGCGAGGATGCGATATTTTCGCGGTTGGGGCAGTGCGGGATCTCGGTAGCAAAAGTGGAAGCGATGTTGATGAGACCAAAGCCCACCATCCAAGAGACGAGAGATGTTTTTTTCATGTTCATTTTTCCTTTCGATTTATAGAGCGTTTTCATGGGTGCGATTTTTATATGCGCTGCTTCAATATTTGAATTAAAATGAAATCAAAACTTGAGTAATAATTTCTAAAAAGTAAAATTAGTAAGAATTCATGAATATTTTCAGCGAGATCGATTATCGAAAGATCATTCGGGATACGGTCCGATCCCGGAAGAAACTCGATCGGCATTCGAGCTTTTCGCGGCTCTCGGAGCGCTCGCGAGTCCAGAATACTTACCTTTCGAAGGCCCTGCGCGGGCATGCGGAGCTGAGCGCGGATCAGCTCTACGCAATTTGCGTGGCTTTAGGGTTTTCCGCCGACGAGCGGGAGTACATGGCGTTGCTTCTGGAATTCGCGCGAAGCGCCCACATGGCTCGAAAATCCGAGCTCAAAGAAAAAATCCGTGCCGTTCAAGCGCGCCACCTCCGCAGCGAGGAGCATCTGCGCGCGCGCGCGGTTCAAATCTCGAGCGAAGGAATCCAAGAATACTATCTCGATCCGCTCCATCAGATCGTGCACGTTTGCCTCACAGTTGAGCGTTATCAGAAGGAGCCGGAGCTTCTTGCTGAGGCACTCAAGCTTCGGCCTGAACGTGTCGTTTCTTTGATTCAGACGCTCGAGCGCTTAGGAATCGTCGAGCGCAAAGGGAACAAGGTTGTTCCTCGAATTAATGGGATTCATCTCCCGCAGGACTCTCCGGTGTTCTCTTCCTGGCGAAGCCAGTTACGTACGCGATCGTTTCAATGTTTGCAGGACGCAAAGCCGGGCGAAGCCTACAGCTTTTCAGTGGTGTTCTCAGCGGATCCGGCGACGCGCGAGAAGCTGCAAGCCCTCTTCCTTGATTACCTAAAGTCGGTCGAAGGGCTCGTAGATCAGACGCAACCCGTGTGCGTGTACCAGATGAATTTCGATCTGCATCCCTGGACGCAGAGTGAGTGAAAATTAGGTGCTCGACTTCGACTCAAGTTTTGAAAGTCGCTCTTCGAGCGCATCGATCTGCTTCTGCAACGCTTTGAGATCCTTGTCGGTCGCAACTCCCGCCGAGCGGAGCGTAGAGAGGATCTTATCGAGCTTGAGCTTGCTTCGGATCTTGGGCTCGCTCATTTTGAGCAGCCCTTCGACGAGCTGAGCGGTTTGTTTTGCTTGATCGAGGATTTTAGACATCGGAGATTTTGCCATGGGAGTTATTTTGCTTTTGTTTTACGAGTGCGTCCAAGGAAAACGAAGTGCCGCAGCGCTCGAATGAGCATGGCCATCAAAATAAAAAATACCACCGCTGTGTACGCTGAGATCAGGCCGTAGGCAGTCGCTAAAAAAACGTACCAGTAAACAATCCCGAGATGGAAAACTCGCGTCACAATAATGCCCAAGATCAAAAGGCTTAGAGTTCCACCTAAGATGAGTAAGAAATTGATCCACCTCCCACGCCCTCGATGAAGCAGCGTCCAAAAATACGCGGGAGGAAGTAGTAAAAGGGTTGCAAGATAGCTATTCCCAAAAAAAGCGACCACGATCGTGAGCGCAAGCGCGATGGTCTGCACAGAGTGACGTACGTGGAGAGCGCCTAAGTCATCGACTTTTTCAGAAAACACGCGACGCATCGCAAAGTAAACAATCGCAACCGTAACTAAGACGAGAAGAATCGCCCAGATATTGGGGTTGTAGAGGATCTCAGACTTTTGTGTCGCCGGGAAAGTCTCATACTGGGTGATGACTTTGAGCGCAGGCAAGAGGCGGATCACGAGATATCCGAACAAAAAGCTGCCCAGAAGGATTCCTAAGTTCTTAAGCTCGTTACGAACGACCCGAATAAAAAGACTGCGCTCTGTCGTGGCAAGCGTGCGTGTGAACCGAACAACGCTATAAACAATGAAAGGCACAAAGCACAAAAGCTTAAGAACCAACATGACCCAGCCGTCGATATAGAGTCGATCGGTGACTTTAAAATAACTTGAATCACGAAAATCCTGAGGAACTTTGGGTAAAGCATCGATGGTGCGAATCAATCGCTCAGCAGCTAAACCAAAGGGCTTAAACGACTCCTCACGCATCGCCGACGCACGATCAAGCGGCGTATGATGGTAGCGAGTCATCATGTCAATAAAGTCGGAAGTCTGACCCACCCAGTTAAACGCCGGGATCCCCTGCTCAAGAAACACTCCGTGATCAGCAGCAGGCACAAGCAGCGCGCGCTCAATGAACTCCATGAAATGAGTAAAATCTAAAACCTCAACCGTTCCTAGAGAACGCAGAGAATCCAGCGCGAGCTCGCGTAACCAAAGCGGAGTGAAGCCTTTGTTCATTCCATCCGTAAGAGTGAGAATCGCTTTTTGCTCCTCCGGGGCGACAAAGTCAAAGTTGGCAACCGCAATGATCTGTTGAGCGCGATCAAAAGTACGTGCGAAAGTGCGTGCACCCCAGAACGCGCCAAACTCCTCGCTATCGGTCAGTAAGAAAATGAGAGTTCTCTCAGGATCGACTTGAGAAAAAACTCGTGCAAGCTCAAGCACTACTGCGGTGCCTGAGGCGTCGTCTGCAGCTCCTTCGATGGTGGTATCGGTCGTGTCGTAGTGTGCGACAGCTAGGATAATCTCATCCGGCTTTGAGCGACCTCGTCTTTCGACGTAGACGTTCGTGAGATCGGTATACTGCTGGCCTGCGATCACCGCAGAGAACACCATCTCCTGCGGCGTGTAGCCTGATCGCTTGAGCTCAGACTTGATCCACTCTCGCGCTTTGCCTCGATTCTCGTGCCAGGGCAGTCGATAAGGGAAGCTCTGGGCAAGAGTCTTCATCTGCTTGTACGCTCGGGAAGCCTCAAACTGGAGGGGAGCGCTGGTCAGAGGGAGTCTCTCGATGCGGCGTAATGAGAGTCCCGCAAGAGTTGCGGCGATGAGCACGCACACCAGTCCCGTGCGAAAGAGGACTTTCTCGGCAGAGGGCAGGTAGTCTAGGGTTTTTTGGCGGATTCTCTTCATATAAAATTCAATCTTTTCAATAGTTTAGAATCATTTAGAACGCTTGGCAAGTCTCACTTGCGGAACGGGGCGTTATCAGGTCTAATGCAGCGCGTCTAACTATGGGATTCATTCGGCTTCTCAGCTTCTATGGCCTTCTGTTGGTCCTGATGATGACAGGGTGCTCGCCTTTGGGTTTCTTTGGTGCCCCAGAGGATAAAACCCTGCAAAGCCCCACGGGCTCGCGCGAGATTCCCGAGGATTGTAAGCGTTTGGATCTCTCAAGCGCACACTTAAATCCAACAAACTTTCGGCAGGTTCTGGCATGCGTCAACAAGACGGGAGCGCTCACTCCGCTCCTGCAGTGGGTTGACTCGACTCCGCGCGAGGACCTTGCGGTTATTCTTCAAGCGTTGGATCGGGCGTTTTTAAAAAACCCGGAGCGCCGTAAAGCCTGGACGCGCGCGACTGTCGAGTTAAGCGAGCTTGGGCTTTTGCGCGAGAGCTTTGATCGCATCGCTCAAGATCCACATTTTGTTGAGCGATGGGTTTCGCGTGTTTCTGTGGTCCGCGAGCTCGTGGGAGAGTCTGAAGAGGACCTCCATTGGCTTAAGGCGCTTCTCTCCGCTGTGCTCGGGCGCTGGAGTGATGAGAACTTTGAAAACGATCGAGACGCTTTGATCGCAGTCCTTGAGGCTCCAGCGACGCGCTCGTTACAGGAGCGTTTAAGCGCAGGACGCTCGGCTGAGATTTTTGGTGAGCTCTTGAGCGTTGATCGAAAAAACTCTGCACAAGAGCCTCGCTCAGATTGGATCTCTGTCCTGTTACGGATGGCCGCAGATGGTGGATTGTCCCGCACGTTTCGGTCACCGCATCTTTTGGGTGCAGATCCCGAGGCATGGAGTCTTAAGGTTCCGGCGCTCGTACAGTTTCAGAATGAGCTTTTCTCAAATCAGGCCGCGCTCTTTAAAGCGTTCGCGGACCTTTATCGCGTTTTTTCAACTACGCAAACCTGTTGGAAAAACTCTCAAGAAATTCGAGAAGGTCCAAAAAAAATCACTCTCGAGCTTCTCGATCATGTGGGGCGCTCGAATGCACGCCGCTTTGTGCAGCGAGATACTGTCTTAAGCACAGTCTGGCTCAATGGGTTGTGCGAGTTTCCGGCGGCCCTGTATGCGCAGTACCCGAGTGCGGTGAAATTTGCTGACTCGCCATCGTTTGGTACCAGCTGGGATGTGCTCAGGTCGATTCAAGAGTCTGGTCATTTAGACGCACTTCTTGATTTTTTGACTTCGCCAAAAACCCAAAGCACTGCTGATCTTTTCTCCCAGATGAGTGCACTGGATCTCTTTGGTGACTCGATCTTGATGCTTCTGCTCCCTAGGGATCAGGAGCCTTCAGAAAAAGCAATCGATCAGCACTGGGCCTCGATACTCTCTGACGAAAAAATCTATCCCGGACTTCAAAAAGCTTTAGCCAAAGTTTCAGGCGCAACTTGGGCGCGCTGGCTCAGAGCGCCTCTCGGCGAAGACGCATGGATCCGTACCCTTAGAAGGGCTTATTACTCCGGATCAAGAGATCAGCATCCTTACTTCGATATTTTAAAGGACTGGATGAGAGAGCTTTCGAAAGATCCTCACGTGTTACGGATCTGGCTTAAGCACACTCAGAAAAAAGAGTTTCAATCCGCACTCGAGTGGTTACAGCGAGCTTCTGGAAGCGGTCAGGCGCAGGATTTGTTGGTGTTTTTTTCGCAGGTTTTTGGTGACTCAGTAGATCGTGCTTTCGGAGGCCGTCCGACCCGTAAAGATCCACCAATGAGGATTTTGCGGAGCCATGATCTGAGTGCGCGTGACTTAAGCCCTTACGTTCCTCAGCGTGAGAGTGAGCCACATCCGGTTTCTCAAGCATGCCAAAAGCTTGATCTGAGCTTTCACCTTGGGGCTATCGAGCGTAGAGATTTTGATCTCCAACTCTCCTACTACTTGGCCTGTGTGGATACCGATCAGATGTATTCGCGATTCGCGGATGGCGTGCGCGCATTGCGTAAGATCTCAGTCGAGAGCGGGACGCTTTACTCGCTTGGACTTCAACAAGTGCGCAAGTTTAATGCTCGCGTAACTCCTTCGCAGGCTCTTGAGTTGAGTGAGTTGTTTATTCCAGCGCTTGGTAGTGGTGAGGTTGGAGATTGGATCAAGATCCTCGCTCGCGCTCTGGGAGATCAGCCAGAAAGTGGTATTGCTGCTCCTCTGCTTGAGCTCGCTCCTGATCTTCAAGAGCTCGCGCCACAGTTGTCAGTCATTCAGTCAGCGGCGGCTCGGGTTTTATCAAACGACGAGTTCCCTGTGCTTGCCTTGGGGGTTCAGCAGGTCTGGGGCGCACTTGATCGAGCTCTCCCGACACTCCCCAAGAGACCTTTGCCAATCCCTCGCAGTGTCATTGCGAGAGAGCTATGGAAAACAGAGTGCGACCTCCCGGCCCCGCAGCTCAAAAAGCGGGTAGATGAGCTGATTGCTGAGCATGAAAATACGGTCACTAATTTTGATACTCTTGACGGAAAACCAAGAACCACTTGGCGCAAGGGTGAGCTTGAATCCCATGTTTTGCCTCTGTTACGGCGCTTCTCCGATCCCGTGCAGAACAAATCAAAAGTGACGCTCATGCAGAGTCTCCTTGCACTTTTGAGGTCTTTCTCGCTTGAGCCCGGTGAGGCTCGCTCTTTACAAAAACGCTACACTCCTCAGGAGATGCGCGATTGGGTGCTCAGTAAGTCGCAAGATCTCAGAGTCATTCCGTATTTTTATCCGGATGATGTTAAGCCGCGTGCTCGGCTGATCAGCGTGCTTGATGCGCTTGAGATGATCTTAATCAACTCAGACATCACTGACTTTCGCGGCGAGCACTACGGCGTGCGCGTTTTAATGATGTTTGCGGAGAGTTGGGGAGATGAGCCACGTGCGCTCTGGCCTGCTGAGATTCAGGCGAAGTACCCGGCCCGCGGGTCAAAGCGTCCACCCAAACTGAGTGATACGCTCAATGAAGTAGAGAAACTGCTCGGTTGGATCAGTCGCGTGGTCGGCGATCCACGCTTACCTCACTGCCTACGGGACGCTCAGGCACTCCCGAGCATGGAGTCAGTTGAGGAGCTCTCTTTGGGGACCAAGATTGAGGGCTATCGCAAAGGACTTTTTAACAATCGGTACATCATCCCCATCATTCGTGAAACTATGCCCGACTCAGCAGGGCCTCACCGTGGTGGTTTCAGAATTTTGAGAGATCTGTTTTGGGCACTCCACATTAGTACGCCTGAGGAGTTTCGATCTTCAAAGTCAGGCGAGCGCAACAACATGCAGGCTCTCCTCAACCTGGTTCGCGCAGGCCTCCTAAGACAAGTGAGTCGATTTGCGGTGCGAGTGCCGATAGAGGATACAAGAGTCGAGGCAGCGACGGAGTCGCTTTTGGGTATCGCGCTTGCCCCGGAGCTTGAGAGCGCGATAAGAAAGATTTTTGAAGATCCATTGCTTCGAGGATTCACTGAGGCATGGACGCGTAAACTCATCTCGCTCGTTCATGCAGGAGACGAACGATCAGAGCGCTTGGCAGCTTTAGGGACTTACGGAGTTCTAGCGATTTCTAAGTTAAAACTTGACGGCGAAAGCCTTCCAGTCGAATGGCCTCGGGCACTGGGTCGAGCACTGAGTGCATCGTTTGCAGAGCTTGCGCCGGGATTTTTTCCGGATCCGCGTTGGCTCGATGACCTTGTTGCGACGGATATCGCGGCCCAAGCTCTGGTCGCTCTTTACGAGAACAACAATCCCAAGATTTGGTCTGCTTGGACTCGATTGACTCAAGCTGAGCTCTCGCGCAAGGAGCTTTTTGCTTCGCTTGCACAGGTCGCAAATCAACTCAACGCAGATCCCTCCGCGCGACAAAGCATGTTAAAGCTCGAAAGCCG
>JBILEK010000102.1:0-5011 GCA_044352155.1 Bdellovibrionia bacterium
CGTTGTCTCAAGAAAAGTCTCCTCTTCTTCCTCTTCCTCTTCTTCCTCTTCCTCTTCTTGTTCAGTTTCGGTTGACTCGGAGGACTCGCCTACTGTTTTTGATGAAAGCGTTTCTTCTGTCGAAACATCCTCTAGCGTCTCTAGATCTGCACGCTCTGGTAATTCTTCGAGCGAAGTGATCTGCCTTAAAGTCTGAGTGCGGAGCTGCTCCTCAAGCTCCTCAATCCTGGCTTGTAGAGCTTGCACCTGAGGCTCAGTTGAGCGAACGTGCATTTTTGTAGCGGACTCATCCTCAACGCCCGATCCACCACTCACCCAAGTCTCTTGGCGATCACCGATACGATCGGTTACACCACGAATTCTCACCTGTTCTAAGGATTGAGGCTCACTGCCACCTTTTATCGATAAATTCTTGCTAGCCTCAGGAGAGTTACCGGAGATACGCACCTCTGAAGTCTCCTGGGTCTCCTCAGAGTCGGACTCCTTTTTTTGACCCAGCAGCCCACGGTAGTCTAAATCCGCAAGTTGAACGTACTCGGCGATCGGCGGAGCCTCTTCAATCCCCGAGGCAAGCTCAACCCACTCAACAGGACGCGACTTGATCGCCCAAGAGTCTGAGTCTAAACGATCAAAAACTGAGTTAAACTCCAGACGGCGCGTGCTGGGCTGAAACTTAATCACAAGTTGCGTGCAAGACCGCTTCAGTAAAACAAGAATCTCCTCCAGAAGTCCTTGGGGCTTTTCTTGCTCGATCCGGAGATGAAACTCCTCACCACTTAAGTCGGTTGCGATCTGAAGCGCTGCCCCCACGACGGCGCGTTGCTCATCCCAACCTACTTCAAGCGAGTTCTCCTGCGTGGATTCTGGATCCCTGAAGTGATGCGCGATATAACCAGAAAACAGCACCAAAGTACGTAACCGTAGCTCTTGAGCACTTAAATCCTGCATCCGCGCAACCAGAAGATCCGAGACTCTGCCCAAGGCGCGAGTCTCCAGAAGCACTTGGTAAAGCACACTTGCATCTTCGCCCAAGAGTCCTGCGACTCCAAAGCTCTTAGTGGACCTCGGCGAGATCTGCATATCATCCGACACGGCAGAACCCCCCCGCTCCAAACACGCTGACGGGTACGACTGAAGGATCGATCAGACTTTCACGGATACGCCGAAGTCGCGAAATCAGTTTGAAAGGCACTCGCCCCGAAAAATCTTCAAAAGATTTAGGATCGAAGTTTTGAACGTTCTCAGAAGGCGTAAGGGCAGCTGCAAACTCTACAACCTCATCTAGCTCGCTTTTCCGATCTAAGATCGTGCCTGACTGGTGATCAATCACGCTCCTGAACACTCGGTCTCTCAAGCGCTCAAGCATCCGAAGCTCACAGTATCCAAGGTGAAGAGCTAAAAACACACTCCATGCTGCGCGGATTTGTGCAGTTTCGTAAGTAGCGACACTTTGATCTCTCGCGTGGTGTAAAAGATCAGGGCTAATCTGAGGGAGTAATCGCTGAGTGAACACCCAAACAAAATAGGGCTCCACCATCGCAACTGGGCTCCAAAGCGGTCCTAAGATCCGAAGCACTTGATCCGAGAGCTCAAAAGGGGCTGGTGAGAGCTCGCCGATCCCATGCGGCTTTGGTTGTAAAACTCCAAAAATAGCGATGGCCGCATTCTCAAAAGTGTCCGCTCCATCAGGCGGTGGGAGCGAATACACGTCACCGCAGGGAGCAAATTTGGTGAGCTCATCTGAAGTTATAAAGTCCATCGGACCTTTTACGGCGACGAACTTTTTGTTTTTGCGCAAAAAAACATACATTGGCGCGAGCAAAGGACGATCGACCGCCACGGTATCCAAGGCTTGCCGACGCAGACGATCGTGCGCTTCGAACGGAAGTTTTCTCTCCGTAAACTCCATAAACTCTCAACAACGTTTCGGAGACTTTCTCTAAGAAGATAAGAGAGTTAAGTCACTCAGAGAAGAGCGATAAAAATCAAAATCATTCCGAACACCTAAGAGCAGCCAAAGCGTTGACGAGACCCCCTCTCCGTCAGCCAGGATAGTGACAGGCCGCCTCATGCACTCCACCCAAGCTTCGAAGACTTGGGTGCTCGCTCCGACAGTTCTCCTGAGCGATCGGGCATCGGGGATGAAAATAGCATCCCGAAGGGGGTGAAATAGGCGATGGCACATCCCCCTGTAGAATGACCCTCGTTTTCTTATAGTCAGGATCTGGAAGCGGGATCGCTGAGAGCAAAGCTTTTGTGTAGGGGTGCTTTGGGTTCTCGTAAAGATCTTCGGCCTCTGAGACTTCGGCCACTTTCCCCAAATACATGACTGCAACTCGATTCGAGATATGCTCGACGACTTTTAGGTCATGCGCGATGAACAGGTACGTAAGCCCAAGCTCTTTTTGAAGATCTTGCATCAAGTTTACGATTTGCGCTTGGATCGAGACATCAAGTGCAGAAACAGGCTCATCGCAAACGATAAACTCCGGCTGCACCGCAAGAGCGCGAGCAATACAGATCCGCTGACGCTGTCCGCCCGAAAACTCATGAGGATAGCGCGCGATCGCCTCGCGACGCAGTCCACAGAGATCCAAAAGCTCGACAATCCGTTTTCGGCGCGCTTCTTTCGAGTCGGCAAGACCGTGAATATCGATCGGCTCACCTAAGATATCCTCAACCGTCATTCGAGGGTTCAGTGATGCATAGGGATCCTGAAAAATGATCTGCATGTTGCGCCTGAGCTTGCGCATCTCAGCGGCCGAGGCATGAGTGATGTCTTGGCCTTTAAAAAAAATCTTACCCGCCGTCGGCTCGATCAACCTTAAGATACAGCGACCGAGTGTGGATTTTCCGCACCCGGACTCGCCCACAAGACCAAGCGTTTCTCCGCGGCGGATATCAAACGAAACATCCGACACAGCTTTGACCGAAGCTACTTCACGCCCCAGTACGCCTCCCTTTATGGGAAAGCGCTTCACCAAATTACGTACTGAAAGTAGGATTTCGTTGCTCATACGTGCGCTCCTTCAGAAAGATTGCGGACGCAGCGAACCTCATGAGGCAACGTTGTGCCCGGCTTAAGGGTACGCAACTCAGGCTCCTGTTTTTTGCAATCTTCGTTAACAAAAGCACAGCGCTCTTGGAAGCGACAGCCTTTCGGTAACTCAAGCAAGCTCGGCACGATTCCGGGAATCGCTTCGAGGCGCTTTTTCTTCACTTTTCCGGTCGGGTCCTTACTCAGCGTCGGAATACTATTGAGTAATCCTCGAGTATAAGGATGACTTGGAGTTTTAAAAATATCTCGCACCGATCCTTTTTCGATCACGCGGCCTGCATACATCACTGCAACATCATCAGCGACCTCAGCCACAACACCTAGATCATGGGTGATTAAAATCAAAGCCATCCCCACGCGCTGCTGCAGATCTCGCAAAAGATCCAGAATCTGAGCTTGAATCGTTACGTCCAGTGCAGTCGTTGGCTCGTCGGCAATCAAGATATTAGGATTGCAGGAAAGCGCCATCGCAATCATCACACGTTGGCGCATCCCACCTGAAAGCTGATGTGGGTAGTCTTCGATCCTTTTTCCGGGCGAGGGGATCCCCACAAGAGTGAGCATCTCGACTGCCTTAGCGTGTGCATCTTTTTTGGACAAATCTTGGTGGAGCTGAATGGCTTCGCGCAACTGATTACCGATCGTAAACACCGGGTTAAGCGACGTCATAGGCTCCTGAAAAATCATGGAAATCTCGTTTCCACGAATTTTGCGCATTTCAGACATCGGTAGTCCGAGCAAATCCTTTCCTTGATAAAGGATCTGTCCACCGACAATCTGTCCGGGAGGATTGGGGATGAGTCTCATAATGGAGAGTGAAGTTACGCTTTTTCCGCAACCCGACTCACCTACGATCCCTAAAGTCTGCCCTCGAAACACATCAAAGCTCACATCGTCGACGGCTGTGATAACTCCGCCATCTGTTTTGAACTGCGTCTTTAAATTTTTGATTTCGAGAATTTTTTCGCGTCCGCTCTGAGGCATAACTTCGCTTCCTTGCTTACTTTAATTTTGGATCAAGCGCATCACGGAGCGCATCCCCGAAAACACTAAACGCTAACACCAGAAAAAACATCCCTACGGTGGCTCCGCTGAGCTGCCACCAAACCCCACGAGCGAGCTCAAGACGGGCATCATCGATCATCACACCCCAGCTTGGCTGCCCCTGCACTCCAAGCCCCAGATAAGAGAGAATCACTTCAGAGCGAATCGCGCCCTGAAACGAGAGCGTAAAGAAAATGATCACTTGATGAGAGACATTTGGAAGAATGTGCTTAAAGATCCGAGATCCGTGTGACGCTCCTAGGGCAGATGCCGCAACCACGTACTCACGGTTTTTATGCTTGATGAACTCGCCACGAATCACGCGCGCAAGACCAATCCATGAAGTTGCACCGATCGCAATGTAGACGGAGGCAATTCCCTTGCCCATGACAAAAGCAATCGCGACCAGGAGCAAAATATAGGGAATCGATGAGAGCGTTGTATAAAACCACTGAATCAAGTCATCCACCCAGCCGCCAAAGTATCCTGCGAGAGCCCCCAGAGCGACGCCAATGGGCACCGCAATTAACGTTGCGATCAAACCCACACTGATCGCAACACGGGCTCCGTGAATGACTTTATAAAACACGCTCCGACCGAGAATATCCGTACCCAGCAACTGGGGCACTGACTCCGCGGAGGGAGTGTCGTAGTTTCCGCCCACAGGCACATTCCAGGCGCTCGCAATGAGCCCTAGTTTTGCTAGGAGCGCGACTAAAAAATAAACTGCAATAACCCCAAGACAAAAAACTGCAAAACGATCCTTTTTGAGACGCTGCCAGGCATCTCTCCAAAGGCTTCGCCCCTTCGGGATCGCTCGCTCTAAAGACGCAGAATCCATCACCGCACTTGGGGTACTCATTTAAGACTCACTCTCGGATCGACTATCGAATACAAAATGTCAGTAAG
>JBILEK010000061.1:0-15872 GCA_044352155.1 Bdellovibrionia bacterium
AGGCCACCGTCAAAAAAATGATGCGATGAGCGACTTAGGCCGCTTCTTCCATCGTCGATTGCCAGATTTCATAGAGCATCTTGCCGTTCAATCCCTTAAACCACTTTACGGCATGATCCAGTGGCTCTTAGCCGAGGCAGGTTTGCGCGAATGCGTGCACCATCACGGGCGCCGGTGTTCCGGCCACCGTGAGCTTGTATTCACCGTTGAGGATTTTCACCACTTTCGCGGTTTTCGCAGGATCGCTCACGAAAGAGATCGTGTCGCCTTCCTTCAGGTATCCATCGTGGACGAGAGAAGTGAGGTCGAACTTGTTTTTCTTCTTGGACATCAGGCTGTCCTCCTTAAAACTCATATCGGAGGGGATTCTCTTTCCAATGAGCGGCAATATCTTGTCACTCTCTCGCCTGCTTGATGAGGCGTTTGAGCTTCCGACGGGAAAACACTATTTCGATGACTTCCCAGTATGGTCTCCAGAGCTTGCTGTGCCGGGGCGCGTTCTTGCTCTTCGTGAGGACTCTCAGGCGATCGTCGCATGCGCGATGGGTCGTATGGCGCAGTATCGTACGCCCCTTGGTGAGCTACCGGTCGGAATCATCGGAGCAGTTGCGACTGCAAAAACGCACCGGGGCCAAGGACTAGCAAGCGCTGTGGTTGACGAAGTCGCACGTCAACTTGCTGATAAAGGGGCAGCACTTCTCCTGCTCTGGGGGAGCGAGCATACGCTTTATCGCCGCCTGGGATTTGAGCTTGCTGGGTTCCAGCTTAGAATGTCCTCAAAAGTGATTCTAAGCTGGAAGCACCCCATCGCTCAGCAGGTTCAATCCGGATGGAACGATGCTCTGTTAAAGCTCATGCAGTCGCGTGCAGGCGGTCTCCGCCTTGACTCAAGTGATCTGCTCTGGCTACGAGAGCAGCGCAATGTCTTTTGGGTTTGGACTGGCGATCGTGACCACCCGACCAGCTACGCTGCATTAGGTAGAGGCATTGATCTCTCAGGAATGATTCATGAGTACGGTGGAGAGCGAGTAGCGCTTTGTGGTCTTTTGACTCGTTTGGCAAACGAGTTTCCCGAATCTCAGCTCATCGGAAACTCTTGGCTTTGGCGCGAAATGGGATGGCGCTCGATTCTAGGAAACACTGAGTACCTTGCGATGATGAAAGTTGTGGATCCGGATAAAGTTTCGAAAGCTTGGGGTAAACAAACAAACCCTGACGCTGCCCAGATGGGTTCGGGAGAGCTTGCAAAATATTTTTTTGGTCCAGAGAGCCTGTCAGGCGAGGGGTATTTGCCTTTTTGGCTCTGGGGCTTGGATGCCGCCTAGTTTTTTAGCCTAAGCCAGCGCCAAAGAAAAAAAACTCCACCGCCTGCATAGACAACGGAAAAAGCAGGAAGCCCAAAAATCTGATGCTCTTGATAAGGCAGCGCGAGCGAACTTGCGACAAAAAATCCGAGCGCGATCTGTGCCACAGAAGTGCGACGACCATGAATCTCCACCTGCTCCCGAACGCCTTGCAGGGCTTCGGATTTGATCTCAAGTGCAAATCCGTTTTTATTGAAAGTCTTTAACATCCAGCGAATTTGACGGGGCAGAACCTGCAGAAGAGCCGCAATGTCTTTTGTGATCCAAAGCGCTTCTTTGCGTAATCGCGAGAGTGAATACTGACTTTTTACTAAATCCTTAATCAGAGTCTCGCCCGTTGCGATCAAGTCAAACTCGGGATCCAATGTGCGCGCCATACCCTCGGTAGTGAGCATGGCCTTAAAGACGAGCATCCAGTCTCCTGGAACTTTCACATGATATTGAGTTGCGATCTTAGTGGCTTCGATCAAGATTTTTCCGGAGTTGACCTCCGACATGTTGAGTCCGATATAAGGAGAAATCGCGTTTCTTACTGCACGCTGAAAACCATCAAAATCAATCCCGATGTCAGCCGCACCGATTTCGGCGTACTGGTAGCAGAGATTCTCATAGTCCTCGGTGACAATCGAGAGCACGATACTTGCCAACTGATCGCGCGAGCGCTGGGAGAGTCTGCCGACAATCCCAAAGTCGATAATCCCAATCCGACCATCATTGAGGATAAAAAGATTGCCTCCGTGCAGATCACCGTGAAAAAGCCCATCAATCATGATGGATTTAAAAAAAGCTTTTGCACCAATCTGCGCGACGTGTTTGCGATCCACTCCTGCGGCATCGAGCCCTTTTAGGTCGTTAAATCGGATCCCTTCAAGTTTTTCGAGAGTAAGAACGTTTGCTGTGCTCAAGTTTTTGTAAACTTTTGGTATCTTAATCTCCGAGACACTTGCCATGTTCTCGGCGATTTTGAGCATGTTGTTCATCTCGACGACAAAATCCATTTCAAACGAGAGTGTCCTAAAAAACTCGTCGACGACGATAGTGGGTCCGACAAGTTTGGTTTCAGGAATATACTTTTCAAGCAGGCGAGCGATAAAAGTAAGAATCGAGATATCGTTTTCGACGACCTCTCGGATATTGGGGCGCAACACTTTGACGACAACCTTCTCGCCACTGTGAAGCACGGCCTCGTGAACCTGTCCCATGCTTGCACTTGCGAGGGGTTCTGGATTGAAGCTAGCGTACGCCTCCGTAAGGGACTCTTTAAGACTGGACTCCACTTGCGCTTTGATCGCTTCAAAGGGCACGGGCAGCACATTATCCTGAAGCTTTGTGAACTCCTCGATATAGTTTTCAGGGAGTAGATCTGGGCGCGTCGAGAGGAGTTGTCCGAGTTTTACAAAGGTAGGCCCCAGCTCTTCGAAAGCTTTGCGTAGATGCACGGGCACATCAAACTCAGCTTGTTCCTGAGCCATCGTCGCCAGCCCCTTGGGGAGGTACTTGCCCAGATCCATGCGGTTGACGACATCAACGAAACCGTGACGCGCAAACACTGCGATGATTTGTCTTAGTCGTTGTACGTTTTTGACAGCTTGGCCGATCTGGCGACCGGTAGTGAGGATGCGCATGACTTAGGACGCAGTATGACTTAAATCCTCGGCACTGAGGAGCGTAAAATCGATCTGACGACGCTCAAGATCTGCTCGATCCGCGCGGACCTTAACTCTTTGCCCCATGCGAAATGCTCTCCGCTTGCGACGACCGATCAGCATCATGCGGTCCTCTTGGTACATGTATTCGTCATCGCCCAGGGATTCGATTGAGACAAATCCCTCAAGAAAAGGCTGATCGAGCCGTACGTACATCCCCTTAGGGTTAAAGCCCGTGATGCTCCCCTCAAACTCCTCGCCCAAATGTTTCATCATGAGTCGAGTTTGTTTGATTTTGATACTTTCACGCTCTGCCTCTGAGGCCAGTCGCTCTCGGTAGGAGCAGTGCTCGGCTTGCGCCTCTAAGGTCTTTTGGCTCTGGCCGCGCTCCTGGATGCTGAGAGCTGATTTTTTGCCTCCCGCGCGGATTGCAAGTTTCAGGAGACGATGAACAATCAAGTCTGGGTACCGGCGAATCGGACTCGTAAAGTGCGTATACCCCTGTGACGCAAGACCGTAGTGGATGTCGTGACGAGCACTATAGATGGCCTGCTTGAGAGATCGAAGTAGCGCGGTGTTTAAGAGAGATTTTGATGGATGATTTGCGACGCTAAGCAAAAACTGCGCAAGCTCTTTCGGGGCTGGAGAGTCTCCTCGGGTTTTGAATTTCACGCCAGAGAGCTCAGCGATACGACGAAACTTCTGCAAAGAGAAAGCGCTCGGTTGCTCGTGAATTCGAAAAATAAACGGCCAGTCGCGC
The DNA here is from genome assembly GCA_044352155.1 of Bdellovibrionia bacterium. Lineage (GTDB taxonomy): Bacteria > Bdellovibrionota > UBA1018 > UBA1018 > JBILEK01 > JBILEK01. The sequence goes on from JBILEK010000061.1 coordinate 3,771, forward strand.
TCGAGCATCCACTCGGTGACCGCTTCGTTCGCTGCGATCATAAACTCCTCGATCAAACGATGTGAGTCTTTGCGCTCTTCAATCTTGATCTCTGTAGGCTCCCCCTGCTCATCAACAAGAACTTTTGCCTCAGGGAAGTCAAAATCAATTGATCCTCTTTGTGATCGATAGCGACGAAGAATCTCGTAAAGCTCAAAGTGAGCAGGAAAATCATTTTTTTCTCTCTCGATTTCTGTGTAAGTGGCGCGTCGCTTACTCAAAATCACTGAGTTGAGCACTTCAGTTTCAATCTTTTTTCCTGAACGATCAAAAATCATCCGCGCAGTCATTGCAAGACGCGGCTCTTGAGGACGGAGACTACAGAGGTTTTCAGAGAGCGCGCGCGGGAGCATGTGAAAAGCCCGCTCCGGAAAATACACGCTCGTTGCTCGCTGAAAAGCCTCACGATCCAGTTGAGTGCCCTCTTTGACGTAGTGACTGACGTCTGCGATCGCGACCCAAAGGACAAAACCTTTGGGGTGGCGCTCCACAAATACAGCATCATCAAAGTCTCGAGCAGTTTCGCCGTCGATCGTAATGAACGGGATCTCGCGAAGATCACGACGCCCTTCTAAGTCTTTTCCTGGTACTTCCAGCCGGAATCGCTCAGCCTCAGCAATAGCCTCACGTGAGTGTTCGGCTTGTAAACCAAACTCTCCTGAAAGGATGGTGAGATCCGCTCGCGCAGGGACGACTTTACCGTAGTTTTCTAGAATTTTTCCGGTAACCGAGCTTTGGCCTTTTTTCGTTTCGTACTGAAGTGTAACGCGAACATAATCGCCGACCTCTGCGCTCTTGCCTCCGGGTGCACTCAAGTCAGGAATCCGAACAGTTTCCTCAGCGTTTTTTGCATTTAAAACAGCCCATGCCCCTGGATGCGAGAGCTCTTGGATTTTCAAAAGAGCTTCGCGATAACGGTGCTCCAGAACACGCAGCCTTGCAATTTCACCACTTCGAAACACAAAGACTTCAATTCGGTCTCCATGAAAGAGCTCTCGAGCTTGATGCTCAGGCACAAAGAGATCCTCAGCCTCTTTGTCGTCTAAAATGATGAAACCAAAGCCCTTACGGTTTTTTTGGAACGAGCCTACGATCCGGCGCAGTCCCCCCTCAAGAGCGCCCTTTTTACTCGCACCATGGGGTCGACCAAAGCGTGTGCGCAGAGCTGCGCCTCGGCTTGGATTTACTGGCTTTTGTGGTGGATCTTGGCTCTTTGAGCGCTGAACTTGGGCGGCTTTTCGCGCCGCGCGATTTCGGGAGGAGCCAGGTCGCTTTTTTGAGGATTTAGCCACTGCGCAACACTGTAGCGCAGACTATACAAAAGCACAGGCTTGAAATAAGAAAGAAGTCCCTGACCGTTCTCAAGCACATCAGATTGTGTACGTGCCCAGGTGGTGGAATTGGTAGACACACTCGTTTCAGGGGCGAGCGCCAAAAGCATGAAGGTTCAAGTCCTTTCCTGGGCACCATCATTTTAGTAGAGAGCGTGCGCGGACTCTCATTCGATCGTGACGCGCTCCCGGTAAAGCTCTTTAAGGTTTGCTCCCCAAGAACTGATCCCTAGTTTGATCCCGCCGTTTTTCTGGGTGGGCTCACTTTCGATCACGGCGTAGTTTTGCACACTAGCCACACCTTCGATTTGTCGAGGATTCGGGTTCTCTCTCCAGGTGGAGGGGTAGATTTTTGCGTGAATCCCACTCGAGGTGAGTTCATAGGTTTCATACCCCAAAGCCTCTTTCGTTACGCGCATCAACTCTGTGAGATGACGATCGCCGCTGATAAAAAAAACTTTCCTTCCCGTCGCTTTGAGCTCAGACAAGAAAGCGGCAAAGTCTAGGGGATGATTTCCTTCGAAAGACTCAAAAGAATGATACCCGCCAAACCACTGATTCCCTGCCATCAAAATGGTTGGCCCGCTAAACGCGCGTATTTTTTTTAAAATCCACTGAGTCTGCTCAGCGCCGAAATGTGTTTGCGGCGACTCCCCTTTTGCACTTCTAAATGAGCGATTATCTAAAAGTAAAAATTGCTGCCCCCAGGCCCTGAACGCTAACGAGATGCCCGGACCTTTTTCGAGAGCGCCTCCGAGTGCAGCTTGCGGGTAAAATGACTCAAAAATTGCCAACGATTCGGCCCGATATCGAAAGTTACGGTCTCCGTTGTTTACGCCAAAGTCGTGATCATCCCAAATTGCAACACTTGGGATCAGTCGCTTCATTCTAAAAAGCTCAAGGCTGAGCCAAGTCTCTACATAGCGAGTCCAAATAAGGCTTGGGGTCACTTCCTCAGGGGATATTTTTTGTCCTCCCCTTGTGTCGGCGTACACATTATCTCCGATCAAAAAGAGCATCTGTGGCCGATGGGCTTGAACTTCGCGCCACATGTCGATTTGAAGTTCCCGAAAAAAGTCATCCATACAGGATGCGACAACCCAACGTGCGAGAGACTTTCGTGTGTCAAGAGTACTCAGGTCGCGCTCATCGACGATCGTCCCTTTCGAGTCCATCACGCGCAGTTGATAGTGCTCGCCTGGACGAAGTGTTTCATAATAAAGGTGCTGCACACCCCACTCCGAATTTTCTCGTCCCCTCCACTGACTCTGTTGTGCCGGGATTTTTCGATCACTTTGGATCTCTTTGAGTGAAAAGCTAAAGCGCTTAGATTTTGGGAGTAAGAGCGAGATTTGTGTTGAAAAGGGTGTCGTATGCCCCTGTAGGATTGCGACTCCGCTCCAAAGCGTGTCTTCGGAGCGAGGGATCTCTCCTAATGGGGTCAAACTATAAGTTGCGCAGGAGGCATGTGCGATCAGCGCGAGCGACAAAAGGATGACGTTTTTCATCGTTTCAGATCTCTCCGTTTTCTAGATTTAGAACTACGTGTGAGAATGGAGGCGTGCAATTTAAAACGCTCGTCTTGATTTTTGCTCTACTCAGTTTTAGCTCAGCGCGGGCGTCGATTGAGCGAGCCAAAAGTTTCGAGGTATTTGGTGCTCCGCTGCGATGGTTTTCGTCAGACAATGAGTCGCTCGACCAAACCGTACGCGCTCTGGCGTCTGAGCTCTCCTCAGCTTTAGACCCAGATTGCAGGTACCGTGAAATAAAAGAGGGTGCGTGTGTTCGTCGCACTTCTGAACTCACGGCAAAGTATCAAAATCTTGCAAAAAAAATCGAACAAGAGACGGCCGGTGTATTCCGCGCTCACTCTCAGGTCGAGGGGCGGCAGGTGCTGGATTTTGGTGAGCTCTCTCAAGGAGCGCTCCTTGAAGAGCTAGCGAGGAGCGAAAAAAAGCCTTGGTTTGCCGAGTTTTCTGGAGATTTGTATGTCTCTCCAGGCCAGCTCTCTTGGGTGCCTGTTGGAATCTCAAACCCCTTATACCCGGCAGTGATTTATTCAGACGTCGAAATGAGTGCGGGCTGGGTGTTTGGCGAAAGCGGGCCTCAGCTCGCAGTCAAAACTCACGAGCCCCAAAAAACGCAAAGTCTGAAACGCTTTGATTTTGCGCGAATCGTTTTGCTTGGTCACCCCTCGATGAACGGCGCTCGACTCGATGCTTGGGCAAGCGCTTTAGTCAGTGGCGGTAAGGAGCTTTTAAAAAAACTTTGGTTAGAGAAAGACTATCGTGGAAAGTGGGCATGGGTCTACTTTACTCCGGACTGGAAAATCGCCTGCTCGCCCAACTTAGTTTGTGATTTTTCGGACCCAAAGAAACGAAAGATTAAAGCGCCATGGTAAAGAAGCGCTTGTTTGGTTTTTTCCTGATTTTTTGGAGCTCTTGGACGTTTGCTCAAGACTGCGCCAACCCTTTGAAACTTGACCCGTTACGCATCGAAGGTCACTTAGTGATTATTTCAGACTGTAGAAATCATGATCTCAGACTCGGGGGTGATTTTTGTGTTGAAGTAACCGGGAGCAGGGGCGGGGGTGTTTATCGACTAGACCGAGAAGGCCGCGCGACTGAGTTTTTGAAAAAGCCAAGCTACACAGCGACCTCTCAACTCAACAAAGAGAAGACGCAGCAAAAAGAAACTCTTTATGCAGAAGCACTCGACTCTTTTGACGCTCTCGAGCCGACGCTTGAGCTTATGAACTTTGCTCATCCCGCAGGAGATCAGGCTCAGCGGCTGTTGGATCGTCCACTGAGTCGATATGCAAACTGGATTGCCACTCTAAGAGCGTCGGTGAGCGTGGTGCGAAAAAAGTTTGGGTGTAAGACCGCGTCCCTCTCGCGTGCACGATCAGTTGAAGCTGAAAGTGCTACTCCTCCCCTTCTCTCTCCTCAGGGCTCATCGGGTCGCTAATGGTGCTTCAATCGTTCATTCCTGAGCCATTGCGAGAGTTTTTGCCCTATTTATCGCCACAAGCTTTTAAGGTCGTCCCCTGGCTTGAGCTTGCAAAAAAGTCGCTCACTCTTGCAACACAAAGCCGAGAAACGTTTGAGCTGAGTCCAATCATTGGGGTCGAGCTCTGTGGGCAGTTTTCAGAGCAGAGCGTAGCTCTAGACTCAGTAGCGTTGAGTGATCAAACTCGACGCGAAATCGGGCAGCGAATTTTAAAGCTCTACTTCATGAATATCCTAAGCGCGAAGTCGGTATGGATTGACTTCCGCGCTCAGTCGTTTCGGTGGGATGAATTGAAAAATCAGCTTCTCTGGAGACCTGCAAGACTCTCGCTTCATTGGGACTTAGGGTTTTCGCACCATGCAAACGCTCTTTATGAGGCTTACTATACCGGAGATCACTCTCATCTTCGCGAGACGCTCACGGCATTAGGTTTTGTGAGTGCCGAGGAGAGTGAAAGTTCACTTTCTAATTTTTTACTCGTTCTTGAGAAGCACTTTGGGCCCGGTGATCAGTCTGAGGTTGCTTTTTCTTCGCGAAAACTCGCCGGTACGTTGCATGCGCTGTTTTTAGAGCTCCAGCAGAGAGGCGCTCGTTTGAAGCCGGACTTTGCTTTTTTAGGGATTATGCTCGCAACGATGACGCTTACTTTAGAGAGCTTGAGAGCTTCTCTCGATGTCCGTGCGGCGTTTAACGAAACGCGATCTCAGAAAACAGCTTCAAAAGAATAGCCGTAAGTATCGCGCTTAGCGCAATGAGCAAAAAGCCGAGCTTTGGAGCGGGAAACTCCGTACGTAAGTTGTTGATCGAGGAGCTTTGGTTTTTCTGTCGCTCCAGACGGAGCTTGATTTGCTCGATCAGTTGCACTTGAGCTTCTCCAAGCGAAAGCGTTGAAAATTCGACGCCGAAAGGGAGCAAGACAGATGCCACCTCTTTGACGCTAAAAATTCTTTAAAAATCAGAGATTAGTCCTCAAAAGAGAGGTGGGTTTTGAGGGTGCTTTTGGGGACTGGGATCAAAACGCCCCGAAACCAAAGGGGAAAAAAACTCCCCCCCTTGCCCCAATGATGAGATCCCCTATCCTAAAGAGATACAGGACCTCAAGGAGGGGCATGAGTTCATCATCAAGTTCGACGTGCACTCAGGATCGAGTGCTGGGTCGAACACTCAGTTTCGCGCGAATCAGCAGTGCCTGGTCTGTGTTGCTCGCTGTTCTGACTGTAAGTGCTCAAGCCAGAACGACTGTGGGCATTGATTCTTCGAGCTTTCTCCGATCCTCCAGGGATCGGGGCACCTCTAGCTCAACTCTCCTCCTTGATTTCAACTACGGTACTCCAGGCGATCGATTCGATACAAAAATTGAAGCTTCGTTTCGAACTCTTCTTGAAGCGCCGGAGTCGATCGGGTTTGAAGCGCCTGAAATCTATGTCAGCACAAACCCCAAATGGACTGGAAACAATAGAATCACGCTTGGGAGAATGAAGCTCGACTGGAGCGCTGCTGACGAGCTTTGGAAAACAGGAGTCTGGTCTCCGCGCTATCAGTGGGATCCACTGCGCCCTGAGATCGTCGGGCTTTTTGGCGCATTTTACACTTTTGAAACACCGGTATGGAAAGTGGCGCTTTACGGGACTCCCATTTCGATTCCTGAGCGCGGCTACCCGCTGCTGAATCAAAACGGCGAAGTTCGCGGGCAGAGTCCTTTTTGGTCTCCACTCCCAAAACGCGTGCGCGTTCTGGGCGATCAACTTGCCGATATTCGTTACAATCTCGATTACCCCCCTATGGAGCGCATTCTTTTTAGGCCTGCCTTTGCGATGCGTGTACGTGTGGGTCGCACTGAGGGTGCGTGGGGCTCTCTGGCAGCAGGTAGCTTGCCGATTCACCCTGCTGATCTTGCGGTGGAGACTGTGCTTAATCCGCAGGACTTTGTCGTGGATGCAAAAATCCATCCTCGCTTTATTCAGCATCGAATAGGCACGCTTGAGGGCGGGTATAGTGCAAAAGATTTTTCAGTCTTTGCATCGCTTACACGCGACTGGCCCGAGGAGATTTCAACCCCCTCGACTTGGGTTTTTAAACCCATCGGTCCATCTTGGATGGGTGTTGCTGGTGTGACAGTGCACTGGCTGAGTGGCGTCAAGTTTTCGCTCTCACACTTAAGGATCCTAGAAAACCCAGTAGGACAATCGGTTCCTGACATCACAGTTGCGGTACCCGAGAGGTATTTGGCGACAAAAGCGTGGAAATTTGGACTCCAATGGTCGCCCAATCCAGCCCTTAAGCTCCTCGGAAGTTACACCGATGACCTAGGTACTAGGAATGGTCAACTGAGCGCTGATCTTCTGTGGGCGCAACCTGGCGCACGCTGGAGCTTAGGACTGGGGACAGATGTGATTTTTTCTGAGACCGAACAAGGATGGCTAGGTCAGCTTCGGGGAAATGATCGGATGAGAGGACGAATCTCGTATGCCTTTTAGTCCGAAAATGATCTCGAGCCTAAAAGTGGGAGCGATCTTCTGCATCGCCACACTTTCAGGTTGTGGGATCCTCGGATCAAAGGAAGACCCGCTCAGTGAGATTTCGTTTGGCGAAGCACAAAGCGGATGCCTCAATGAGTTTGGCCCAAAGTTTATTGCATTTTACGAAGGTAAAATCACAAGCGAGAGTTGGGCAAAAGTCTGGGACTGTACCGACGCCTCATTTGCCACTTTCAAAACTTACGTCAAAGGCTCGCACTCCGAAGGTTATACTCAAGATGATATCCATCTTTTTGTTAATCGAGTTTTGAAGACAGACAAAAAAGTCTCTCGAAATTTGATTGCCGCAGCCTTTGAGCTGAAGACCTCGCTCATCGGAGGGACTGTTCAAGTCTTTACTCGCAAAGAGATCGATCGTTTTAATGACATGCTTAAAATCGGTAAGCGTGAAACGACGTCCCTAATCCCGCTGATTCAGGCGGTAAGAGGGAGACCCGCGTACTCCGATCTGCTTGCGTTGACGGATGGACTTCAGAGACTTGGGCGAGAGTTCGGGACAGGCCTTCCGAAAACGGCTCATGTTTTCACGCTTGAGACATTAAAAACACTGATCACTGAGCTGGGTACGACTTTTGGTTGGGAGATCTCCCCTCGCGTTGCAGCGCCGCTCCTTGCCGCTAAGAGTATCTTAGTGGCCGGAAGTCCAGTTGCTCTTGAAGGTGAGGCTTGGCCAAGACTTTTTCAAGTTGCCGGGATCTTTGGTGGAGCTTTTACAGCTTTGCTGGCGTCGAAAGAGGATAACGTCGTCCATCCTGAGGAGTTTGGAGCGTTTCTCGATCAGCTCAGTGTGCGTGTTAAAAAAGCACTAGATCAGAGCATTGATTGGAACGGAGGGCGCCTCACTTTAGGTAAAGTCGATCTGTTTGTTGACTCTTTAGCCGATGACTGGCTTACCGTCGGCAAGAGCGCGATCAAAAACACACTTCGTCCAGTCTCTCATAAGCTGCTCTTAAGTCAGGATCCCGAGTCAATGGATCAGTCGACCGTCGATGCAGCATTTTCTCTCCTGAAAACTTGGGCTCGTGCGCAGTTTGTTATTGAACAGATCTTTCTTAAGTACCGCCTCAGTAAGCACGCCGTTAGTACGGAGGAGTTTGCTGTTGCCGCTTTGGACTATCGACGGACGCTTGAAGAGTCGGATAAGCGAGAGCTCGATCGGGTGTTGGAGATTGCACAGAAGTTTCGCCCTTTGTTTTACGGCGACGATAACCAAGCCAACTACTCGCAGCCGCTTCTGAACTCATTTCGTAATTTGAGCTTGTTTCAGGTCGTGAACCTTGGGATCAAACATCTAATTCGCAACTACGCTGTGAACCCTCGTCAACAGCGCGTCTCCTTGGATGAGTTCAAAAAGTTTTATAAAGATTTTGAAGAGATTGGCATCGCTCTTAAAGTGATTGATCCAAACATCCCTCGGCTCGACGAAAAGCGCTTTGCTGAGTCAGACTTGTTTACTTTTGCGAGTAACGGCGATGGCTTCATGGATATCAACGAGGGCACCTACTATGTCGGGATGCTGATCTCTGTCAGCACGCTTAAGGATCGTGTTCGCGCAATTGCGGAGCAGACTTGTCGAATCAACGATGAGCAAGATTTTTTTGGATGGTTCTGGATGGATCCGGGCTGCTTCAAAAAAGAGTATTTCAGCAGGTTTGAGATTTTCTGGGACCACTTTTCTGGGCTCTCTGCACTGATGCAATCCATGAGCAGCGAGAGACGAGAGAGTTTAGCACTCGCCATGGAGCGTACCGCTCGCACGACGAGTGACCTCTCCGAACCTATCGGGAACCTTGACGCTCAAAACTTTGCCGGGGTTGTGCACTTTATGGAGGCAGTCTTAACTCGCTTCGACAGAGATCGTAATGAGCGTCTTAACCTGAGCGAAGTGATGACCGCGTTTCCTACTTTTCGGGATCTCTTGATCAAAAACAGCAAAGGCCAGATCAAACCAGGAGAGATTGCAAAAGCGGAAGCGCTTTTTACTTATATCTTGAAGTTCCGAAAAATCCCGGACTCCAATATTTTTGGTGTCATTCACTTTCTCTCCTGGATGGTTTCAAGACCTTTTTGGAATCTCGACGTCTCTCGCGAGGATCTCTATCAGATTAGTGGCTTGTTCAATCCTGCCTCAGGCTCAAGCTATTACCCTCGGGCTCAAGACTAAGTTTTAGAGACGTCTCGCGGCGCATAAGCCACCGATGCACTTCGACACCATCAGGATCGTCAACGCCATGTGAGGACGGAAAGTCCTCGTCAGACCAAAACACGAGGGCGGAGCCATGCTTTCCCGCTCTGGCCACTCGTCCAATGGCTTGGGCAAGAGCGAGAACAGTGCGAGGGGCTTGAAAGAGAACGACCCAAGATAAGTGTGGGATATCCATCCCCATCCCAAACGCAGAAGTGCACACGAGACGAAGAATCGATCCAGATGAAAGAGCGTCTTCGAGCTTGAGTTTTTCCTCAAGCGAGAGGCCTGCATGATACGCGCGGCTTGGATAGCCTTGAACAGTGAGCTGATCAGCGAGGCGCTCTGCAAGCCGACGAGAGTTGACGTAGATGAGGCCGGGCTCGGGGTGGCGTGTGAGCCAAAGGTTAAGCGCAGTACTGCGCTCAAAAAAATTAAGTGGGATCACACGCAAATCCAGAGTACTCGGCAGAGTAAATGATCCTTGTAGAGACTTTGGATTTGGGAGTCGAGAGTAAATCGCCTGTAGAGATGGCGCATGCAGAGTGGCGCTGAGCCATAAACTCCTTTTAATCCCAAGAGGCTCGATCCAATCTGGAACAAGATCAAACTCAGGACGAAACGAGCGTCCCCACTCCCAAATGGTATGGCACTCATCAACAATCAGGAAATCCCAGCACCCTCGACTCGTGAGAGCCAATCGAGAGAGTCGCTCGGGGTTCATCAAGGTGACTTGTTGATGTCGTGACTGAGGATCGTCAGTTGTTGATATCCCGATCGATTCAAGACGGCTAGCGTGCTGTCGCTCAAGCGCTTTGAGTGGAGTGAGCAGGAGCGATCGGTCACCTGTAGCCAGAAGATGCTGCTCAAAAATCTTGCTCTTTCCGGAGCCTGTCGGGGCGATACATAGGAGATGGTGAGGGTTTTTAAGAGTCTCGAGCGCTTGAACTTGAAAGGGGTAGAGCTTCACTCTCCCTGAGAGCTAAGCAAGAGGGGTACCGATGACCGGAGCTTTGGAGCGAAAGCGCAGATAAAAAAGTCCACCTACAGCGCCTTGTAAGAGACTGTTGAGAAGAAAAAGATTGAAAACATCGGCTCCGCGATTAGATCCAAGCAAGTGAAAGAGCGCTAAAAAAGCGGCGTGTCCTGTTCCCATCCCCCCGGGTAGGACTGGGATCACCATCACCAGTAGTCCAAGAGGGATGACGACGGCCAAAGAAAGCGTCGGAATATCTGTGTCTCCCATCGCCCAAGTAAACTGAATACAAGCCCATGCAACCAGAAGTTGGATCATGATCGAGAGTGCAAGCGCCGAGAGTGTGGTGGCTTTAAACTTTCCGTAGGACTTAATCCCTTCATAGAGTCGCGTGAGAGAACCCACTTTAGGGTGGCGCTTTTGGAGATTTTGAAGAAGCTGCAGAGCGGGATCCCAGTTCTCGCGAACCAAAAACAAATACACAAAAAACGTGATAACCCCAGCCCCTAGACCTAAAATTGGAGCTCGCACGGCAACGGGAAGCTTTGCTCCAGTTGCAAAGCCACTCATCTGAACTAAAAGAGCCCCCACTCCAATGAGAATCAATCCAGAAACTCCACAAACGCGGTCAAAAATGATCGTGCTCAGCACTGGCGCGCGTGAGCCTTGTGCCTCACGACTACAGTAGTAGGCCTTAACAACATCACCAGTGACAGATCCGGGAAGAGCGATGTTAAAAAACAGTCCGACCAAGTTAAACTCAAGCGTCCTTCGGTAGCCTAAGTTTAGACCTGCGGCACCCAAAAGCAGATGCCACCGCCAGGACGCTAAAAGCAAAGTCAGGATCAAAAATCCAAATGCGGGTAAGATCAAGTTCCACTGTCGAAGCGCTTTGAGCGTCTCTTCGGCCGACAAGAACCCTTTTTTGGCCATGAAATAAAGAAGGATGACCACGAAGGTGAGTTTTAAAAGAAGGCTTAGTCGTTGTTTGAGTTTCGGATTCATTTGAGAAACGCTCTAAAAATTTCGTGAGAAATTCGTGGATCGTAAAGAGTCTTAGACTTTCCTTTTCCGATTAACGGATCGCGGTGTCCAGAGCGAAGGTGTCCAAGAAACGTCTTTTCGGCCTCTTCTACATTTCGCTCAGGGTGAAACTGCAAGCCATAGATCGGGCGATCTTTAAGATAGAATGCTTGAACCTCGCACAGATCACTTGAAGCGGTATTCAGTGCGTCGGACGGAAGAGCGCAAACCTCATCATAGTGAGAAGAAAAAGATCTAAAACTTTTAGGCAAGTTCTTGAGCAAAGGGTGTTCTGCGGTTTGTCGGATCAAGCTCCAACCCATTTCGAGTTGGTGCGCTTTTCGGACTGCTTGGATTCCCCCTAAGCATCGACCCAGCATTTGGTGCCCGAAACAAATTCCAAGCGTTGGAATCCTTTTTTCAATCGCACGCATGAGAAAAACTTCAAGCGTCTTAACCCAAGGGGTTTCTTCAAGTGCGCTCGTTAAGCTCCCAGAGACTACAATACGATCAAACTGGGCTGGATCGGTGGGGCAATCTCCATGTGGGGGTCGACGAGTATGTAGAGTCACTTCGACGCCACCTTCAAAAATCGATCGTGCGAGATCCGATGATCCCCAGAAAGATCTTAGGCGCGTGTTATCTAAGAGGAGCACGTTCATACGTCGGGGAACTTTCTTAAAAAAGCGTACTTAAGAAACACACTGTAGGCTGCGTTTACTGCGATCAAGAATCCAGGCAAGCCATCGAGAAATCCGCGCTTAAGCACATAACAGTCAAAAAATTTCCAGTGAGACTTTAAAAGAAGTTTCACAAGAGAAAATCGCTCTCCTTTTCGCTCCAGTGCTTGCGCTCCTTCGCGAGCGTACCGAAGATTGGTCTCAACTTGATCTTGAAGATCTCGGAACGTGAAGTGCAGAAGCGGGTTTTTCAGCCGATGCACCTGACCTGGAACCTCGAGTTTCTCGTGCACTGAAGGCTCACTCCAGCGCGCATGCGCTC
>JBILEK010000103.1:0-4965 GCA_044352155.1 Bdellovibrionia bacterium
CGCTACCACAACGAAACCCTTACGGCTTAGTTCACGAGCTAGAGCCTTAGGCGATCGCTTCAGCGCCAAAAGTCCTCAAACCCTTACAAAACCCAGGATGACGCTTGGCGCACATGCGCCTCACCCTCCTCTCAGCCAAGAATCTTCGATTTTTTACTCACTCAACGCGGCCAGTTTTTACTGCACTCCACCCATCTCAAGCTTGACTTCGCGCCGCTCAGAGATTTGATCGCGCACTTCCACTACCACGCGCTTACTCATTCCGAGTACTTTGTTCTCAAACGTCATCTCATACAAACCGGCTGGAAACTTACGGCCCTCAATCGGCGTATTCATCACCCACGCGCGCCCCTCGCTTGCGGGTGTGCGCGTGCGCGGATCCACTGGCCGGATGGTGACTTGCGCGCTTGGAGTTGTCGTGATGGTTAAGTAACCATAAGCCACGGGTTCAAGCGGCAGATCCATCTCCGTCTCACGGAGGCCGTTGTAGTCTTTTGAAGTGAGCGAAGTGGTTCGATTAAATGGCTTTAAACTGGGGCCTTCGACACTGATCTCAAGCGGTGTATCAAGCCCTACTTCGATCGATTGACTCTCTACAGATACAGATTGACCATTTACTGTGATGCGAGAGCCCTGGAGCGGGAACTCGGAGCGAAACTTCAAAAGAATCTTCCCTTTTGAAAGCTGTGGCTTCGAAGTAGTGCTCGCCTGCGGAACAAGTGCAATTGGATCTTGGGTGAAAGGGGGCTTGAGCATTTGATTGCGCCACTCCTGATACATCGGAAATCCAATAAAATACGTCGCTGCCGCAGCAGCACCGAGCGACGCCCAACGCACAAGCGTCGACATACCGTTTCCGTCTTCATAGATCACAGATTTTGTTTCGCGCTTTTCAACCTCTAACCGCTGCATGTTTCGATGCGCACTTGCGGGAGCAGACGAAGGCTTTGAGGCAACTCCACCCACTCTCGCCCCATCGAGTCTAGCGATATCCAGACTCACTGGAGCGCCGTCCTTTTTAGATGACATTGGAATCGCATTGAGTCCGTCTACAGCTTGCTTTTTGTTGACCTGAGTGTCGGTTTCTTCTTCAGGCGCATGCAGACCGAGACTTGAGGGGGTCCCATCAGATCCCAGAAGAGCTTCGACTTTGGCATTTAGCTTTTGAAGGAGCTTACGATCCTCAACAATATCCTCAGAAAAGAGCGTTTTTATGTGCTTTGAGAGCTCAGAGCTCGAGTAGTCAGGATACCGAGTGAAAAGGAATCGATGAAGCGCACGCCCCATCTCCTCGGCACTCTGATAACGTCGCTCGCGATCTTTTGTGAGAGCTTTCATCACGATCACATCAAGCTCGGGCGGCACCGCCGTGTTGAGTTTTGAGGGCGGCTTCACCACCGAGTCGCAGGACTCGATGAGTCGGAGTACCGCAAACTCGTTTTCGCCTTGAGCGGCTGAGAAAAGCTTTTTACCAGTCAGCGCCTCCCAAAGCACAGTGCCGAGCGAGAAAACGTCGCTGCGGCCATCGAGCACTTCGCCTGCGATCTGCTCCGGCGAGAGGTAAGAGGGCTTACCTTTAATCACCCCTACGCGTGTTGCTTCGGCGTTCGTCGTGGCTTTTGCGATTCCAAAATCGATCACTTTGACGTTTCCGTCGTATGAGACGAGCAGGTTCTGCGGGCTAATGTCGCGGTGGACGATACTGAGCGGCGCGCCTGTGAGCTTGTCTTTTAGCGTATGCGCGTAGTGAAGTCCGCTCGCCGCCTCTTCGAGGATCATACAGGCTGCTTCAACCGGAAATGCTTGCTTACGTTCGGCGTGACGCTGAAGGATTTGGCGAAGATTTTTTCCGTCGACAAACTCCATTGCGATATACGGCTGGTTGGAGAACTCGCCATACTCGTAGAGCTGTGTGATGTTTGGGTGATTGAAGCGCATGAGGACCTGGATTTCGGATTTGAACATCTGAACGAAGTCCTTGTTCTTGCCAAAACCCGCAAGGATGCGCTTAACGACGAGCAGGCGGCCAGCGGCCCCGGCTTCTGCCGGCCGCGCACGAAAGATCTCGGCCATCCCTCCCTGCGCGATGCAATCGAGCAGAAAGTAGCGATCGAACTTTTTAAGATGCTCTTGGCCCATTCCGGCGACTGACCTCTAGAAAGCCTATCGGAGTGCGCGAAGTGAAGCTGAAGGGCCCGGGCGCGCGCACCTCTGGGCGAAGATTAGCCTTGAGACGCTCCCAAGGAAACTCATTTGCTACGTCAAAATTGCATCGAAAACTTTGACTCCGCTTCCGCCTGAATCCTGACGATCGTTCGGCTTTTCCCTCGCAGCGATGGCAAACGACGCACGCCTCTCGTGCCACTTTCCTTAAGGTCGGCTTTGCAGTGACGCCCTACAACCCATCAATGAGAAAGGAGCTCTAGTAGATCTTGCCCGGACATCCCGGGTTTCAAATCAGCTGGACTCACCCCAGGCTAGGGCAAAAACGAGAGAAAGCCCCCTAAATGCAAATCGAGTCAACATCCACTCTAGATCGCGGAGAGGGCCGGCCCTGACTCAAGCTGCCGCCCATTTAATCACAATGTAGCGTCGCCGCTCGGCTTGGGGTCCGGCTTCCACCGCACTGCGATTCCCTCAACCAAGACCTCTCCCTCAGCGCCATCATCCGCGCACTCAGCAGTTTCGTGACGCTCTTTGCGACCATCGAGCAAGACGGTGACGGATCTCACTTCGATCACTGCATCGGCTTTGGCCTCACTGCGCGCAACGTCCACGAGTTTACGCACCGCTTGGTTGTAGTAGTTGCGACACAGTCGCTCTTCGCTCGCATCAGGATCGAGAGTCGGAAACCTTGCATCCGCGCGAACGCGCCCCAACACCTCATACGCTCGCTCAGGTACTCCAACAAAAGCACGATCAGAGGGAAACTTAAAGTGTCGATGCTCCACGCGAGGAAGCGAGGAACATGCCGCCATCCCTCCGCACAGCAACCCCACCCACGCCCAAGCGCGAATCAAGGCTCGTTGTACTCGTAGGTTTTGCCAGCGTAGTTTTTGAGCACCCACTTCTTGCCCTCGTGCGAGATGACGTAGTTCGGGAGCATCGGGATTTTTCCGCCGCCTCCGGGCGCGTCGATCACGTACTGAGGTACGGCCATACCGCTCGTCCAACCGCGGAGCTTTTGGATGATCTCCAGGCCCTTTTCGATCGGTGTGCGGAAGTGAGAGATCCCCTGCGACATGTCGCACTGGAAAATGTAGTACGGCCGCACGCGCATCATGAGGAGCATGTGGTTGAGCTTCTTCACCGTTTCCGCGTCGTCATTCACTCCCTTGAGCAAGACCATCTGGTTGTTAATGACACAACCAGCGTCAGCGAGCCGCGCACAAGCATCGAACGCCTCTTGGGTACACTCTTTGGGATGGTTGAAGTGAGTGTGCACGAATACGGGGTGGTATTTTGTCAACATCTTCGCAAACGCATCGGTCACCCGATGCGGGAGTGTGACGAGGTTACGCGTTCCAATCCGAAACACTTCAATATGATCCATCGCCCGCAAGCGCGAGAGAATGTACTCCAGACGATCATCAGAGTTTGAGAGCGGATCTCCCCCTGAGATCACGACGTCGCGGATGGATTTCGTCTTCTCAATGTATGCAAGACTCTCTTCAAGCTGCTTGTTTGCAGCCGACGATGAGGGATCAGAGACTTTGCGCTTACGTGTGCAGTGACGGCAGTACACTGGACAATTATGAGTGGTGTAAAAAAGCACGCGATCCGGATAGCGATGGGTGATCCCAGGAACTGGCATGTCGCGCTCCTCGGCGAGCGGATCTTCCATGTCACCGGGGAGAATATTAAGCTCGCCCATCTGGGGCACAGACTGCAGACGAATCGGA
Organism: Bdellovibrionia bacterium; assembly: GCA_044352155.1. GTDB lineage: Bacteria > Bdellovibrionota > UBA1018 > UBA1018 > JBILEK01 > JBILEK01. Next base: position 3,903 of record JBILEK010000103.1, read on the forward strand.
CAGTTGGGATCGTTCGGATCCATCAGAGCCGCATAGTAGGGAGTGATCCCCATGTGGAACATCTCGTCTGACTTCGCAAACGCAGTGCGCTCGCCCTCGGAGGGATGAATCACCTTCTCGAGTTGTTCCATGTTCTTCACGCGCTTCTGCTGCTGCCACATCCAATTGTTCCAATCGGAGTCAGCCACATCCTTCCAGATCTCTGGACGCGGGGCTGGTTTGAAGCGTTCACGCACCTTGTTAACTGTCCGAATCTCAAACGGCATCGGGAGGGTCCTCTGTGAGATGGAATTTGCGCTAGGGTCGTAACCCAAGTCAAATTCAAAATGCGCCGCGTGATGCGAAGCGCGCCCACCTCTGTAAAAAAAACCAATACAAGCTGACCCCAGGTCTTTGACTCAACTTCGGAACACAGCCTTTTTTGGCTGTTTTTTTACTTCGCTCCGCGACAAAAACCGTGGCACTCTGCTTGCTGTTTTGGAGGTCGAATTTCGGACCTAGGCCGGCTTAAGAAAGGATCCTCTCGCTCATGCAAGTTACGAAAACTTTGATCGCGCTCCTTCTCGCTCTCGCTCAGACTTATCCGAACCTTGTTTTTGCCGACCCCTCCGCAGCACGATCCGAGGGCTATAGCGATGGCACGGCGGATGGTTCGCGCGAAGGCCGCGAGCGTGGCCCTGAGGAGGGACGGCGCGAAGGAGATCGTCGCGGCTACCGCGAAGGGTATGATCGCTGCGAGCGTGAAGAGGAGCAACGCAACTACGACTTAGGGTACCGTGATGGCACGTACCCTGGCGAGCGCGACGGCCGCTCTCGAGGCGAGAGCGATGGCGAGCGCAATGGCCGCTCACAAGGGTTTGCAGATGGCACTCGAGACGGTGAGCAGCGCGCGGACCGTGATGCTTCGAACGCTGCACGTCCCTTGGGCACCCAGCGTGGGACAGAAGAAGCGAACCAATCCGACGCCTCCGCGCGCGGCGATCGCGATGGCACGATCGCCGGCGATGAACTTGCCCGTCGTAATGCAATCGAGCGTGACTACCCGCGCGGGCGCTCTGACTAC
>JBILEK010000002.1:0-91620 GCA_044352155.1 Bdellovibrionia bacterium
AACGAGCGCTTCAAAGAGCCGATTGAAAATAGCGACGAGTTCTCCCAACAAGGACTCACTCCGATGAAAAGTGAGTTTATGAGCCGCGAAATAACTCAAAAGAGCTCACATGCTCTTTTGGCTCCCTCTCCCGATCGCCGCTACTGGAATCCTCGTCGCACTTATCCCACTCCGGATGAAAACAGCGCTTACCAAAGCGGCTATAGCTCCGGCTACACCTCAGGGATGTCTCAAGCCTATGATCAGAGCTACGCTGGAGCCTATAACTCAGCTTACAGTGCTGCTTACTCGCGCGGATGCTTGTCGGCCAAAAATCAGAACTACCGCGACGATTATGATCGTGGGTATCAGGCGGGCTATCGCGCTGCCTACGATCGCGAGTACCGTCGCAGCTATGACGATTACTACGCACGTGCGTACTCGAGCGAGTTTGTGAGTGCGTCACGCGAAACATATAAGCGCGAGTACCCCTCGCGCTATCAGTGGCACTTTGAAAACGCGCGCGCTCAGGCTTTTGCTCGTCGCGTTAACGAGCTGTACGCGGCTTCTTTTGATCGCGCCAAAAAAATCAAATACGATGCAGCGTACCCGAGCTATGCCGCTCAAGAGTACGCGCGTGGCCGCGCCGATGAGGCGGCTGACTTTCAGGCGCGCCCCGTGCGTCTGCTCGCAGCCTCACTCCAAGAGACGATCATCAACGGAGTTTTTGAACCCGGTGAGCTGCTGCACGCTCGAATTGAGCTCCGTAATTTTGAGTCCTCAATCAGCGGACGCGACCTCCGAGTCACGATCCAAGCGCTCGACTCCTCGCTCAGCATCATTTCGCAGTCAGAGAGCACGCTTCGTTTGGATCTTCGAGCTCGGAGTCTCACAAGGGTAATGGGACTACTTGAGTTCCGCATGAATGAGAACGCGGTTAAAAAAACTACAGCGTTTGTGATCCGCGCTGAGTATCAGGGCCGCAACATCGGGATGCAGACGGTCTCGATTCAGCCTCAGTTTTTGGTTGAACTCACTTGGGCTGAAGCTCCAAAGCTACGCGAAGGTATCGAATCCGTGATTAAACTCAAAGCCAAGAACAACGGGAATGTCGCATTAAGCGCAGGCGCGCAAGTGCTCTTTAACTCAAAGCCTGATCTCCTTGAAATCACGCGCGAGCAAGCACTCATGAGCGCGCTTTCTCCCGGAGGCGAGCAAGTGCTAGAGTTCGCTGCGATCGCACGAAAAAGCGGGAGCTCAATTGCGATTCCTGTTGTCTTTCAAGCTCTTCAGGGCGCAGACCGACGTCGCATCGGACTCCTCGATGAGACGCGTGAGATCCCGCTCGCAAACGACTACCGGATCGAGATCCTTACTGCGCTTGAAAACTTGCGAAAACCTGGAGTCACACGCGTCGAGTACCGAATCACCAACGTCGGTGAGCGCGCAGCCCCCAAAGGCCTGCAACTGAAACTCGCAGTCAACGGAGATGCATCTGCTAACTTCAGCGCCGTGGGTCCGAATCCGCAGTATCTCAGCCCGCTCTCGGCGGGCAAGAGCTCGAAGTTCGTGATGCCAGTGATGTCGCGCGAGGTAAACTTAGGCGGACAGCTGGAACTGCAGGTTCAAGAGAACGGGCGCACCGTTGTTGTTCACCGTAAAGACTTCTAAAAGGATTCCTGATGAAAAACACAAAAACCTTAAGTGCACTGTTTTTTCTTTTTGCGGTCTCTGCTTGCGGGAAAATCCCCTCCTCGCATCAAGGCGACTTTGTAGACGCTGCCACCGGCACAAAGCTTAAGCTGGGCTCAGGCTCTGGGGTGCTTGCGTTTGCAGACGGTCGAGTGCTTGAGTCTAAGGCACAGGACCTAAAGTTTGAGGCACTGCTTAGAGCTCAGACCGGAATCTATATCGAAGTTCCATCCTCTGACTCAAACTCGGAGCGCAACGAGGCAGACCTGTTCTGGATCGCTCCCGATCTCGAATCGCGCCACGAGGAGGCTGGTCTGATCTGGTTTGATTCAGAAGTGCTTTATTCACGCATCTCCTTAAAGCAAAAAGAGAAAGTCAAAAGCATCGAGCTCTTTCACTGCATGAAAGGATCTGTAATTTTGGACACCATTTCAAAGCGATTTCAAATCGGCTGCCCCGTGGATCCGACTCAGTATCGCTTCAAACGCATCGAGAATGGGTTGGCGGCTAATTCTCCGACGGGTTCTCAGCCCGTAAGAACAACTCTCGCACTTCAGCTTCGCTTAAACGACCATCACGATTGCGGTCAAAATCAAGCACACCGTCTGCTTTGGCTCCCACAAACCAGGAGTGCCCGAGTCCCTGCCGGATAAAATTCATGATCTCATCGCGAATGAAGAACTTGTCGCCATTGAGATCAAATCGGGCGATCTTTTTATAAGCGCAATCAATCTCCTCATCGCGAAGCGCGTTGTTGCGAGGACTCCTGTCGCAGGAGGCGAAGAAGTTCCAGAGGTCTTGCTTGAACTCCGTCTCAATGTCTTTGTTCTCTCGACCCATCCAAAAAAGCTCAGCGCTTCTGGACTCATCTGCAGACGCAACAGCAGCCCAAAACCCTAGAACGCATGCGGCAACTTTCATGGATCCCCCCTTTGGAATGAGACCTGCGGACGAAAAGTTCTCCCTCATTTCAGCTGCGTTGCAAACTAAAAAAAGATGCGACGCATTATCTTGCTTAGGTTTTTGTTAAATGTCAGTCATTTTAAGTGCTTAGACGCAAAAAAACGCAAGCGCATGGCCCGCCCCACTTGACCGCGCTTGAGGTACCAGGGGGCAAGCCACCGCTGCGCCACAAAAGCCACAACCCGAAGCCCTAGCGCACCTAAAACTGCTGAAATCAAAGCGAGCGCAACAAGTTGAGCGATCACACAAACTCTAAACCAAAAGAGAGATTCGATAATCGCGTGATTCTAAACTGCTGATCCAAAACCCCTGCACTGCGTGCTCGCAAACAGCCGACAAGGGCATCTCGATGCGCCCACTCAAGAGCTAAAGTGGCAACCCATTGAGTGGGCTCGGGATGCGCCACGAGAAAACGCGTCTCCCCCCCGCGAAGTTTAAAAAAACAACTCCACTGCTCGACCTTAGGTCTCAGAGTTAGTGCGATCTCATCGCCTTCCATCAAAGCCTCTAAGCGCTGCGCCAGCTCCTCGGCCTGAGAGTCGCTGAGACAAACGACGAGCGCCCGACCTGCTTCGCCTATCTTAGGGTGTACTGCGCTTCTCCACTCTGGAAACATCGATGTCATACGGCTGACACTATCGATTCAAGCCCACAGGTGCAAGATTTTGGTTCATTCTAAAATTATGCGCTTCAACGTCCCGACGGCCCTGCTCTGCTTTGGTTCGCTCTTGGCCACATCCTCCTGCTCGCCTCAGGCCCAAGCGGATGAGACTTTTACTTTCATCATCAAAAAACAAGAACAGAAGAAAAAAACTCGCTGGTCCCTCTCCGAGTGGCTCGAAACCAAGCAACGCATCAGTTGGATGGACCAATGGCTCGCCCTGCACTCGCCGAGTCCCTACGAGTTCTATCTCGCAGGTGAGTGGCTCAACCCCGAGTCACAACAAGGACTGCGTCTGAGCGTTGGAGCGTACGCCAAGATCTTTGGCCTAGAGTATTCACGCGAGACCACGCTGCCTGATCAGTGGCAGGCTCTCTTTAAGTTACGGATCTTTGGCTACCACGCTCAAGGCACTAACCTCACGCTTGATGCCGGAGTATCCTCATCGATGGGACCCACTCCCACACGCCAGGCGACCTGGGGACTCGGGATGACGATGTATCTCTCTCAGTTTTTTGGCCTCGATGGAGTGTACCGGAGCTTTTTGTCTCAAACACGCACAGGTGAGCGCTTTGAGGCTGGAGCGTTTATTGACTTCAATTTTTTAAGGGTCTTTGGAAACTACTTTCATGAAAGTCGATTTCCTAAAAGATCAGGCACAACGCTCGGAGTGAAACTGTATTTCTGATGCGAGAGACTTGGGCTCGAGTTTTTTCACTACGATTTTTTCTTGTTCTCAGTGCGGTGGTGTTAACGACGTTCACAGTGCTTTGGTTTTGGGTTCTTCCGGATGGAGAGGACCTCCTGAGACAGTATCCACAAGTTGTTTATCAAGGACCAAAAAAGCCATTTAAAGTTGAGCTCAGACGACACCGCCCTCCTGGATGGAGCACTCTCGAGTCGATCCCCAAAGTCGTTCGTGGCGCAATCATCGTGAGCGAGGACTGGGCATTCTATCAGCATGACGGCATCGACACCCAACAGATCCAAGAAGTCCTTAAAAAAGACCTTCCGCGCGGTAAGATCTCTCGTGGAGCAAGCACGATCACTCAACAGGTCGTCAAAAACGTCTACCTCGATCAGAGCAAAAGCGCTTTACGAAAACTCAAAGAGATCCTCATCGCGCTCCAGCTCGATCGAGAGGTTTCTAAAAATCGAATTCTCGAAATCTATTTCAACATTGCTGAGTGGGGTGAGGGAGTGTTTGGAATCCGCGAGGCTGCCGCACATTATTTTTCGAAATCACCACACGAACTCAGCGCCAAAGAAGGTGCTTTTCTCGCGATGCTGCTTCCAAGCCCTAAGCGCTATAGTCAGTCTTTTAAAAAGGGCGAACTCACACCCTATGCGGAGCGCACTGTTCACTCGATCCTTCGAAAAATGGCACAAGCCCACTACTTAACTGAGGACGAGCTCAGCTCCGCTCTCACAGAGCGCCTCCCCTTTGAGCAGAGTGCGCCTGAGTGGTGAGCTGATCTTTAGGGGAGATCTTTATTGACGCAGCACTCGCTTTAGGCTCACGATGGAAATGGTCTCTTATGAGTCAACTTTGGCGAAAATTTTATCCCGCAATCATCGGTACGTTTGGCGTCATTGTGTTGGCGCAGCCGATCCCTCCCTTGGCTGCCGCGTTTAAGAATCGCCTTGAAAAAGAAGATCTGCGCGAAACTCTCCGCGCCGTAGGTGTGCGCAACGAGTTTCCTACCGAAATCCGCGTCGATCTCGACGGTAAGCCTCGCTCCGCTATCCTTCAATACGGGCTTGATGTCTCGCTACAAAGTCGAATGGAAACTCTTCTCACCCAGTACAAACCAGACTACGGAGCGTTCGTGGCGATCGAGCCTGAGACAGGACGCATCCTTGCAATGGTGAGCGCAGCGCAGGGAAAAAAGCTCGGCGAGAACTTTGCGACGCGTGCTACTTTCCCGTCGGCTTCAATCTTTAAAGTCGTCACCGCTGCGGCTGCAATCGAGCACCAAGCGTATACTCCGGATACTCGAATTCAATTCACTGGACGCGCTCACACTCTGTATAAGCGACAGATTTTTGACCAACGCCCAAATCGCTACACAAGCTCGATGTCTTTGGCCGATGCGTTTGGAAAGTCGGTGAACCCAGTGTTCGGAAAACTGGGCGCCTGGGTCTTAGGCCCACAAGTGCTTCGAGAGTTTGCAGAGCGTTTTGGATTTAATCGCGAGATCCCCTCAGATATCCCAGTACAGCAGGGGGTCGCACCAATCCCAGAGGATCACTGGGGTTTGGCCGAGGCCGCCTCCGGGTTTACGCGTGAAAACACGATGAGTCCGCTTCAGGGTGCATGGATCGCGGCAGCTGTTGCAAATGAAGGCGTGTTCATGGAGCCCTACATCGTACAAAGTGCCTTCTCAGAGAGTGGTGAGCGCCTCTATGAAGTCTCGCCCAAACGCACTGCTTACGGTCTAGATCCTCATACGACTCATGAGTTAAGAGCGCTGTTTCAGGAAACTGTTACGTCCGGTACGTCGCGCGGAGTGTTTCGAAGTTTTTTACGTCAAAACGGAAACCCTATCGAAGTGGGCGGTAAAACAGGCTCACTGACAGGAACCAGCCCCCAAGGCAAGTACGACTGGTTCGTGGGCTATGCGAAATCCCCCTCCGGCAAGCGCATTGCGTTCGCGTCGCTCGCGATCCACGGCGAGTTTTGGCGCGTGAAAGCCGCGATGCTCGCTCGTCAAGCCATTGAGCATTATTTTGCCGACGAACTCCCCTTGCGCTCCAAACGCCGTATCGCCTCCCGCTCCCATGTCGCGCTCTAATCGAGGTCAAGCACCCGCTGCTCGCCCTACCCTTGGGGACCCTCGTGATCAGCGCGCCCTTGCTCAGCTTCTCGCCTTAAGCCTCAACGGTCTTAGAGATTTTGTGCGGGCTCGATCACATGCTCTTAAGTTTCCGATCAATTTTTACGCCGACGTGCTTTTGGCCCATTTCACCTCTAATGTGCCCGCGCTGCGCTCACTTTCAGTACGGATGGAAAAACTTGCAAAACAAGATCCGGAATGGAAGTTCCTCTATGAGCTTTGCGTCCTACGTCTCGCACTGCACTCTGAGCACCCTCCTCTGACCGTAGCTGAGACACGCTACCCTCATCCACTCTGGTCAGGCGAGCGCGCCTTCGTGCTTGGGGCGATTGAGATTCGGCATGGACGATGGCCTTCAGCCGCAAAGCTCTTTGATCAGGCTCAGGCGCTCTACCGAGAAGGGGGAGCTGCAAAAAAAGCACTTCGTGCTGAACAAAACGCGCACGCTGCGCGCGCCGAATCGCAGAATGATCGCGAGAAAGTGCTGCACGGCCTTTCACGCATGCTTGAGAGCGCACGCGCACTTAAAGACTGGTCGGTTGCAGGATTTACCCTGCATAACATGAGTATTGAGTATCAACGCTTAGGACTCATCTCCGAAGCGGTGCGCTCATCGCGAAAGGCACTTAAGTTTCTCGAGCGTGCCGAGGAGCATAGTCAGATGCACGCACAGGCGATCGCTCAGTTGGTCGATGTGCTTCTTGAGTCCGGAAAAAACAGCGCTGCTGCCACCTACTGGGAGGCACTCCAGTCGTTTCATCATCACTCAGCAGTCGAGCTCAATGACATGCTTGAGCAAAAGTATATGGGCGCACCTCCTCCCGAGGACGGATGGACAGAAGGTTGGAGACACCTTCCGCCTGCATGGCGAGCAAAACTTAAGGCAGGCTCACCACTCTGTCATGAAGTAACCTCAGGAGAGGCTGCGATCGTTCGCAAACTGATCTCCTCTGCACTCACTCCGGAAGAGCTCATGCGCGCTCTTTACGGCCCGCGTATCTCGATCTCGACGGCGCGCAAGCGCTTAAGCACACTGCTCACACGACTACGCAAACGCATCCCAGGAAGCATCGAGCTTAAAAACGGACGCTACGTGCTAAGTTTAACTTCCATCGGGGTGCGCACCTAAAGGGCCTCACTAGCCTCTAATCGCGCTCTCACCCACTGCGCACCTACGCTTGCTCCTAGGACCTCATCGGAGAACTCCGCGACCTGGAATTTGCGTCCTGGACGGATTTTCAGTCGCACGCCCGTCGGCAAGCGCTCTTCTTCAAGCCCAAGTAAAATGCCTTTTTTCGCAGACTCCTTCGTGAGCTCGTAGATGCGACGTCCCTCGGCATCTTTCTTCAATGTGTACTTTAAACCTCGCTTGCGAAGGTAGTCGTCCGCCCGCACCCCATACGGCGCATCCACCCGCATCTCAGCGGGCGTGTACTCCTCCCACTTTTGCGGAGCGATCCCCATCACACGACCCCACGTCCCCAACTCCGCGTTCACGCGCGCGCGCGTCGCCGCGTTTTCAAGCGTCGCGTGCACGATCGGTAAGGCCTCAGCATTCCAAAACGAGCGCAAAACGTCGCACCCTAAAACCCAGGTCGGGCGCGCGCCATCGTCCCAGCGCGAGCCCTGGTAACCACGGTAGTGGAGCCTGAGCTCAGGAACGGTAAGCATGAGCGCGCGCGCAACCGCGACACCCAACATCCGGCGCGGCACTCCGCGCGCGCTCTCGCCGGCCTCAACCTCAAGCTCGAGCGCCACCTGCGACTCGCGCGCTGCACGGATCCGCGCCTTAAATTGCTCAAGGGTGTAATCGCGCGTCTGCTTCGACAAAACGATGTCCCGCACGTGGAAGCGTGTCGGACACCCTCCACAGTGAAAACACTTGGCCTTAGCCCAAGAGCGTCCAAGACAATAATCGATTTCAACGTACGAGCGCGCGCGTAAGACTTCTTCCCATAAGAACTCGCGCTTCACGCTGGTGTCAATCCTGGCCCAAGGTTTTTTGTTCGAAGCCTCAAGATCAAAACCTGCAAGTAACTGCTCCTCGGTCAATCCCTGGACTACGAGTTCTGCCAAAAACGCACGCTGAAACTCAGCACTCACCTCGCGGTGGTAGGTAAAACGAGTCGACTCCAGTGCGGCGAGCATCGCCTTCCTCACCCGTCCGTCATCGGCACGCACGAGCACCTGCGAGGTCCAATACTCCGGCAGATCCGCTGACTCGCGAAACTCAAAGCCCTTCGCACGCACGCGCCTCGCCGTCCGCGAGATGATGCGCTCGTAGTGCGCCATCGTCGGCGCCTGCTCGAACTCCAGTGGTGTCCACGGAAAGCGCACGAGCGGCGTCATCGAGAGGATGATGCGCGTCCCTGAGTGCGTGCGTGCACGAATTTCTTCGAGGTGCTCCAAGAGGTCTTCCAGCGCCTCAAAATCCTGCTCCTCTTCTAAACCTGTTGCGATCAGAAACACTTTCATCTCGCGCGCTTTAGATTTAAAGATCGCCTCAATCGAGCGATGGAGTTCGGGGTCTTCTAAGTTCTTATGCAAGTACTTGCGTAGACGCGGAGAGATCCCCTCAAGCCCGCAGGTGATTGATGCTTTTTCGATTGCGTGCTGAAACTCCATCATCTGTGGATCATGCGCCAGGATGTCAAAACGCTGCGACTTTAAGCCGATCCCGCGGAAATGAGGCACAAGATCCCACAAGATCTGATAGATGCCCGAGTGCATGTTGAAGTTGAAACTATAGATATCGATATGATCAAGGCCCATTTGGGCTTTCATCTTAAGAGCGACTTCAAGGAGTTTTTTTGAAGCGCGTTCGCGGTAAGGCTTACGATCCCAAGACTCCGCACAAAAACTGCAGAAACACGGACAGCCCTCACTGATCTGAAGATGGCTGTTCCCCAGTTGATCATCTAAGTAGTAAACCGGTCCGCGTTCGAGCGCGCGCGCCTGATTCAGATTCGGGATGAACGCTTTTTTCGTCGCGCGCGGCGATTCGGGTTCAAAGAATCCCGGCACTTCCTCTAAGTTTTTAAGAATCTCGCGCTTTGTGAGGCCCGCGCGCTTTCCGTCGCGGCAGATTTCAAGCAGCCGCACGATCGCAGCATCGCTCTCACCTACAAAAACACCATCCACCCAGGGCTCCTCACCCCAAAGGGCTGAGGTGTAGAGAGCATTCGCCCCACCCAGGATCACCAAAGGGAGATCCGCGCGCTCCATACGCTTGGATTTTTCGAGCGGGATGCCACTCGTTTGCAAGAACGCAGGCAGATTTAAGATCTCCTGCACGATCGAGTTTGAGAACGCGATCAGATCAAAGCTCTCGGCCGCTCGCTTGGACTGGGTACCTAAAAGCCAAGGCACTTGATCGCGCTCCAGGATCGCAATGTCCCCGCGCGGCGGGAGGTAGGCAAGATCCGGATACACACCTTCGGTCTCAGCACCCAGCTGGTAGAGCAGCTGGTGGGTGAAAGAATAGCCGGTATCAAAGTACGTTGAGAGCCTCACCCAGAGAGTGCGAAAATCGCGCTTTTCCCACTCCGTGCGCGGGAGCGTGTTGATCTCTCCACCGCGAAGCCATAGACCCGCGTGCGAAAGCTCGGGGTACGTCTGATCGTACCAACGGCTAAAGTCCTTCATGACGCGACGTATATCATCCTTTTCCCCTTTATGAACGCGGATTTCGCAGTGTAGGCTCGCTGCATGTCAAATCGTGCGCCTCTCTCCGCAGATCTTGTCGAACTCCGCGAAATCTTTCTGGGACTTCTCCCCACACTCGAAGCCAAGCCCCACTGGTATGGCTCCATCTACTTCGAGCGTAAAACCGGTCAGACGGCCACGGCCGATCTCAAAAAGACCTCAATCGCCGACCGCGCGAGTGCCGGCGTCGTGCTCCGGATCTATGATGGCGAGACGCTCTTTGAGCAAGCGACCGATACTCTATCAGCTCCCGAGCTTAAAACTCAGGCGAAAGCACTCGTCGCTCGCGCTTCCAAATCTGTCTCCCCAGCTCAACGTCCCTACCAGGCTCCAACCTGGGCCGAGCGCCTGAAAGTGCCGCTTGAGCAAGAGATCCTCTCGCAGATTCCAAAAAATCCTACCGCACGCACACCCGTGCACTTCGGCGTGAGAGTCGCGCAAGATCCGTTCTCACGCACGACGGCTGAGCATCTCGATCACCTCAAATCCCTGATCGCCCGCGCCCAAACACGCGCACTGGCAAAGGGACTACCCGCAGAAGAACTCAGCTACGCGCTCGCGCGCATGGGCATGCACCGCGAGGAGGCACTGTTCATTGATCGCGAGTCGAACCTCTCGCAGACGCTCTACCGTATGTCGCTCACCTTTGTCCTCATGAGTGGGTCGCATCAGGTCTACGCGCGGCCCGGGGGCTTAGGCGGACTAGAAGCAATCGAGCTTAAGGACCACGATCTCGATGAGCTTGTAGAGGATCTCATGGGCCTCAGGAGCGCTGAGCGTCTGACAGCGGGCAAGTACCGCGTGCTCTTTTCGCCGGGGCTCTCAGGTGTTCTGGCACACGAGGCGTTTGGTCACGCGCAGGAGGCTGATACCTGCGCGCGCGGTCGCTCGAAAGCTTGGCCTCTTCATCTTTCAGGAGAGAAAGTCGGAAACAGTCTTGCGACGATCCTCAACAACCCCGCGATCTATGAGAATGGCACAACTTCAGTCGCGGCCTGGGGAAGTTACTTTTTTGATGAAGAAGGCTGGCTTGCTCAAGAGCAAGTGCTCCTTGATCAAGGCACGCTGAGAGCTCCCATGACCAACCTGACCTCCGCGCTCCGACTCGGCATCCCACGTACCGCAAACGGAAAGCGAGAGAGCTGGTCAAGTGGCGTGTACACGCGTCAGACTAACACCTACTTCAGCGCGGGGAGAGAAACCTTCCAAGAGCTGCTTCAGAAAATCGACCACGGCTTTCTCGCAACTCACGCCGCAGGCGGCATGGAAGACCCAAAAGGAATGGGCATTCAAGTCGGTATCGCGTACTTAAAAGAAGTGAAAAACGGCAAACTCACAGGCCGCATCTTTCGGGGTCCTGCAGGCGGCTCCATTCAAATGACCGGTTACACCCCAGATGTGTTGAACGCGATCATCGGGAAGTCCAAAATCGAAGCCGACTCCTCCGCACCTGATCGCGCTCGTCACCCGCTCAACGATGTTGGCGGCTGCGGCAAGTATCACAAGGAGTTCGTGCAAGCCGGCTGCGGCGGCCCCTATGTCCTTCTCGACCAAGTGGTGCTCGGATGAGCTGGAACCTCGAAGACCTAAAGTCACTCCTTCGCTCACGTAAAGAACTCAAGGGCTGGATCATTTCTCAAGAACATACCCATCGTATGGAGCGCTACTTTGTCGGCGCCGGGAGCTCCGTCGAAATCGATCAGGACCGCGAGGTGCATGCGCGCAATCTTTTTGTGCGCCTCATGGTACGACTCGACGGCAAGCCTCATCGCCAAGGCGAGATCACAAAGCAGCTCTTTCCGGCACTCGCGCTCGAACCCCAAATCTTGGGCGCACTCGATGCGGCAGCGCGCACGGATCTCGAGGCTTGGGAGCTCCCCGCAAAACTGCAAGACGAACTCCCCGCTTTAAAGAGCGCCGACCCTAAAATCTCGGAGAACTTACCGGGAGCAGTGGATCAGCTCTCCGCGCAGATCCGTACGAGCGCACCGAAGTTTCAGTCAAAAAGCCGCTTCAATTCTGCCGAGCTTTTTGTGTCGTTGCACGATCGTGAGGTGCACCTGTCCACGGGACTCACCCACCGCACTTCCCAAACGCGCGTGTACACCGAAGCAGCCTACTCGACTGAGATCGATGAGTACCTGTCCACTCAGTGGTCGATAGCACTGGATGACCTCAAGGTCGACGCACTCTTTCAGGATGCGAGCCGACGCGCGGAAGCGACGCTCGAGCTCGTGAAGCCGAAGCCCGGCTCCTACTGCGTTTTGATTGATGCCGAGGCGTTAGCGCTCATGGTGAGCGAGTGCATGTCGCAGCTCTCCGGCACGCACAAGTACATGGGGCTTCCGTTTAAGGCTCCAGGCGAGCCGCTCATTGCGGAGGCTCGCCGCGATCTTTTGACCGTGGCTCTCGATCCCACGCTCGATTTTGGCGCAGATACGTTAGCCCTTTCGGATGATGGTACACGCCAACGAAAGCTCGATCTCGTACGCGCCAACCAAGTGCTCGCGTCTCTCGTCGGAAAGCAATACTCCGACTACCTCCGCACCGAGCCCACAACCACGCGCGGGAACTGGGTCGTGGCACCGGGCAAACACTCGCACTCAGAGCTCCTAAAACTCGAGCCTGAGACGCTTGAGATCCTTCAGTTCTCAGCTTTATTTGGTGACCCAAACCAAGGCACCTACTCAAGCGAGATCAAGCTCGGTCGTCTCCATGACCGCGCAACCGGCAAGGTCACGTACGTCAAAGGCGGTTCGGTCTCGATGAACTTCTTTGAGCACTTTCGCGATCTCTCGCTCTCATCCGAAACGCTCAAGCGCTCCCACTTTGAGCCCGCTCCGGCGTTCGGGCTCTCAGGTGGCGTGGGGTACTTTGGTCCCAGATACGCGCTTTTACGTGGGGTTTCAGTCGCGGGCTAACTTTATTTTATGGAAGACACGCTCCAACAGTGGCTCCTTCAGGCCGCACAACATCCTTGGCTGCTCTACATCACTGTCATCACGACACTGACGCTTAGTAGCTTCGGCTTGCCGTTTCCGGAGGAGATCGTACTGCTCACAAGCGGCATGATCGCAAACGTTGCACTCCAAGAAGCGCGACAGACCGGAGCCGCTTCGACCATCAACCCAAACACGCTCGCTGTGGTGTGTTTCTTGGCCGTTTTTTTAAGCGACTTTCTCGTGTTTTGGCTTGGACGAAAGTTTGGCTCGCGTCTATTGCGCGTGAGATTTTTTTCACGCGTGATGACGCCTACGGTTCTTGCCCGCATTGAGCATTGGAGCTCAAAGTATGGCGCCTGGGCTGCTGCAGTGTTTCGGTTTACTCCGGGAGTTCGGTTTCCTGGGCATTTTATGTGTGGCGCTACTGGTCTCTCGCCTCTGAAGTTCACACTCACTGACGGAACTGCAGCGCTCCTCTCCGTGCCCACTCAAGTCCTACTAATGGCACATTATGGGGATCAGATTTTAATCTACCTTAAGCAGTTTAAGCTCGTGCTGCTCGTAGTGGCGCTCACACTTTTCATAGTTTGGATTGGCTTTAAAATCAGAGCTCGAATGACTGTGACCCGCACTCATCCGGACAGCTGATCTCTTTACCTCTTTACAAAAATCTCGCCTTTAATACTCCTCACGAGTAAATGTGCGCTCCGCAGGAGGAGGCTCGGAGGATCGCTTGACCTCAAAACGCGTACGCCCGATCTCTCGTCCATCCGCGCTCTCCACTGCCACTCGCCAAAGACCTTCTGAGAAGTTGCTCTTCACTGCAAATCCGCGAAATCCTTCCTTGCGCCCACCGGTGATTTCTACGGGAATTCGATCCGTCACTTGCCATTTGCCGCTGATCGGATCCTTCTGACTCCAGAGCAGACGCACTTCATCGGAGAAGCTTCCAGGCGAGAAAATACGCGTGAACACATAAATCTGATCTCCCGGATAGGCGAGAAACTGCTCATCTCCGACGCGCCAAAACTTCCACCAGGGCCTCTCATGGGAGACGATGTACTTTCCCTGGGATTTCTCGACTTTGTGGTAAATCCCGATTTGCTCAATCGAAAGCGGTACAGGCGGGATCCAACCCAAGACGTAAAGCCCGAAAAAAGCGCCTGCCACGCCACGGAGCGGCCAGAGGTACTGCTTGCGGAGGGTTGCAAGCTCAAGCCCTCGCGCGCGAAGCCCTCTAAACCCAAGCTCCCCTCCGAGAGTACCGACCGCCACCGTAAGCAAAAACGGGATCCAACCCACGAAGCCTAAGAGCACTGGAAACAAGATTGAAAAAAAAGAAAGCACGCAGATACCCCAAAGTGCAAACTTAAGCCCCGCCCCTGACTCCCGTGCCGTACGAAGCTCGTTAAACACGAGCAACCCCAAGATCCCTGCAACAAATAAAATCGACGAAAACGCAGATGCACTCTTTAAGAAAAAAAGCGAGTAAAGCGAGAGCAAGCTTCCTAAACAAAAATGCACTAAAAGACGTCGATACTGCCACACGGCACGCAGGCGTAAAGGCACAATTGCGCGCCCATGCTCCTCGAAGAGATCGATAACCAGTACCCCACCAATGAGACTGAGGTAACTGAACTGCTGAGCAATCGAAAATGGATCATCGATCGAGGAGAGAGTAAAAACATCAAAAAGAAATCCCCCTACAAAAAACGCAAGAGTAAAGATGAGCTCGTTTTCTTGATAGAGCTCAACTGCACGCTGACTTAAGCGCCTCATTTGAGGATGAAATTGAGAATGCGATCTTTGACGAAGATGACCTTTACGATTGTCTTGCCTTCGAAATGCTTTTGAATTGAGGGATCCGACTTCGCTTTGGCCTCAGCGGTCGCTTGATCTGTGCCTGGCTCAACCGAGATCGTGCCGCGGGTCTTGCCTAAGATTTGTACCGGCAGATCGATTGCGAGATCACGCGCCAACTCCGCATCGAACGCGGGCCACGAGGCGCGCGTGAGCGAGTCCTTGCGTCCGAGGAGCTCCCAGAGCTCTTCGGCGATGTGGGGCGCGAACGGATGCAAGCACTGTGTAAACGCCTCCAATGCCGCGCGAGGGCGGCGCTCGTGCTTCGTCATATCGTTCACAAACATCATCATTTGCGAGATCGCCGTATTAAAACGCAGGTTCTCAATGTCTTCTGTAACTTTTTTGATCGTGCGATGGAGGAGTCGTAAGTCCTCCCCTTCGGGCGCCACGTCTTGTGCGCGTGAGCGGTGCTCCGAGGAGCCCTCTGCGCCCTCGTCCACACACATCCGCCAAGCGCGCGCGAGAAACCGATGCACTCCATCGATCGCTTGCGTCTGCCAAGGCTTATCGCGCTCAAGCGGACCTAAAAACATCTCATACAAGCGCAACGAATCTGCGCCAAACCGATCAATGATATCGTCGGGATTGATCACGTTTCCGCGCGATTTGGACATTTTTTCGCCGTCTTCACCCAAAATCATACCCTGGTGTACGAGGCGCTTGAACGGCTCATCGACGGGACAGAGGCCGACGTCGTAAAGCACCTTCGTCCAGAAACGCGCGTAGAGCAGATGCCCGACCGCATGTTCAGCTCCACCTAAGTAAAGATCAACCGGCATCCAGTGTTTGGCTGCTTCTTGGGAGTACGGCTCTTTGGAGTTTTGCGGATCACAGTAGCGCAAGAAGTACCAAGACGATCCCGCCGAGCCCGGCATCGTGTCAGTCTCTCGGCGGGCTTTTCGGCCGTCTTTTGTGCGCGTTTCGACCCATTCTTTAATCGCGCCGAGCGGACTTTCTCCCGTACCCGAGGGCTCATAGGACTGCACCTTAGGCAGAGTCACCGGAAGCTCATCGTGCGCGACGGGAGCTTTTGTTCCATCCTCAAAGTGCAGGATTGGGATCGGCTCCCCCCAGTAGCGCTGTCGCGAAAAAAGCCAGTCTCGCAGCTTGTACTGAATCTGGCGTTTACCGAGGCTCTTCTCTTCGAACCACTCAATCATTTTTTTCACTGCGTCCGGTGTCTTAAGACCCGTGATGGGTCCACTGTTGACGCTCACGCCTTCGCCTGAGAAGCACGTGCCTTCCTCAACCGCAGACTCGGGACGCACGACTTCCTTCACCGGGAGCGAAAAAGTCTTCGCAAATTCAAAATCGCGATCATCATGCGCGGGTACCGCCATGATGGCACCTGTGCCATAGCCCATCATCACGTAATCGGCGATCCAGATCGGAACCTTCTCGCCGCTTGCGGGATTGAGAGCGTAGGCGCCCGTCGCAACACCGGTCTTATCACGCGTCTGTTCTTGGCGCGCGATCTCGGACTTGCGCGAGGCTTCCGCGACGTACGCGCTCACGGCCGACTTTTGCGCCGCTGTCGTAATCTTGGAGACCAGCGGATGCTCAGGCGCCAAAACCATGAAAGTCGCGCCAAAAATCGTGTCCGGACGAGTCGTGAAAATCTCAAGCTCGTCCACGTGCCCTGCGATCTTAAAGCGCGCCTGAAGGCCTTCGCTTCGACCGATCCAATTACGCTGAAGTTCTTTGGTGCCTTCAGGCCAGTCGAGCTTGTCGAGATCGCGGAGCAGGCGCTCGGCATAGGCCGTGATCTTCAGCATCCACTGTTTCATCGGCTGGCGGATGACGGGGTGTCCTCCGCGCTCGCTCTTGCCATCGACGACTTCTTCGTTCGCCAAAACGGTCTTAAGTGCCGGGCACCAGTTCACGGGTACTTCTTTTTGGTACGCGAGTCCTTTTTCGTAAAGTTTCAAGAAGAGCTGCTGCGTCCAGCGGTAGTACTCCGGCGCGCAGGTCGAGATCTCGCGCGACCAATCGTAGGAGAATCCAATCGCCGACAACTGCTTTTTGAAATTGACGATGGCCTTAGAGGTTGTGATCTCAGGATGCACTCCCGTTTGTAGTGCGTATTGCTCGGCCGGTAGACCAAACGCGTCCCATCCCATCGGGTGGAGCACGTCAAATCCCTTCGCCCTCTTGTAGCGCGCCAGGATGTCAGTCGCCGTGTAACCCTCGGGGTGCCCGATGTGAAGCCCCGAGCCGCTCGGGTACGGGAACATGTCGAGAATGTAGTACTTTGGGCGTCGAGAAGTTGGGCCTTCGGTCTTGAAGGGCTCGCTCTTCTCCCAGTGCGCTTGCCATTTGGGTTCGATTTTTTTCGGGTCGTAGGCCATGAGGAGCAAAAGCCTAGCAAATCCGAGACGTACACGGGAGAGAGAATGAGTGCCAACCCGCTGCGTCAAAAGAGCAATTTTTTCTAGGTTTTGGTGGGAGAACAATAAAGACTTTACACCGATCTTTAGCGGCCTGGGCACGGGGAGCTCCCTTCTTTCGATCCGCAATAACTCTCGCTATTTAGCTGCCCGCTTTCGGCTCACACAAAATCTCTCAACAACGAGCGCCCTCACTCCCATCGCAAACCCGTCAGTGTTTATGGGCACTCTCGGCGGCACGGATTCGTTCACTCGGGCTAGAGGATTTTTCGATTCCATCATCCACGACCGCGGCATGAACACTGGCCGGCGTCTGCAACCGGCTTCTTCAGTTACAAGATTTGAAGATCCGTAATGTGACGGTAGCCGGCACAAACTCTGTAGGGGGAGTCAAGTCGGTGGGATCGCGGGTCGATCGGAGTGGCTATTGCTGCGGAGACTGTACTCGTCCGCGACCGTCAACGGAAACTCCTCATCCAATAATGTCGGTCTACTCGTGGGTTTCATTAGTGATCCCTCGAACTCCAACGCAAACTACGCCGGCCCGAGCGGCAACTGTGTCAACGTCGGTACTGGGGGCTGTAACTCTCAACTGATTACACCAAACGCAGCAATTTCTACTTTTTATAACGCCTCAAACAGCCCGCTGAGTGGATGGGATTTTTCTACTGTTTGGCAAAGTGATCATTCGAGTTTTCCGACTCTTCGCTAACTCTCTCTAGCGCGCGTACCGCTACTTGCAGGACAAAATAATACGGCAAGTCATTCCTCTCCTCGTGACTTCGGGGCGGGGCTCATGTTAACCGATAAAGCACATTGTGTGCGGAGAGGTGGGTGAGTGGTTGAAACCGCACGCCTCGAAAGCGTGTTTGGAGTAAAATCCAACGAGAGTTCGAATCTCTCCTTCTCCGCCATTTTTACAAAGACTTCATCCCTTCCTGAGCCACCGACTCTTACGTCTCAAATAGGCACGGCTCGATTCCAGAAGCGGGGAGAGAAATTTTTTGCCCGTAAAGCCACGGGAGCGCCGACTGAAAGTACTCAAGGATATCGATCCCCTCTCGATGAAGCGCACAGAGTTTTTTAAATACTCCAGAAGGATCTCTACTCTGATCACAGTGACGGAGTCTCAATGAATCCAATGCCGCCATGAAATCATGAGCAGACTCAAGGCGAGCTTCGGGCGCTAGATTGAGCAAAAGCTCGATTAGATAAGCCCGATCAGACTCAGTCTTGGTTCGTTGAGCTCTTTTTAGAAGAGTCGCAAAATCAAACCTCAGTCGATAGTCTAAAAAACAAAATACGATCGGTGCTTGATTGGGTGACGCCCTCCTGATTGTAACAGAACGTGACGTTCGCGTGGAAGCCGTCAACAATGCATGCCGTATCGAGATACATCACCAGCCCCCTCACCGCTTGAGCGGAGTAAAGCCACGGGTTTTCATCCTTTGTGACCGGCGCTGCTTCACCTTTCCTAAAAAACTCAATCTCTCTCGGGCTTTCACGAAAAAAAGGCTCCAACCCATCTTGAGGGATCCATAGATCCTCAGCAAGTTTTTGGGGTGCGTTCGGTATCTACTTTAAAAACTATTTTGAATTGAGCACAGAGCTCCTGAGCCCCCAGCTCAGCATCAGCAACATCAGCGCAAAATCAATCACGCTAAAACGAAGTTCTGATTCTAAAACCCCTAGTCGTGAGCGCATGCTTTTTGTTTCTCGCTCTCGGACTGAGTTCGGGAGCATTTGGTACGGGGCATATTCGGACAGCCGAGTTCGATTGTCCTTAAGGTTTTTGTGTAGGCAAACCCACTCTCTGAGCACTCATGCGATGAGGGCTCGGTATAAGTATAGGAAAGCTTGATCTTACGCCCACTCGTTGAGATCACTTTGATCTCAGGTGTACCCCAATGGCTAGCGCTGGGCGAATCCTCCTGATGAATCAGTTCAAGAGATTTTGGATCAAAGAGCCAGATACCCAGAAAATTGGCGGCATGAGCGGTCTGCGAAAGAATCCTCGTATTCAAAAGAAAATCGCCCACAATCTCTACGTTGCCCTGAAGAGTCTTTGCTTCAAAGTCAGAGCGATTGACGAGAAGCACGCCTGTAGCGTCCTCCCCCGCATCAATACCTGGAGCGTGATCTTTCAGGACCTCAAAGTAATCGACTGAAAAAAAATCTGTTCCGATCTCTCTGATCATCGTGAACTGAGAGAATCCCTTTTTTGATTGCTCTTCAAAACTGTGAGAGACCCCGCAGTAGTCCTGATTGACTTCTGCTCTCCCGCCATGTTGCTCCTCATGCTGAGCAAGCATCTCTTGATTGTACTGCCGAACTTCTTTTCTGAGTGACTCAAGAGTTCTGGTTGGGATCTTCGATAAGCCCTTAGCCCAGAGATCCACACTGAGGACGGCGATGCCTTTTGGACTTGGGCACGATCGAGCATCGAACTCGACACCGACTCCCTCAGAAGACTGAACCTCAGAAGACTGAAGTAGCGTAGGGCTCGTGATCACTTCGGCGGGAGATTGCGCCTTCGGATTAAGCCAAAAAAACACTAAAACTAAAAATAAAAAAAGGACCACCAAGGTCCAAAAAAAAAGAATCGCTTTACGATTTTTTTTATCCGAGTTGTGCATTTTAAAAAGTCTAACAGAACTTTGTAATCGCTCAACCAAAGAGTGCTTCAGCTGCATTACTTAGATCGAATCGACGTCCAACTCTTTAAAAAGTACAATCATCAACTTGAATGCGATAAAAAGCGGAGCGAGCACAATCCGGTGAATATTTTCAAAAATCTCAAATCCCGTATCCGCGTTTTTCCAACACTGTAATCCTTCAGCATCGATTGCGCAGGTCTGAGTCTTTCCAGACGCCACTTGAGTAGGCGACTTTAATGTCTTTTGGGTCTCAATCTTTCCCAAAGGGCCACCTCCCCAGCATTTGATTCCCTCGGCATCCAAAGCACAGTTATGCCACCAGCCTGATGTTACTTGTGTGGGCGACTGAAGAGTCTGCGGCACAGTGGTCTGGCCGTAATCGTTTTCTCCCCAGCATTTCACCCCTTCTGCATCGATCGCACAAGTATGAAACCCGCCTAACGATACTTGAGTGGGAGACTTAAGCGTCTTCGGCGCACTCGACTGACCGTATTTATTATCTCCCCAGCACTTGACTCCTTCGGTATCGATCGCGCAGGTGTGACTTAATCCCGCCGATACCTGCGTAGGAGACTTGAGCGTCTTCGGAACTTCCGTCTTACCTTGATCGCTCTCTCCCCAACACTTGACACCTTCAGCATCCAGAGCACATGTATGACTTAGTCCCGCCGACACTTGAGTGGGAGACTTAAGCGAGGGCACGTTTGTTTGCCCGCTCTCGTTATTGCCCCAGCATTTCACCCCTTCTGCATCAATCGTACAGGTGTGATGACCGCCTACCGATACTTTTACTGGAGATTGCAACTTCGGATTGATCGAAAAAAAAACTGCGCCCACGATCAACACAAGGATTACCAAAGTTCCAAAAAATAGAATCAATTTACTATTTTTTTTAGTCACTTTTTGCATCTGAAAGAGTCTAGCACTAACACGTAGAT
Organism: Bdellovibrionia bacterium; assembly: GCA_044352155.1. Lineage (GTDB taxonomy): Bacteria > Bdellovibrionota > UBA1018 > UBA1018 > JBILEK01 > JBILEK01. The sequence goes on from JBILEK010000002.1 coordinate 20,625, forward strand.
TACGATACCGCCTGCGCGAGATCCGTCTGAAACCGGGCTTGAACTTCATCTCGCTTCAGATACGCTCAATCGATGCACTACTTGCTCGATGTTATGGGTTTCTTTGTGAGTCTTGTTTTTTGCTGGGCGCTCCAGTGGACGAGCGACGAGCTGGTCTGGAGCTTTTGGATCGCGAGTTTAACTACAGGTTTTTTCACGATCTTGGTCGGATTTTTTTTCAAAGTTTTTCGCTTATCATCCGATGGAGGGAAGCTTAGCTTCAACGCCCTACATCTCTTCGTCTCAGCCCTCCTCTACCTTCCAGCGTTAGTGTTTTTTTGTTTGCACTTTGGAGGATTTCATCTTGCACACAGTGTTGCTTTAAACGAGTTCTTTCCGGTTGCGGGTTTTTTTGGAGGGATCCCATCACCTCCGAACCCCAAAAAAATACCTATAGACGATGTGATAAAGTATTTTCCCAATCTACTCTTTGAGTTTTGGCCCATCATTGTGGCCACTGGGATCACGCGATGGCACGGGGTTAAAAAAGCGGTCTCAAGAGAAGACACCCAGTTTCGCGAACTCATGATCCTCCCTTACGGTTTGGTTGTTCAAATCCATCTGTCGATATTTTTGATCGGGTTTCTACAAATGTTCAAAGTGGATCCAACGATAACTACGCTCGGAGTGATGATCTTTTATTATTTCCCTTTTAGCGTTTTTTTAAAGCGCTACTCGACGATTGCTCAGCGACTTTTAGGCGATCAAGGCCGTAGTACCCGATAGGACTCGTTAGGACGATGACTCTTCTTTTACTTTACTCTTAGTTGTCGTCAGGATCCGATCAAAGTCAGCTGCAAGATCGGGCCATAGTTTTTTCGCACTTTCAGCGGCAGTCTCAGCACCATCGAGATGTCCTGACTCTTTGCTTCGTTTAATCAAGATCTGATAAACGAGCGGATCCTCTACACCCTTGTCGATCAAATCCCGTGCACGAGTGATCGAAAACCCTGCACCAAGCTGTCTCTCCTCGACTGCATACTGAAGCGCACGAAACTCAGAGCCCGCTTGCGCCTCAGGCTCAAAGATCTCTACAAACTTTTGCGCCTCGCGATCTAAATCTGCGTCCAAAAGATTCAAAATAATTTCGCGCAAAAACTTTGGGTTATTACCACTTGCGACACAGGCTTTCTTAAAGAGATCAGTCGCACGCGAATTGTTTCTTCTGATGAGATAGTGTTTTCCGCAGACCAAAAGAGCAGCACTCACGTGCCGCACTAGATTGGGATGTCGCTGCTCGAGCTTACAAAAGAGCTGATAGTAACCTTCAATATCTGAGTACGAGTTGGTCAGGATCGCTAACCTAAGGACGGTGGAGAGGCGATCTGCGTTTGCGGGAAAATATCTCGCAAGCCTCCGGACAATATCATACGCCTCTTTATACCTTTTGAGGGACATATAGAGCTCATAGAGCCCCACCATGCACTTGTAGTGGATCCGATTTTTTTCAAGGCCCTTGTGATAGTCCTTCTCCGCTTGTGCGAATGCCTTTTTTAACTCCTCTGCAAAGCCATGATAGAACCAAGCAAGAGCTGGCTTTGGATCAAGCTTGGATGCCTCCATAAAAACAGCTTGAGCCTCTTCGATTCTGTTTTCTGCAAGAAGCTCTTTTCCCTCTTCAATTTTCTTGGTGTAGGCAGAGGGAAAAGCTTTTTCAAGACTGTACTTCATTAGCGCAGTTCTTAGTCCTTCAGCCGAGTAAGGCTTGATGAGGTATCCATCTACGAGCTCTTCTGCAGCCTGCGCAACTGCAGACTGCGAGGTGTTACCGGTCACCAAAATAAACAACAGCTCCTTACTTTTTGGGTTTTTTTTGCGCTGAGAGGCCAAAAGATCTAATCCACACATCCCGCCATCGAGATCAAACTCTGTAATCAGTACTTCTGGAGCATCTTTTTCAATGAGCTCCTCTGCCATCGCAAAACTTTTTACTGTTTTTATTTGGTCGGTCTCTGCTCCCAGGTTGATGAGAGCCTGCGAGAGGGCTGAGCGAGAGTACGCCTGCGGATCTACGATCAAAAACGTCTTGCCCCGAGCAAACTGCTGGAACAATCGCTTTCTTTTTATGAATACAGATTCAGACTTACCATCTGCCATAATGAGATTTTAGCGCGCCATGCTCTTGATAAAGTTTTCGATCTCTTTTTGTCGGTCCTGAAACAGATCTAAAAAAATCTCATACCCTCGATGCTCAGACTCATGGATGACCAGATCCAAACGCATGCGCTGATCCTCAAGCGGGTAAGTCTCCTGAACTTTTGCGAGTAGCGAAAACTCAAACGCCGAAGGGATCCCTTTCACTTCGACGGAGACCAAAAGTAGATGACCCCGAGACGCCGTCTTCTCGGGTGCATCAAGACTCAGGGATTTCTCATCAAACTCCATGAGGCGGACTTGGGCCACTTTCTCACTCGGTGCACCCTGATCCTTACCAAAGAGTCTCTTCCCGCCCTGGACAGCAGTCTGGGAGGTGCGGTTTCGGACTTGGACAATGATCTCTACGCTGCTGAAGTCATCGAGGTTGAAGAGGTTCTCGGGGTCAAACTCATCCATGGTATTAGGGAGTTTATCAGAACTGGCCCCTTTGAGTGTGCATAGTCGGTCTTTAATGATGAGTATTCATTTGGAAATCTCACCTTGCATCGCTAAGAGTCTGCACCCAAACGGCACAACTCACTGAAAAGATAAAGGAATTAGCTGCCTCATGCACACACAAGGGGGCCAGTTTGCATTGACTTACGCATAACTTACGCATATCTTACGGCACAGGGTCTAAAAAACTCATGGCAGTACAATCCTCAGCGCACGCGCTAAGCGAGCTTAAACTAAAACTCATCACGCGTTTTGGCTCTTTGGCTACCCCGCCTCGCGCACAGAGAGATGGATTTGTAGCGCCTGGACTTGGTGCACCAATCCCAAAAGGTAAAGTGATCGGAATCACGGGAAAAGGGCGTACGACTTTTGTGATCGAACTTCTCAAGCATAATCCGCAGGGATGTGTGGCTTGGTTACGGAGTGCGAGCAGCGAGGATACGCTTTTTCCAACCTCGCTCGCACAGCGAAGTGCAAAGTTAGGGCGTGTAGTTTTTTTAAAACCGCAAACTACATTTTTGTCTCAAGCAATGATCGTCGTGCAGAGTCAGCTTTTTTCTTTCGTTGTTATTGAGATCGAAAAGATAATCGAAAAAGATCATCGTCGCCTTTTGCTTGGCGCCAAGAGCTCCGGATGCGGAGTTTTTGTGTTGAGCTCAAAGCGGATCTTAACACTCCAACATCAGATCAGCGTGAGCTCTTCACAGCACTTGGTTCTTGAGCGCACTAAAGCCGGGGTACTTGAGAAATGAGCTTATGGATTGCGCTTCGATTCTTAGGAGCAGGCCATAACATGGATCGCATGACAGATGCGCTCTACCGACTCACTCCAGATGTCACTCGAGTCACTGCAAGCTGTGTTGCGGGAGAGTTTTCGCGCGTGCGCTCTCTTTACAAAGACCAATCGATCTTAAAACGACTGCAAGTTTTACTCAGTCGCTTTGATGTTTCAGCCCAAACGGGGATTGCGAGCACACTGATTGAGGCCTATGCACTCACGTTCTATCCCACAATCAAGCGCTTAGAGGACATGCCTCTTGAAGCGATTCGACTCTTAGTTGAAGAGTCTGATTCTATTTTAAGTGCAATGCGCGACTTAGGCTTTAGACGCTTAGGCGAACTCCTCCCGCTCTCTCGCTCTGAAATACTCCGCCGCTTTGGCGCGCAAGGCCGACTCCTTCAAGATCGACTCATACGGCTGCCAGAGGCAGATCTCAAATGGAAGCGTGCAATCCCTGATCAAAAAATCGTTGAAACCCAACCTCTCAACGAAGAGCGCGCTTGCGCTGAGCTTGAGCCTCTTTTGTTTGAGTTAAAGGCGCTATTTGATCGTGCGCTCGTACGCTTACGCTCACGTGGCGAGCGGTTACGCGCAGCTGAGATTGAGCTTGGACTTGATCTTGGATACAAAAGTCGCAAAGTGGATGTGCGATTTTCTTTTCCGCAGTCTAACGTTTCAGGTGTGCTGATTCCTTTACGAGAGATTTTAAAGCGCGAATTAAATCAAACCCCTCTTGACGCTCTCGTGCAAGAACTCAAGCACACCGTAAGTGAGAGCACTCCTTCTGAGTCTTTACAGCGTCAGCTCTTTGAAGACACTGACGTGCTCACGCAGGAGCTTGAGGCTCTTCTAGAACAACTTGAGAAAAAAAACGGTGCCTCACACCTTTTTCAGTATCAAGTCCATGAGTCTTATATTCCGGAGCATAGCTTTAAGTGTGTTGCAGCTGATCCAAAACGCCTTGTAAGAGCAGAGACTGATCCCAAACTCCCCATCGCTCTACGCCCATCACGCATACTGCGCACTCCCGAACCTCTTCGACGCTTAGGGCGCTATTTGTTTACCAAACAAGAGCGATGGACTTTAAACGCAGTTTCACTCCCTGAGCTCATCCAGACCGAAGGTTGGTCAGATCAGCCCATCTCGCGATGCTACTACCGCGTAGATACTTCTGAAGGTGATTTGCTCTGGGTTTTTCGCGACTCAAGTGGGCTATATCTGCACGGATGGTTTGAATGAATGCGTTATGCAGAGCTGAAAGCGCGGAGCTGCTACTCGTTTCTTGAAGGTGCAAGTCACCCCCATGAGCTCATCGCGCGTGCCGCTCAACTTGAGATTGAAGCGCTTGCCTTATGCGATCGCGGTGGAGTGTATGGCATCCCCAAAGCATATGATGCACTTAAATCTTATCCACAATTAAAGCTCATTACAGGCGCGTTTATTCCCATTCAAACTCATGCAGGCTCCTTAGAGCTCACCTTGCTTGCTCGCACGCGTGCGGGTTATGCGTTCTTGTGTCGACTTTTAACCCAAGCTCATCGTGATCGCCCAAAAAACAGCGCACAACTCTCTTTCGATGCTTTAAAGCACGCTTGGGAGTCCGACCCACGCTCAAAGGAGCTCTTTGTCTTACAGAGCGCAAATGAGAGACCGGATCTCGAGCTTCAGTCTCTTTTGCGCTCTCAGCTTTTTCTGACGCTTACACTCAATCAAGATGGCTGCGATGACGAACGCATAAGGCAAGCAAAACTTCTGTGCCAAAACACTGGATTAGATCTCGTCGCAGTTAATGATGTCTACTTTCATACTCCGGACCAAAAAACGCTTCAGGACATCTTAACTTCTATCCGAATCAGCACTCCCTGCGCTCAAGCAGGATATCAACTCGCACAAAACTCAGCGCGCACTCTGAAGTCCGCTCAACAGATGTACTCACTGTTTCGAGGAAGCGAAGAACTCATTGAACGCTCAGTCTGGATTGCTCGGCAGTGCACTTTTTCTCCCGCAGAGCTTCGTTATCGTTACCCAAGCGAGTGGATCCCCACAAACGAGACCGCTCAGTCCTATCTTGAGCGCCTCACTTGGGAGGGAGCGCGATCTCGCTATCCTCAAGGCATCACTCGAGCTGTCGCTCAGCAAATTCAAACCGAACTACAGCTCATCAAAGAGCTCAGTTATGCTGACTACTTTCTAACTGTCGCAGATATTGTACATTGGGCGCGTAGCCAATCGATCCTCTGTCAAGGCCGTGGATCCGCTGCAAACAGTAGTGTTTGTTTTGCGCTTGGAATCACTGCGGTTGACCCTGTGAAAATGCAACTCCTCTTCGAGCGCTTTATTTCTAAAGAGCGAGGAGAGCCTCCCGATATTGACGTCGATTTTGAACACGAGCGCCGTGAGGAGGTCATTCAATACATCTATCGTAAGTACGGTCGAGATCGTGCTGCAATGGTCTCAGCTGTGATTACTTACCGCAAGCGTTCGGCTTTGCGCGAAGTTTCAAAAGCTCTTGGTGTCTGCGTGGGCACACTCTCGGCACGCAAAGTAGAGACAGAGCTTTTGCCAAGGTTTCCGGATTCTCTTCGACAACGAGTCAACTCCTTATGCGCCCAAATGGAATCTCTTCCTCGGCATCTATCCATCCACTCAGGAGGATTCACACTCTCTGCAGATCCGATGTGTGAGATTGTGCCGATCGAACCTGCGTCGATGCCAGGACGCACGATTGTACAGTGGGATAAAGTTGATCTTGATATTTTAGGCCTCTTAAAAATTGACGTTCTCGCCCTAGGGATGCTTTCAACATTACAAAAAACTCTCTCTCTCACAGGCAAAGCTCTTCATGAGATCCCGGCAGATGACCTAAAAACCTATGAAATGATTCAAAAAGCTGACACCATCGGCACCTTTCAGATCGAATCGCGTGCCCAGATGTCGCTTCTGCCACGACTAAAGCCTCAGTGCTTCTATGATCTGGTGATTGAGATCGCACTGATGCGTCCAGGACCTATCGTAGGCCAGATGGTGCATCCGTACTTACGTAGACGCCGTGGCCAAGAGCCTGTTCACTATCCCGATCCACGACTAGAGCGCATCTTAGGTCGAACGCTTGGAGTGCCTCTTTTTCAAGAGCAAGTCATGCAGATGGCGATTGAGCTTGCAGGATTTAGCGCAGGCGAGGCCGATCAGCTGCGTAGAGCGATCGGTGCTTTAAGATCCACTGGCTCTGTGAGCGAAATGGGCGAGCGCTTGATGAAAGGTCTTTTACGAAGTGGACTTTCTGAGCAGTACGCAAAGCTCATCTACTCGCAGATTCAAGGGTTTGCAGAGTACGGATTTCCCGAAAGTCACTCAGCTTCGTTTGCCCTTCTCGCTTATGCCTCCTGCTATCTTAAGTGCCATCATCCCGCTGAATTTACGATGAGTCTGATCAACTCCCAGCCGCTTGGATTTTATTCAAACCACACCCTCATTGATGATGCCAAAAGACATGGTGTTTGTTTTCTGCCCGTGAGCGTGTCGGCCTCGAGTTGGGACTGCACTTTGGATCCAAGGGGCGCAATCCGTTTGGGAGCGCGCGTAATTTCTGGCTGCAGTAAAGCGCAGTGGTCCACTTTGATGGAGAGACGTGAGGAGCTGCCGTTTAAATCTCTCGCCGATGTTGTTTTGCGCTCAGGGTTAAAGCGTTCGACTCTACGATCTCTTGCGCTCACAGGCGCATTTGAGGAGTTTAAAGTGCAAACGCGTGAGGCTTTTTGGAGTCTCCTAGCACTTGAGCCCTACAGGAGAGATTTAGAAAGTGAGCAGCTTTCAATTTTCTCAAAGATCTCTTATGAGACCTCCCCCTCTCGGTTTGCGCCACAATCAGAGCTGCAAAAAATTTGGAACGACTACCAAGTCTCTGGCCTGAGCGTACGAGGTCATCCGATGCAAGAAGTGCGAAAGAACTTCTCTAGAGCCTTAGCACATACGACTCGCACGATCCGTGACCTTCAAAACGGGACTCGTGCCTCGCTTGCGGGGCTTTGCATCCTGATGCAACGACCTCCGACTGCGCGTGGTGTCGTGTTTGCGACTCTTGAGGATGAGACAGGCTTACTGGATTTGATTTTTTGGCCTGAAGTATTTGAGCGACACAAGGATTTAGTGCGCTCGGAGGGAGTCGTGATCGTCAGTGGAGAGGTTCAGCGGGATTTAGATGCGGTGTCGTTTTTGGTGCGTCAGATCCGAGCACTCAGCTAAAAACTAAAACAAGACTGGCCACACCAAAGCGCAAAAAGTGCAAAAAATGCGGCCAGCCCATAAACCTTGACTCTTACCAACGTCCGCCGCGGTTACCACCACCGCCACGGTTACCACCGCCGCCTTCGCGCGGAACCATCGGCTTTGCTTCGTTGACCGTGATCGAACGGCCATCGTAATCAGCGCCGTTAAACTTTTGGATCGCGTTTTGAGCTTCGACATCCGAGCTCATCTCTACGAATCCGAAACCTTTGCTACGGCCAGTTTCGCGATCCATGATGATCTTTGAAGACTCAACTGTTCCGCACTGAGCGAACGCTTCGCTGAGTGACTGATCGGTTGCAGAGAAAGGAAGATTGCCGACGTAAAGTTTTTTACCCATATGACCTCCTAAAGGCTAAGGGAGCCACTTAAGAGGATATGAGCACCATGCCCGCAGACTCAGAAGAAGCAAATTCAAACTACGGGCGCACCCTAACAGATGCTCATCGAAGCGCATACCCGAAAGATGTTCCTTTAACTTCAAAGGCTTACGCTCTTTATCGATCCAGACGCCGGCCCGCGTGAAACGCAACGTGCACCCAAATCACTTTTGCGTAGTAGATCAGAAGCGGTCCAAGCAAAACCAGCTGAACGAACGGATAGTAGATCAGCACGAAATCATCAGCCCCCCAAAGCTTAAGCGCCACGAGTGGTGGAGCCGTAAGCAACGCCGTCACCAAAAAGCCAAGCATCATCGCTCCGAGGTAATAGCCGTTTTCGGGATGAAGGTCATACGAGCAAACAGCGCAACGCCTTGCCATCTGAAAAAGTCCGGCGGTGATTTTCCCCCGCTCACACTGAGGACAGCGTGCACGAAGGACTAATTCGAAAGTTGATTTTTTCTTGTTCATCGTCTGGGTGACATCCCTCAAACTGGCTGCATCAATTGAGTAAAGCAGGCGAGACGGTTGCGTCAATACTTTGCCAACAATTACAGCACACTACACTCAATCAAACGCTTACCCAATTGATGAAGCCAGTTTATAAACTAATCTATGCAACTCACTCTCTTAGCGTTTTTGACTCTTAGTTTCTTGCTCCCCTCCACGTACGCCGATCGCAAGATCAGTCAGCAACAAAAACAGCCCATTGCAAAGTGCGCGACAGTGACTGAAAAGTACTCGGGCTCAGGCAACGAGCTCTGCATCAATCGGGCGCAAATGGTGGTTCAAGGGTTCAATGAATCCAATCTCTTTGTGGGCTGCCCAGCCACAGTCATGAAGGATCTTGTCATTCAAATGGCCAAAGCCGTCCGCATGGTCAATGAGGCCTGTAAAACTGCTGAGAACAAATCCAATCAAACGCGACTGTGGGCCGATGGCTGGGGCGCGCTTGAGCAGCAGTTTGGTGGCAAAGAGGGTATTTCCAAACTGAAGTCTCTTTACGGTGCAGTGAGCTGGGGCTTTACGTGGGGCTGCGGAGCGGAGGGAAGAGATGACTCAACGATTTCAAGGACTCTTGACGCTGCGACGACCGAGCAGGGACATCTGTGCATGCACCTCCTCTCCACCTCGGTAACTGATCCAAGTCGCGATCCTGCATCGACTCACTACTGGAACCCAAAAGCCGTTTACTTAGGAAAAAAGAGCGCCAAAAGTCCCTAGGCAAAATCCACCGACTCGCTCTCCAGGCCCTTTCTCAAGTACCCTTGAAGTTATGCAACTTGGTTTAAGCAACTTATGGGCTCTGCTCTGGATCTGTTTTTCTTGGTCTGCTCATGCACAGGAGGCGGCGTGGATTTCCATTGAGCGCCAGCCTGGATTTGAAGTGTTTGAGCGCAAGGTTCCCGGAAGCGATATCATCGCTTTCAGAGGAATCGGGTTGATGAACCATCCCGTAAGACAAGTGGCCACTCTCATTTTGGATCGCTCGAATCGACCGGAGTGGGTTCCTGAACTCGGAAAAGTAACTCTCCTCTCGGGCACGCCGCTTGAGTTTCTAGAGTACTCGCACCTCAAAACGCCATTTGTAATCAAGGATCGAGACTTCGTCACACGAATCAAAATTAAACTCCTCGAAGAATCACGCTCCATTCTGATTACCAATCAAGCGGCAGGACCCGAGGTCTCAGCACCAAGCTCTCACTACATTCGAGGCGAAATCCGCGAAGCCCGCTTCCTTATTGAACCAGGCCCAACCGAAGGCACAACAAGGCTCACCGCTGAGATGCATGTCGATCCAAAGGGATCCGTTCCCAAGTGGATTGTAAATTTGTTCCAACGAGATTGGCCAAAGATGACGTTTCAGCGCCTGCGCAATTACGCTCAAAGAATGAAGCAAGAAGAGCCCCAAGAGTTCACTGAGATTTTAGGTAAGCTTGGCCCCTCTTGGCTCCAAAAAAGAACTCTGAGCTCCAACCCCTAACCTACTGAGCGTAGCCAGGCCAGTCGGCTGCACGCTTCGGGTTGTGCGCGTTCCGGAGCTCCTCTTCCGTGAACACGCCCTCAGGCGGCGGCTCATCTGGTACGCTTGGTTTTTTCTTACTCTCTGGCTGCGTTGTTTTTTTGGAAACTTCTTTTTTTGAGCCTTTTTTGCTTTGTGACCAAGCGCCTGGAGCGAGCTCTATGGCCATTGATGCACTCAAAAAGAAGAAAAAAACAGATCGCATCACTTCCCGAGGACCTCTTTGCGCAAATCTTTACGCAGGATTTTTCCAACTGGAGTCTTAGGTAGATCTTTTCGAAAGATCACTTTCTTAGGGATCTTATAAGCAGTCATGTACTGCTTGCAGTGTGCGCGAATCTGCTCTTCGCTTACGGACGGATCTCGCGCCACAACATACGCTTGAACGCTCTCACCTGAGTGCTCGTCTGGAACACCGATCACAGCGACTTCGGCTACTGAAGGATGTTTGGAGATACAGTCCTCAACCTCGTTTGGAAATACATTGAAGCCGCTCACAAGGATCATATCTTTTTTTCGATCAACGATTTTAAAGTACCCATCCGAATCCATCGTTGCGATATCGCCCGTATAGAGCCATCCATCCTTAAGAACTTTTGCCGTCTCGTCAGGACGGTTCCAGTATCCTTGCATGACTTGAGGTCCCTGAGCGACAAGCTCTCCTGGCTCTCCGAGAGGACAAACTTTACCCGAGTCATCGCGGATCTCAATGCGAGTACTAGGCATAGGGATCCCGATGGACTCCTGTTTGATCAATCCGTCAAGCGGGTTAAACGTCAACACGGGCGAAGACTCAGTGAGGCCATAACCTTCGACAATCGATGTGCCTGTCAAGCTCTCCCACCGATCTGCAACGGACTTATGAAGCGCAGTCCCTCCAGCAACAGATGCCTTGAGGCTCTTGAAATTCAGTGAAGTAAACCAAGACTCTAGCATCAGCGCGCTATAAAGCGTGTTCACGCCTGTGATCCATGTGATTTCAAATTTCTCAAAAACCTTGCGTAAATTTGAGATCGGACGAGGCGATGGAACGAGAATGTTCTCACCCCCATACGAGAAAAAGACCAAGAAATTCACTGTAAACGCAAAGATATGATAGAGCGGCAGTGCCGTGAGAATTCGCTCCTCACCGCTTGAAACTTTAGCGCGCACGAACTCAAAAACCTGAGAGAGGTTTGAGAGCAAGTTACCATGCGTAAGCACGGCGCCTTTGCTGACTCCCGTTGTACCGCCTGTATACTGAAGGGCCGCAACCGAAGAGGGAGTAAGTCCCTTCCAGTAGTCGCTTGTTTTTTTTGAACTCGCGTGGCTTGCACCGCGCTTAAGTGCATCGGTAAAACGATCAAACGGCACAGCGCACGGAGGGACTTGCTTTTTCACATACTTAAGCACGCTCTGGATCAAAAGCTTTTTCAGCGCCGGAAAGAGATCGGGCAAACTCACCAACACGAGCTTTTCAACGTTGCGGCATGCATTCATCACTTCTTGAGCTTTGTCGCCGAACAGGTCAATCAGCACTACCACCTGAGCGCCTGAGTCGTTGAACTGATGAATCATCTCATGCGGAGTGTAGAGCGGATTGGTGTTCACGATCACACAACCTGCTTTAAGCGTCCCCAGAGCCACGATCGGATAAGCGAGGCAGTTCGGCATCTGGATCGCGATCCGAGCTCCCTCTTTCAAGCCCAGCTCTTCACGCAGATAGAGAGCAAAATGATCCGAGAGCGCTTCAAGCTCTCGATAAGTGATTGTGGCGTGGGCTCCATTGGGTAAGCAGATTGTAAACGCTCTTTTGTCTGCGTACTTAGCGCAAACCCCAGAGGCGAGCTCCGCTAAGCTTTTTTCAGTGAACGCTGGGATCTCGAGTCGCGTTTCAGGACCATAAAATTTCTGCCAAGGTGCGGTGAATGTTGCCATAAATGTTTGTGGCAAATTCTCGCGTGATTTAACTGATTTGAAAAGTGGGAACGCTCGAGAGAAGAGGCTTAGTAACTACGAAACTTACAACTCATCTCAGTGTCTTTGGCGACTCGGCGCTTTTTGACTTCGGCCGTAAGCATCGCAACGCTCTGACCCATGACCTGTGCTGCCACTGCGGGTTTGACCGTCAAATTAAAGTCTTTACCTTCAAACACCATACTTGAGTCCATGTCGGATCGCTGCTTCTGCGTCACTTCAATGGGTTTGAATTTTGTCTCTGACGCTTCTAGATCGTTACGCTCAATGAGATAGGCTTTTAAACCCGCACTCTCGGTGTCCACCCGAATCTCAAGCTCAAGACCATAGCCTGCATCCAACTTTGCGAGTCTGCATTTGATCTCAGGGTCTGAGAGGTTCGACGCAAGTCTGCGCTCGGCAGACTGCTGATTCAATCCCAGAGCGATCCCCAAGAGCAGACCTAATCCGAGAGCGAATCCTGCGGGCGCGAATTTTGATTTCCACATACGCTCTCACCTCCACGTGAGACCTTAGCGACTTCTTTGGTGCCCCAGGCATCCTGAGCGCAGGGAGGATGCAATACTGGATAAATTATGTCAACTATTGAGTATAGCCTCATCTTTTCAATATCTTACATCAGCTCTAGGGCATCCCCCAAGATCGACGCAGCCTCTTCGACGTAAGGAGCATCGGCTTCGGTCAGTCGATCGGCTGAGCTTTTTTTAGGCTCTTTTTTCTTAAGGTCCTGAGCACTTCTCTTGCGCAGCTCGGCGAGCTTTACGATCCCTTTATTACGCTCGTACTCCTCAGACTCTTTGAAGATCTCGATAAATTTTTTGTCCTTAGACACTCGCTGCTTTGAGCGCTCAGAGAGGGACTTAATCAGGGAGGCACTCACCGGAGTGTAGCGCGACCCTGGATCAGTGGCGTTTGCCTCGCTTGAGAGAAAAGAGCTAATCGTTCGAGGCTCAAGCGAGTAATCGAGCGTTTTTTCACCCACCTCGTCTTTTGAGTAAGGAGTCGGGATAACGACATCTGCTGATACCCCCTTGTGCTGCGAGGTGGAGCCTCCCGGCAAGAAGTACATTCCGGTCGTCACTTTCATCGCTCCTAAATCTCCTGGAAGGGAGTGAAGAATCTGAACGCTACCTTTGCCAAAGGTATGGTCAGAACCTACAACAATCGCGCGCTGATAGTCTTTCAGTGCTCCTGCAAGGATCTCAGACGCCGAGGCTGAGAGCCGACTGGTGAGCAAAACGAGCGGTCCATTATACAGAGTCTCCTCGTCACGATCCGAGAGGACTTCGACTTTGCGCTGAGTGTTCTGCGTCGCTACCACACCTCCCTTACGTATAAATAGACCCGCCATCTTTACGGCATCATCAAGAAGTCCGCCCCCGTTTCGAAACAAGTTGATCACGAGACCTTCGACCTTGTTTTTTCTGGCTTCGATGACGAGCTTACGTACGTCCTCGTAAGAGGATCGCTGACCTGATCGGCCATCGCCGTAAAAAGAAGGGAGCGTGATCACTCCGATCTTTGCAACTCGAGGTCCCACCTTACGATTGAGGTAAGTGAGCTTTGCAGCTTGATCCTGCATATTGATCTTATCGCGCACGAGCGTTACTTCGAGTCGCTCTAACTGGTCAGACTGGCGCAAAATCGTGAGGGTCACTTTTGTGCCCTTTTTTCCTCGAATGAGCTTCACTACATCCTGAAGGTCCATGTCGATCACGTTCACTGGCTTTTGACCTTCTTGCTGAACTGCGATGATCTTATCGCGAGGCCGTACGAGCTTAGAGCGAGCTGCACTCCCACCGGGAATAATCTCTTCAACAATCGTATAACCATCCTCAGAGCTCAGTGCCGCTCCGATCCCCTCGAGCGAGAGACGCATTTGGATTTGAAAATCCTCTAAGCTATCGCGAGACATGAAACTCGAATGAGGATCAAGTGCTAGCGAGAATGCGCTTGCGAAAGTGTTGATCATGTCTTTTTTTCGCTCGCCCACACGCTTGGTCGCGAGCTCATATCGATGGACGAGTTGCTTACGCGCGTCGGGAAGCTTTGTATCCGCAAGTAAGTAGTTCGACATATTGAAGTGCATCATTTTTTTTTGATACTCGAACTTCTCGTCATTTGATTTCGGGTAGGAGCGCTTTTGTGGATCCAAAACGAACTCGACGTTCTCGTCGAGCTTGTATTTATCGTCCAAGAACTTTCGCGCAAAATCCTCGCTCTCTTTTGAGCGCTCAAGCCACTTGATTTGAGCACGCTCCAAGGGAGTGCAGTTGCCTGATCGCATCGTTTCAAAAAGAGTAGCAATATCCGATTCCATCGCTTTCACATCACTCTCAAGCAAGGTCGTCTTTGAGCCGTCGATCATCTTGATGAACTGGGAGACGGTTCGCGACTTTACCAGCGGCGAGAGCTCTTGAACGGAGTAGTGATTTTTTAAGTAGATATCAAAGAGCGCTGGCAAGTCCTGACACTCCAACCCCACTGAAGCGCGCGCGTGCGTAGGGAGAAGCGGGAGCAGAACGAGCGTAAGGATCGAGACCATGGGCCGAGAAAAGATGTGCATAGAACCAAAGTGTACCAATCCAAGTGCATGGGTTCGAGCGAAGATTGAACCGTGCCAGCACTCTGACACAAGCTCTAACGGCAGCTCTCGTAGTTCCAGTCCAGTCCTGCCAACCCGCGCAAAACCCACCCTTCAAGATCAGAGTCGGCGCGCACATAAAGCCAGTCTTGCGGATTTTGTGGGGGCTCTTGGATTTCCCATAAAATTCCTACTCCGTTCGTTGCCGTGTACTCTCTTCCGGAGTGCCAAAATTTTTCGACCGTATCGTGCAAAAATCCAATCAAGTTCAAACGATCTCCTGGTCGGATTGCGCTGTAGCGAGGATCTTTCGAAACTTGCGTCACTTTTCCGACACCCACGGCGTCGATCACGTAGTAGGACTTTATGGAGCGCACGAGGTCATCGGTTCGAATCATCGAAAGCACAGGCAAAGCCATGTCTGGGCCCGCGCGAAGAGGCGTTTCTTCAAGGACCTTATCTGAGCGAGTCTCAGGACAGCAGTCCATCGTGCAGATGCCCTCGAGAATCTGTTTTCCAGTGGGTGAGGGCACTGGCTTGATGGGCTGACTGGGCGGAGGCTGCAGAGCGTTTTGAGGTTTTTCAGATGGCTTTGAAACGACTTCCACGGTTTCGGGCTCTTGCTCAACGCTCGGGGGCTCTATGGTTTTAGGCTTTTTTAAGAGAAGCCATCCTCCAACGACCACGAGCGCCACTCCCGCGATTGATCCGTAACCTTTGCGACTCATCTTGGCTTTTAGAGTATCTGAAGCCCACGCGTGAAACGAAGCATTAAAACCATCCTCGCTCTTGACGCTAAGCCACCGCAATGGGATCGAACCTTCATGTCCTCTCAAGTGCTTGTGGTTGGAAGCTCGGTTGTCGACTTGACGTTCTACTCGGCGCGCATTCCCGCGATCGGCGAGACGCTGAGCGGACGTTTTGTGCAGGGACTTGGGGGCAAGGGTTTCAACCAAGCCGTTGCAGCACGTAAGGCTGGGGCTTCAGTCACGTTTCTATCCGCGCTAGGCAATGACGGATTTGCACCGCTCTTTGAGTCACGGCTCCAAGAGCTTGGAATCTCCTATGCGATTGAGCGCATGACCTCTGAAGCAACAGGTGCCGCTGCGATCTCAGTCGATCAACAGGCTCGCAACACGATCATTGTCGCTCTCGGTGCAAACTCGCGGATGACTCCCGAGTTCCTCGATCAGAACGCTCAGGCCTTTAAAGGGATCCAAGCGCTCCTGGTCCAATTTGAGACTCCACTTGATGTCGTTGAGCGCGCACTCGAGCTTGCGCGCCAGCATAGCCCGAGTGCGGTCAGGATCCTTAATCCTGCTCCCGCAATCACTCCGATTCCGTACTCGATTTTATGCCAAGTCGATCTCCTCACTCCAAACGAGACGGAACTCGAAACGATTTCAGGTTTTCGCGTTCAGACGCCTGAAGATCTCAAACGTGCGAGTGCTGCAATCAAGGGCCCCGAGGCCATCCTCGCAACCCTAGGTGATCAAGGCGCTTCTCTTTGGACTGAAAAAGAGCACTTTAGTTTTAAGGCTTTTCCGGTGAGCGCCATTGACACCTCCGGAGCTGGAGATGCTTTTAACGGAGGTCTTGCGTGTGGGATTGCTCTTTACGGGCGCCCCGAGCTTGTGCGTGCGATTCGTTTTGCTTCTGCTGTAGCAGCTCTCGCTGTCACGTGCGAGGGTACCTCAGCGTCGATGCCAAGTGCACATGAGATCAACACTTTCCTGAAACAAACTCAAGAATGAGAGATCAGTATCCTCAGCACTGGTGGTCTCCCATCGATCGCTCTACTCTTGCCGAGTGGGAGATCTCTCCTGAGGATGCAGGTGATGGTGAAGTCATCCTCTCCAAACGCCATGAGCTTCAAGTGCTCTCAAACTTTGCGCACACCCCTTTTGAGTTTCGTGGAGAGCGCTACCAGAGCATCGAGGGTTTTTGGCAAATGATGTTTTATCCAGATCCCGAAATCACAGACGATCCTCGCGCGCACCTCTCCTGGCCACACACTCGTGCTCAGGTCTCTCAGATGATCGCATTCGAAGCACAGAACGCAGGTCAAATCGGGTGGAGCAATCTGCTCGCGTTAGGGGTTGACTGGGTCAGCTTTAAGGGAGTGCGGATGCTTTACTGGACTCAAGAAAAAGGAGCACACTACCAGCTCATCGTAGAGGCGATGCGCGCAAAGCTTGAGCAAAACGACAGTGTGAGGCGCGCTCTGTTATCGACCACGGGGCTCCGTTTAAGGCCAGACCACCACCAGCCCAACGATGCTCCCCCATCTTGGAAGTACTACGAAATTTGGGAAGAGCTCCGCGACCTACTCACTGGCGTGCGGAACTTGTCCGTGCCCGTTTAAAACATTCAGCTGATCGACCATCTCGACAAAGAGATCTCCCTGACGGACTTGGATCGGGAAGGTGGAATGGGTTTCATTCATTTTTACGATGTCACGCGAGATCGCATGAAGGGGACCTGCCACCTTACGACTCAGCTGAATCAACAAAAGCAAAGCGATCAAAACTAAAAGAAGCAAAAACGTGAGTCCCAAAAGTAAAGAGGAATGAATCGAAGCCTCTAGAGTCTCAATTCCCTCAGGCCCAAGCGATGGAACAAGCTCGATCAAACGAGACGTAAAGTAGTGCACCCAAGAATAAACCGAAAACGCCAACAGTGCGACAAACGCGACCGCGTACATCGATAGACGCAAAAAAAACCATCGATGAAATCCGCTCACAAATGAAAACAACTTTCGACGCGAGTGAGCAATACCTGACATTGCTTAAATCCCCTGCGTCCAGCCGCCATCAACTGCGATCGCTTGACCTGTGATAACCGCTGCCCCCTCACTCGCAAGAAACGCCGCAGTCGCACCGAACTCCTCGGGCTTACCCACTCGACCGACAGGGATCTCGGTCGCAATTTTTGCTTCATCGATCCCTAGCGCTTTTAAGCGTTCAGTCATCGTGTGTCCGGGGAGCAAAACATTCACCGTAACCCCGTCTCTCCCAACCTCTTTTGAAAGCGAGTTTGCTAAACCCAGCAACCCCGCTCGAAGTCCGTTTGAAATCGTGAGTCCCGCTATCGGCTGTTTGGCTGCAGCAGAGGTGACCAAAAGAATACGGCCCCACTTGCGCTCACGCATCTGCGGAAGCGCGGCCTGAACCCCTTCAACTACACTCATCCATAAAGCGTTAAATCCCTCTTGCCATTGTGAGGAGGTGACTTCTTGAAACGGAGCTTTCGGAGGTCCGCCGGTATTGAGAACTAAAATATCCACTCCACCCATGGCACGGCTTGCTTCTTCAATTGCTCTTCGAGACTCGCCTGCTCTGGACACATCCACCACAATCGCAAGCTCTGCTGCAATCTCGCGTCGAGTCGACTCGAGTCGATCTAAAGTGCGCGCCGCAATCGCAACTCTGACTCCCTCTTTTGTGAGAGCCTGAGCGACAGCGCGCCCCAAACCTTGAGACGCTCCAAAAACGAGTGCCCTTTTACCTTTGATCTGTAAGTCCATAGCTCTAGTAAAGTCCTTTCAAGTCCTGATCAATTCTTCGCTTTGCACGCTCAAGATCGAGATCCTCAAGCCGTGAAATTTCTCGTCCAAGCTCTTGGAGGATCTGCGCTTGAATCTCTCCTGCTTTTTTGGCCACGCGATAAGGCACGCGAGAAAAACTCACCAAAGCGTAGCGCGACATATAATCACGCGGAAACTCTCTCTGCAAAACACGCTCAATCTCGCGCTCTTTTAAAAACTCAGGGTCACCAACACGGTCCCGCATCTCAATAAAGTTCTCTTGCGCCAAATCGGCGATTGCATCGGCGTCCGGACGGCGCTCGTTGGAGAACTGTTGAAAAAGCTCATCCCAAGAAATCAAATCACTCTGCATCCGCTCCGAGAGCAACGAGCAGTCCTCAAAGCCAGAGTTCATCCCTTGTCCAAAAAACGGCACAATTGCATGTGCAGCGTCTCCCATGAGCAACGCTTCGCCGCCACGGTTCCAACTCTCCGTCCTGATGGTCACCATTTGTCCTACTGGGTTCTCAGTCCACTCTTGATCAAACTGAGGCATCAGCGCAAGTGCATCGCCAAACTCTCGCTCAAAAAATACACGCGCTTGCTCTACACGATTGAGCGCTTGAAAGCTCTTTTCTCCTTCAAATGGCAAAAACAAAGTGCAGGTGAAACTACGATCATGATTGGGGAGTGCAATGAGCATATAAGTGCCGCGCGGCCAGATATGGAGCGCCTGAGAGTCCAACTGGAAACCCCCAAGCGCATCAGGCGGGATCGAGAGTTCACGGTAACCGTAGTTGAGCTTTTGAACTTGGGTCGGCACGCCCATCGCCTCACGCAGCACGGACGCAGACCCATCCGTCCCAAAAACGCGCCCGACCTTAGCGCTAGGGTGGGACTCAAAGCTCAACTCACGTTTTGAAAAATCAACCCTCTTCAGTCGATGCTCAAACTTTAAGCGAACACCTCTACTCCGCTCTGCAGCTTCAAGTAGTACGCAATTCAGAGCGGATCTCGAAACCGAGTAAATCGCTTGTCCATCTAAGCCATAGGGCTGAAAGCTTAACGCTCCGTCCACAGCATGCATCCGTCGTCCGTACATTGGTAGAGCAATGGGTCTGACTTGCTCGAGAAGTCCAGCCTGTTCAAGAGCGTGGAAACCGCGCACCGAAACCGCGAGATTGATCGAGCGCCCTTCGCTCTTACGCGTGAGCCTTGGGTCTGAGCGACGCTCAAAGAGGGTGCTCTCAAACCCCATCCGCGCAAGCATGACCGCCCACAACGAACCAACAAGTCCACCACCGATAATCTGAATTTCACGATCTTTGGACAGCCTCAAATTTTTTGCTCCACAAAAGTCTGCGCAACTCTCCAGACATCATGAAAGGAGTTATACAGTGCAACCGGCGAGACTCGAACGATGTCTGGCTCACGAAAGTCGCAAATCACGCCAGCCTGAGACCAAACGTTCACGAGCGATTTGCCGCCTCGAATCCGAACCGAGAGCTGACTTCCCCGCTCACGAGGAGTTAGGATCTTTTGTCCTAACAAGAGGCTCTCAAGATAGCCGGTCAGAAGATCGCTTTTTTTACGAATCGCGTTCATCCCTACACGGTCAAAAATCTCCATCGATGCCCGAAGCGCTGCTAATTGAAAGATCGGCGGATTAGAGAGCTGCCATCCTTCGGCTCCAGGGATCGGATCGAACTCTCTGTCCATGCGAAAGCGCGTTTGCTTGTTCTGCCCCCACCACCCAGCAAAGCGCGGGAGATCTCGCGCGTGCGCATGCCGCTCGTGAACGAAACATCCTGAAAGTGCTCCGGGACCTGCGTTCAGATACTTGTACGAGCACCAGACCGCAAAGTCAGGCCCATCATCGTGTAAGGAGAGCTTCAGATTACCGGCACCATGAGCCAAATCAAACCCCGCATACGCCCCCACAGAGTGCGCAGCTTCGGTTACAGCTGGGATCGAAAATCTCTGTCCTGTTAAGTAGTTCACGTTACCAAGTAAAACGAGCGCAAGCGAAGAGCCTTCACGACGGATCGCCTGAAGGAGATCTTCTTCGCGGATCACACTCTCTCCTGCGCGAGGAGCGACCTCGACAACAACGTCTTTAGGATCGTAACCGTGAAAGCGAACTTGCGAAGCAATCGCATACTGATCAGAGGGAAACGCACCTGCTTCCATCAGAATTTTGGGTCGCTCTGCGGTCGGGCGATAAAACGAGACCAGCATTAAGTGGAGATTCACGGTGAGCGTATTCATCACGACAACTTCAATCGGTCGCGCACCGACGAGTCGCGCAGTGCTTTCGGTCAAAAACTCGTGGTAAGGCATCCAAGGCTTACGCGCGTGAAAGTGTCCCTCCACCCCAAAACGCGCCCAGTCCTCAAGCTCTTGTTCGACGTAGAGGCGAGCGTTTTTTGGCTGTAGGCCAAGTGAATTACCGCAAAAATAGAGCATCTCGCGGCCCTGTGCATCCTTTGGAAAAATAAAACTCTCTCGCTCGATTCGCAGAGGATCTTCTGAATCGAGCTTGCGTGAAAACTCCTCCGTCAGCTGAAGCTCTCTCATCCAAGCCACCTTTGTGCGTTTTTCCAAAGAACCTTATCGCGCGCTTCGCCCTCTAGAACTCTCTCCACGAGCGCTCCAGGCCTTGCCTCTCCCAGGGGAAACGGCTGATCCGAGCCGATACAGATAAAATCTTCCCCAAACACATCGACAATCAGACGCAAAGTGCGTTCATCATGAACGAGAGAATCTACAAAAAATCTCCCGATCGCCTGGGCCGGAGGAGTGCTGGTGTCCACTGCACAGAGATCAGGGCGCGCTTCAAAACCATGCTGAATGCGGCCTAAGGTTCCCGCAAATGCACCTCCTCCATGAGCAAATGCAACACGGAGAGTTGGGAATCTCTCAAACACTCCTCCAAAATGCATTGAACAAATCGCAAGCGAGGTCTCAGCGGGCATCCCGACCAACCAAGGGAGCCAGTACTTGGGCATTCGCTCCTCCCCCATCATCTCCCACGGATGAACAAATACCGAAACACTCAGCCTCTCGCAGGCCTGCCAGAACGGGTCGAGCTCACGGGCGTTGAGATTCCAGTGCCCGATGTGAGAGCCGATTTGAACGCCTTTTAGCCCCAACTCCTTTACTGCGCGCTCAAGTTCCTGCACCGCAAGCTCTGGATCCTGAAGTGGTACAGTCGCAAGCCCTGCAAAGCGAGTCGGATGATCTAAGCAGGGTCGCGCGAGATCATCGTTTAAAAAACGCGCACACTCCAGTGCGTCGCGCGGGGGTAAACCATAACCAAACATGACAGGCACAGTGGAGAGTACTTGCAAACTCACGCTTTGCTCA
Organism: Bdellovibrionia bacterium; assembly: GCA_044352155.1. Lineage (GTDB taxonomy): Bacteria > Bdellovibrionota > UBA1018 > UBA1018 > JBILEK01 > JBILEK01. The sequence continues at coordinate 42,156 of JBILEK010000002.1, forward strand.
TCGCACTCCCTCAAACGACGAGTGGCATCCCAGAGATTGCTCTCGACTTCGCGAAATACTTTTCCATCATCCCGCACCATCCGCGCACGACACTCGCCGCAGTGCTCAAGCGTGATAAAGCCGCCGTAACCGAACTTCTCTTTCCACGCCGGGATTTTACGCGGCAGCCAGTGTGAGTGGATGTCGATTTTGTTAACGTTGCGCGTGCTCATGTCCACAGCTCGTGCATTTTAGATGTGTTGGATCAGAGTAATAGCGCTGAAAGACTGGCGGAAGATCTCTCACAATGCTTGTGACCGCAAGAAACTCCTCATAAAGGGGCGTAAAACAGCGCTCACAGATCCAGCGAAATCCATCAAGCTCCCCCGGCAAGCGCTTGCGCTCGATCACAAGTCCGATCGAACCCTCTGGTCTCTGGGGGGAGTGAGGGACTTTCCGCGGCAGAAGGAAAATCTCCCCCGCACGGATCGGCAAATCCTTAGGTCGACCTTGCTCAAGGACGCGCAAATTCATTTCTCCTTCAATCTGATAGAAAAACTCCTCCCCCTCATTGATGTGATAATCGGAGCGCTGATTTGGACCTCCCACCACAGTGACCAAAAACTCTCGATCCTCCCAGACTTGAGCGTTGCCGACTGGAGGCTTAAGCAGGTGACGATGATTCTCAATCCACTGCATAAAGTTAAGGGGTCTCACTTGCCCTCCGGCATGACTGCGATGCACTTGAGCTCAATCGATATGGGAGTCGGGAGCGAGAGGACCTCTATCGTCGTACGACAAGGCTGAGCGCTCTTAAAGTACTCAGCGTATAAACGGTTGTAGATCTCAAAATCCCGCTTCATGTTGGTGAGGTACACAGTAACGTCGATGAGATTCTCCCAGGAGGTCCCTGCCTCTTCCAAAACGGCGCGGACGTTTTTAAACACCGAATGGCACTGTGCTTCAATATCTGAGGAGAGAAGACCTCCCTGAGCATCAAGCTCTACACCTGGGATTTTTTTTGTTCCTCGCTCACGAGGCCCGATCCCTGAGAGAAAAAGCAAATTCCCCACACGCCTCGCGTGCGGATACAGACCGACGGGCTCGGGGGCTCGCTGGGAGTCTACGCGCTCACTCATGGGCGCATCCCTTTGGCTGTTGTGATCGTTTTAGTCTCGGTAAAAAATCGATACGCATCCTCGCCTCCTTCACGCCCTAGGCCCGACTCTTTCCAACCTCCAAACGGAGTGCGCAGGTCACGCACCATCCAGCAGTTTTTCCACACCAAACCTGTCTGAAGTCCTTGAGCCACTCGCTCGGCGCGCTCAGGGTCCTCAGTCCAAACACTTGCTGAGAGTCCGTAGACAGAGTCATTGGCGAGCTCGAGCGCCTCTTTTTCTGTTCGAAACGACTGCAAGGTTACCACTGGGCCAAAGATCTCTTCTTGGTTCGTCAGGCAACGAGGACCAAGGCCCTCAAGGACCGTCGGCGGATAAAAGTATCCTCGGCCCGAAAGAGGCTCCCCGCCGCAGAGCACTCGAGCACCCTCGTGTCGCGCTCGCTCAACAAGCGCCGTGACTTTCTCAAAGTGTGGCTTTGAAACAAGGGATCCAAACTGAGTCTGAGGGTCCAGCGGATCTCCAATGCGTAACTCTTTTGCGTACTGTACGATCTGATCACGCGCGTGGGCGTATACGGATTCTTCGATCAAAATCCGCGAGCCGCACAGACAAATCTGACCTTGATTTGAAAACGCAGCCTGCGCAGCCTCTGCGAAAGCGCGCTTGAGATTGGCATCGGCAAAAATGAGGGTTGCGTTTTTTCCACCCATCTCAAGAGATATTTTTTTGAAATGAGGCGCAGCCAGTTCCGCAATCCTGCGTCCAGTTGCGGTACTCCCAGTGAACGAGAGCGCCTTGACCCGAGGATTACGCGCAAGCTCCGCTCCTGTCTTTGCGCCTACGCCATGGACCACCGAAAGTGCGCCCGCCGGGAGCCCTACCCTTAAAGCAGCTTCACAAAGCAGAGCTGCGGTTCGCGGAGTCCACTCTGAGGGTTTAGCGATCACACAGTTTCCAAACGCGAGTGCGGGCGCTACTTTCCACGTCAAAAGATACAGTGGCAAGTTCCATGGCGAGATCGCTGCCACAACCCCAACTGCTGAGCGCACGACAGCGTGATCAGCCTGAGCGGTAAGATAGGTTTCCGGCATGCGTGACTCTGCAAAGTCGGCAAAAAATTCCAAATTGCGAATCGCTCGCGCGATATCGACTGTTTGCGAAGTTGTGATTGGCTTTCCTGTATCGAGCGTCTCAGCCCGCGAAAACTCCTCATGCCTTGAGCGCACTTCGGAGCAAAGAGCACGCAAAACTTTCACGCGCATCGGGAGCGTATAGTGGAGCCAAGACGAGCGCTCTGCGCTCTCAATCGCAAGCGCAATATCCTGCGCATCTGAGTCAGGAAGTCGTAGATCCACTTCGCCGGTTGCTGGATTTTCGTGATTAAGCCATTGGCCTTTGGTTGCAGGCATCCACTGGCCATCGATGAAGTTCATCACTTCTTGGGACACAACTCCCCCAAAACGCTCTCAACAAGGATCGCGCGCACTGGCGCTGCATCTGCGCCCTCAAGAGCCAAAGGCAGAGCGACTAAACTATAAATCCCCTCCGGCACCGCTCCAAGCACAAGGCCCTCTAAAATCGAAAGATCGCGACTGAAACAAACTTGATGCGCTCTCAGCTCTTTGTCATCAGCAAGATCAAGAGAAGGCGTATCCACACCAATCAAACGCACTCCGCAAGAGGCGAGATACTCCACAAGCTCAGGCTCCACACCGTTGAAGTCGCTCGTCCAACGGTAAGGATCCGCAAAGCTATCGGTCTGAAGCAGGACGCGCGGCGCACGAGGAGTGCGCCCCTGAAGGGCCGATAAACCAATGCGCTCTCCCCGGGGGGCTCGCACGCGCATCACTTCGCACGCGCCAAAGTAAGCAGCAAGATCGCGCTCTGCGATACCGACGCCGTCGCGATGATAATGAATCGGCGCATCCGCGTGTGCACCCAAGTGGACCGTGCAGTGGATTTTGGAGAGCGAAAGATGATGCCCACGCGAGAAGTGCAAAAGCTCTTCACGCACGTACGGTGTATCTCCTGGAAACACGGCAATCCCCTCCCGCACTCGAGGCGAAATCTCCCAGTATTTCAATGCTTCACGCATCGCTCCGTTGTACCCCGAGTTGTCTCTTGGCTACAACCCGTGGAGATGGGAAAATACCGGATTCCGGAGCGTTGCGCAATTTCATGAAGTCCACACTGCTCGTTTGCCCTCAATGCGAAAAGATCAACCGCTTACCCGTCGAGCGTGCCCAAAAGGGTCAACCCGTTTGCGGAAACTGCAAGAGCTCACTCCCCTCCCACAACGCAGTCCAGGAGATCAGTGGAACCGCGCTCAACCGACTCATTCGAGTCGCCGACCGACCACTTGTTGTCGACTTTTGGGCCGAATGGTGTGGCCCGTGTAAAGCTTTCGCTCCAACATTTAAGGCAGCCGCTCAGCAACTTGGCGAGAAGATCCTCTTTGCTCAGCTCGATACTGAGCGCTACGCACTCGCTGCGCAAACCTACCAGATCCGCGGGATCCCGACCTTGATCGTGTTCAAAGACGGCCTCGAAGTAGATCGTCAGTCGGGTGCGATGCCGCTTGCGATGTTTCTGAACTACCTCAACCAATGGAGCACTTGATGATGATTCCTTCTTCTCTCGATCGCTGCGCCGAGACCCTTGATCAAGCCCTTCAAAACCAGCGCGAAATCGAGCGTCTAACAGCAGAGTTTCCGTCAATGACTCTGGATGAGGCCTACGCGATTCAAGCGCGCGGAATTGCACTCCGCCTCGCGCGTGGCGAGAAGATCGTGGGATACAAAATGGGGCTCACCTCACGCGCGAAGATGGAGCAGATGGGACTCCACACGCCAATTGCAGGGGTACTGACTGACGCAATGGAGGTGTACGGCGGAGTGTACGCACTCACGCGCGGTGTACATCCCAAGGTCGAGCCCGAGATTGCTTTTAAGATCGGACGCACGATTCGCGCTCCGCTTTCAGCCCAAGACGCACTCACGCACTGTACACACGTCGCTCCCGCACTTGAGATCTTGGACTCGCGCTTTAAGGGATTTAAGTACTTCTCTTTAAACGATGTTGTTGCCGATAACTGCTCCTCACATGCCTTTTCTTTGGGCGCCTGGGTCCCGCTCGGGCAAGCTCCGCGCGCGCGGGGATGCACAATTGAGCTTGAGGTAAACGGCATACTGCGCGAGCAAGGATGCGCAAGCGACGTACTCGGCGATCCCGCCGAGAGCCTCTCGCAGCTCACTCACATCCTTTACTCCTGGGGCGTGGAGCTATCGGCCGGCTCCATTGTGCTCACGGGCGCGATCACCGCGGCACCAAAGTTAGAGCGCGGGATGACTTTACGAGTGCGCGCAGATGGATTTCAGGACCTCACTCTACGCTGCAGGTGAGCGCGACACGCTCGACTGCTCTCAAACCTCATTAAGTTCAAACACATAACGCAACTAATCATTTTTATGTTGTTTATTTAACAGTATAAACTTACATTAAGATTTGAGTGGTCCACCGATCGGGCCCACGTCACGCACATGGAGGTTCCGGATGATGAAAACGCAGATCGCTTCGGGCTTAACCCTCACTCTTCTCGCTGGGATCCTCAGCGCCTGTAATGTCGAGAGCCTCAACGTCAGCACCGTCAGCACCAGCCAGGACGCGGTCCTCATTGAGCGCGCAGCAGATCCCAACTTGGCCGTTTGCAATCCGACCGGCGGCGGCTCAGGTCTTAGCAATGGTACGCGCTACGGCCTTCATGGAGAGCTAAAGTACATCGCGCAAGGCACGCCCAATCCGAGCAATGTGGCCGGCTACTCTCTAAACGGAAGGCCTGTTGCAGCGGATGTTTTTTTTGATCGCGTCTTTGTTCCTACGCGCCCCTGGAACGCAGGGTTTCAAACTCTAAGCGGGCACACACTACAAAATGACCTCAATGATACGCTCTTTGAATACTTTTCACTTCATTTCGAGAGCAACATCGTACTTTCAGACAGTGATCAGCCAGGGCTCTATCAATTTGCACTCCTCTCAGATGACGGCTCGATCCTACGGATCAAGCAGGGCGAGACCTGGCAGGACATCGTCAACGACGACGGAACTCACCCTTCTAAATTTGCGTGCGCCTCAAGCGCGATCGAAATGACCACAGCAAGCAAGATTCCGATGAAGCTCGATTGGTACCAAGGCCCGCGCTACCATATTTCGCTCATTATGCTTTGGCGCAAAGTTGAGGCTGGGACAACCCTTGCCGACTCCGAGTGCGGAAGGATGGGGAACTCACGCTACTTCAACTCCACTCAAAACCCCCCGATATCCCAAACCGCTTGGCACGGCTTGATGGATCGCGGCTGGAAACCGCTCAACTCACGAAACTTCATCCTTAACGAAAGTGCCCCCACAAACCCCTGCACGGACCCTAACGGCGGCGGATGCCAGGGTGCAGGCTGCATGGGAGGTTTTGGGGTCTAGACCCGGGGGGGGGCCTGCACACGCAAAGGGGCCAGTTTTTAATCCGAGCACTCCGACGCCCGGGATCTCCTTCAGTCTGCGCTGCGGTGCATAAATCCTTTTGGAGTGCTTACGGAACACTCTGATCCAAACTCCGATCTTGGCGCATCATGACTCGGTGTTCTGTGACTCTCTCATTTCAGTACGGATTTCCGCGGCTTTCCTGTCTATGATGGGGCGCTCACTCCATGGACCAACTCTTCGGATTCTTTGTCCGCAACTGGCGATTCTCTGCTGTGCTCACCCTCATGACCTTGCTCGCAGGGGTGCTTGGGTCAGGGCTTCTGAGGCGCGAAGCTTTTCCGCCCGTCAACTTCGCTCAAGTCCTCGTCCTCACTATCTACCCCGGAGCGTCTCCCGAAGAAGTTCAAGACAAGATCACAAAACCCATCGAAGACGAGATCCGCGGCATCAGCGGCATCAAGGACGTCCGCTCGACTTCTCAAAACGAGCGCAGCGAGATTAATATCCGCATCGACATCGATGGCGCAAACTCCGATCAAGTCGTCACCGAGATCCAGCGCGGTGTGCAGCGCGCGGCCTCAAAGCTTCCGGCCGGAATCCCGGATGCACCTTTGGTGACGGAGTTAAAAGCCGATGAGATCCCAGTCCTTGAAGTCGCAATTCTAGGCCCAAACCAAAATCGGGAGCGCGATCTCCTTGCAGAAGATCTCAAAGAAATTCTTGAGGATAACGCGGGAGTGGCGAGCGTCAGGTTTTCTGGACATCGCAGGCGAGAACTCCAGATCTTGCTTGATCCAGAACGGTTGCGGCGCACTCAGGTGGGCATCGCAGAAGTTACGCAAGCCGTCTCCTCGCGCTTGAAAGATGTACCTGCGGGGTTTCTACGTACCGACTCGACCCTCAAGCTCGTACGTGTTGTGGGCAAAATCACTGACGCCGAGACGCTCGGCAATGTCGTCGTGCGCGCCAACGAAGCTCAATCGGTTCGCGTCCGTGATGTCGCTCGCATCGTCGATGCGTCTGAGCCTGCGAGCGTGCTTGCGCGGGCGAACGGAGTTGAAGCCACACTGCTCATCACGACCAAAAAAGCTCAGGCCGATGGTCTTACGATGATCGGAGATCTGCGCTCGCGCGTGCGAGAGTTTGAGAAAAAACTTCCAGAAACCCATCGTCTGGTCATCTACAACGATGAAGGACGCCGGATCCAGACCCGCCTTGAGATCGTCTCGTTTAACGCATTTGCAGGTCTTGCTGTCGTGCTCCTGGTGCTCTTTATGTTCTTGCCAGGTAAGATCGGCGTCGCGAGTGCCATGAGCCTCCCACTGTGCACTCTCGCAACGCTGACTTTGATGGTCGCGATTGGCGCTAACTTCAACATCATCACGATGATGGCGCTGATCATCTGCCTCGGGAACTTAGTCGATAACTCCATCGTCATCTCAGAGCACTACACGCGGCTTCGCGAAGAAGGACTTGACGGGCGAGAGGCCGCCATCCGCTCAGCACGCCAATTTTGGGTACCCTTTACAGCATCGACCGTCACGATTATCGCAGCGTTTCTCCCTATGCTTGTGACCAAAGGAGTGATGGGGCAGTTCATCCGCTGGATTCCGATCGTGGTGACGATCGCACTCATGATGAGCCTGGTTGAGGCGCTAACGCTCTTGCCAGCTCGACTTCAGTTTCTCAATCCAAAACCTAAATCCATCGACGCAAAGCCTGATCGCTTTAAGAGAATCGAGGCTGCGTGGGGCAAATTCATCGCAGTGACTTTACGTCGCAAATACCTCACTCTTGCGACGCTCATTGCAGTAGTGCTCTCAGGATTTTTAGTCACTGCAGTATTCAATCGCTTTGAGCTTTTTCCATCCGAGGGCGATGAGTATTATCTCATCCGCTACGACCTCAAACGCGATGCCCCTATCGAAGCGACGGATCGAATCGGAGCCTGGATCTCTGAACAGGTCACCGACAAGCTTGGAACGGATACTGTGCTTGCTGTCATCAATCGTGCAGGAGCTCAGCAGGTCGACGGTGGCGATCCTCTCTCGAAAACCGGCGAGCACGTTGGACTCACGATCATTGCCGTGCGGCCCGAAGTTGCGCCTTCCCTATCGATTCCAAAGACGCTTGAGACTCTGCGGAAGATCCCTAAACACCCTGAGTTAGAAAAGTTTTCGGTTGAGACGCTCCCTGCCGGCCCTCCCGTTGGAAAACCACTGACCGTGACATTTCGCTCTTCAAACTATCCAGAACTGAAGACCATGGCCTCAGAAATGCTTGAAGCGGTGAAGGCCGTACCCGGCGTACTCGCTCCTGAGCTTGATGAGCAAAATCAAGGTGACGAGTACCGATTTGAACCCTCCGACAACACGATCGCATCTGCGGGACTGGGGCTTGAGACCTTAGGACTGAATCTCCGCACCGCGCTTGAAGGATTTGTCGTCACCGAGCTCACTGAGAACCGACGTGACTTTGAAGTGCTCATTCGCTTTGATGATCAAAGCCGCACTCATGTCGATGACCTCAATAGCGCAAAAGTCCTCAACAACCAAAACAACATCGTCGCACTGGGTGCCTTAGGTCGTTTTAAAGAGTCTCAAAGCCCCGTAATCCAGAGAAACTTTCAGTTCAAACGATCCATCACGCTCACCTCTGAGGTGGACGTTGCGAAAATCACCTCAAGTGAGCTAAACGTCTTTGCTCGTAAAAAGTTCGCAGAACTCCAGAGCAAATACCCCAGCGTCTCTCTGTCATTTGGGGGCGAAGAGGAGAGCACAAACGAGTCACTCGCCTCACTGGGAGTGGCCCTGATCCTTGCGGTGCTTGGCATTTTTGCAACCCTAGTGTTTACGTTTGGGAGTTTTTCCTCTCCACTTTTAGTTCTCTCCACGATCCCATTGGGACTTGTTGGAGTTTTCTACGCGTTCGTTTTTGATCAAAGACCTCTGAGCTTTCTTGCGTTCATTGGAGTTGTAGGCCTCACCGGGGTTGTAATCAACTCCGCCATCATTCTGGTCGACTACATTCAAGAGCTTTTGAAAAAAGCGGGACCGAACGCTGATTTTGACTCTATTTTGGTTAAAGCGAGCACTGATCGGCTGCGTGCCGTTTTGGCCACAGGGCTTACGACAGTTGTAGGGCTTGTTCCGACTGCGTTTGGCCTTGGTGGATACGATCCCATTTTAGTGCCCATGACGCTCGCTCTTCAGTGGGGCATGATTGTGGGCACGGTTCTTTCGTTGATCTGGATCCCTTCGGGATACTCAGTCCTCTTTGGACTACGCCGCAAGCTCATGCATCGGCTCGGGAGGGCCTAGCTCAGATTTATGGAAGAAGTGATCATTGTCTCATTGTGTTTGGCATTGAATGCTATTTTTGCAGCTTACGAGATGGCATTTGTTTCTGTGCACAAACCCGAGCTTCGTGCGCTCGCTCGCAAAGGCCACAAAGATGCACAAGCACTCTTACGTCTTCGCGATAACCCTGAGCGCACGCTCTCGGTCTTACAGATCGGGATCACTCTGGTCGGCGCAGTCGCCGCTGCGGTGGGCGGCGCAGGCGCCACGGATGCGCTCGAGCCCTACTTCGCCTCCCGCTTTGGGATGAATGAGTTCATCGCTGAGACTTTGGCTGTGGTGATTATTGTTTTACCCATCACTTACTTGAGCGTTGTCGTAGGCGAGCTCGTCCCTAAAACCCTTGCTCTGCGCAGCCCTATGCGAATCGTACTTGCAGGAGCAAAGTGGATTTTCATCGCAGACCGCGTTCTCTCGCCGCTCGTTCGGATCCTTGAAAAATCTACGCACTGGATTCTGAAATCTTTTTTTAAGGACTCAAAGTCACAACCCTCCAATGCTCCTCAAGGTACGCTTGAGATCGACTCTTTTTCGCCCGTGCACCAGAGCTTTATTCTCAACATGGCGGACATCGAGAACAAAAAAATCAGAGATATTTTTGTTCCCTGGTCTCAGGCTTTTTCGGTGCGAAACACCGATCCAATCGAAGAAGTGCTACAAGTCGTTCTAAACTCCGGCCACACACGTCTGCCTGTCGTCCAAGACTCGCATGTCATTGGAGTACTCCACACAAAGGAGTTTATGGCACTCAAAGAGTCCGGTGAGCGGAGCTGGTCGTCAATCATTCGTCCGATTTTGAGCGTGCGTTCGCTGGATTCTGCACTCGGTGTGATGCGCATGATGCAAGAGCGCCGCAGTCACATGGCACTTGTGGTTTCCACCGAGAATCAATGCGAAGGTATCGTTACACTGGAGGACATTCTCGAAGAAGTTGTCGGCGAAATTCGTGATGAGGACGATGACGGAAAGATTCGAAAAGTCTTTGCGGCTCGCGCAAAGGCACGTCCGAAGTCATCGCTCTGAGTTTTTAAACTGGACCCCATGCGTGTGCATGGATTCTGAGATTGGCTTGTCTCATTAAGGACTTACCCCTCTCCAACCCAGGATCTGTCAGATGCTTGGCAAGATCTCTAATAAGTTCAATCACTAAAGTCATCGCCATGCACACGCAAGAGGGCCAGTTTGCACAACTCCCTACTCCGCCGATGCCAACAGAGCAAACGGCTGCTTACCGCTGATACCCTGTGGAACGTTCACCCCTCGCACGACAACTTGATAGTCGCCAGCTGCAAGGCCCTTAAGCTCTAGCATCTCCGTATTGTTGATTCGGTCTTTGCTCTCGGCAACGACTGCGTTCGCCGCATCCATCACGACGAGATCAAGATCGTTTACCAGCGCCCGAGCAGCGTTTGCCGCACCCGGAGCGTCCATGTAGGTAAGCGTTGCGCGCAGAGCACCCGAGGCGCCGACCTTCACGCGGTACTTAAACTCTCCCCGCAAAGCAACGCCCGAGCGTTCGTCAATCACTAGCGTCTGATCAAGCGAAGTCGCCGCATCCATATCCACACGACCAAAACCTTCGTGCACGTTAGGTCTTACTTTAGGAAGCTCCGCCTTAGGTCCGCTTCCGTACTGCCCTGGGTACATATCCTTTGCAGTATGAATGAGCGCCGCTTTCACAAGCGCGCCCGTTGGCTTTGCAATCTTAAGACCCTCAACAAGATACTGACGCAAAACTAGTGCTGCTCCAGCCGTAAGCGGAGTTGCCATTGAGGTTCCGCCCGCATAGCAGTACTCCGAGCCAAACTCGCCCCAGAGCTTTGAGGCTTTCGGGTGCTTGGACACGGTACTTACGATGTTCGTACCTGGGGCAACGATTTCAGGCTTTAAGCGTCCATCGGTCGTTGGCCCGCGCGAAGAGAACGCAGCCAAACCATCCGCGTTGTTCGAAAGCGTATCCGATGCAATCGGCTCCACTCCCCACTTCTTCACACCATCCCTTAACTCTGCGTGCTTCTTTTGAATCCCACCTACTGCAAGCGTATTTTCTGAAGCGCCGACGGTGAGCACGTTCTTAGCGGTACCCGGGGTGCCGATTGAGTTGTCATCAATGCGTCCGTCTTTGTTGAGGTCTTGACCGCTGTTTCCGGCCGCAAAGAGCACAAGCATCTCTGGGTTTTTGAAGAGAAAATCATCCGCCTTCACGGCCATCGCATCATAGGCGCCTAAGTTCGCAGCCGCTCCCCAAGAGTTCGAGTGCACCATGGCGCCATCCCGATGAGGCCAGCCAAAAAGTTTAGTAAAATCCTGATCGAACATGAGGTTGTTCATGATCGGACTCCAAAGTCCGACCGGAACGAGCTGCGCTTCGAACGCACTTCCTTTGATCAATCCGCCTGAGAGCGCTCCTGACGCAATAATGGAGCCCGCGACATGGGTGCCGTGGCCTTGAGGATCATCCCAGGTTGTGGATCCTAAACCCACTGTATAGCCCTTGATCACACCTTTGAGATCCGTGTGAATCGAGGAGATGTCTCCTGAGGAGACGCCAGTATCTCCGATCGAGCCGATCTGCCCTTTTCCAGTAAATCCACGCTCCCAGGCAGCATCCATGTTCATGATTTTCGTGCCTGACTCAAAGCCAGTACGCGAAGGGAGATCGCCTTTCATTGACATTGGCATCGGCTCGCCGAGCACAAGCTCGTAGGTCTCAAGTCTTGGCAGATCCTGGATCCAAAGCACTTCATCCTGAGCTGCAAGAGTGAAGAGACCTTGCGCACTCGCGCGCGCAACCAGCGTACGATCTGAGCCCGACAGAATCTCCACTCCAGCGATCGCACGATTCTGAATTTGAGAAAGCGCCGTCTCGTCCGTCAGGCGCACCAGAAGCTCGCGAGAGCGAAGAGTTTTTTGTGCAAGCTCGGGAGCAAGCTTCCACTCAGCGCGAAACTCTGTCACCGCGCGAAGCGAAGGCAGAGTCGCCGCGAGACGCTCTAGAGAGCCCACATCTCCTCGCACCACAAGTGCATCATCCGGAAGATAGTCAGAAACCTGAAGTCCCTCTGCCTCTAGCGCGCTACGATCTTCGGGGCGAATCCGCTCTAAGAACTGCACCACAAACGTGCCTTGGCCGCGCGCGCTCTTCAGACTTAAAGCGCTCGACGTGGAAAGCTTGACGTCCCCCTGAGTCAGTCTCAGCGTGTCGCCCGCGAAAGCAGCCGGCGCGAAAGCCAGCAGCGCTACGATAAAAATCCCTTTATGCGTGATCTTGGATTCCATCATTGAATCCCCCCTTGATTGTTCCGAACATTGAACCTGAGAATAGAAGAAAGAAAAAGACGGTCTGTCATTTTTTTGGTGACATCCGCTCAAGGAGATTAGCGCTATGCAACATTTTCTGATCCTCGCTGTCGTTCTGAGTTCCAACGCCATGGCCGGAGTCCAAGGACAATGGATAGGAAACGGCTCACTCTCCACTCTTGAGGGTGCAAGCGCGCAATGCAGTCAAATGAACGTTCAAATCGAAGCAAGCTCTAAAAAACTTGCCCTCTCCCACGGCTCATTCGTGTGCGAGGGAAACGCTCTAGAGTGGAATCCCATGAGCTTTGAAGTGCGTGGCACTACTCTTTGGCGCGAAGGTCTCCAAGTGGGCTCTCACTTCGGGAACTCTCTCACGCTCTCCTTTCCGATGGACTCAAGCACGTGGATCGAAGTCAACGCTACGCGCGAAAATGATCGCCTCACTTGGAGTCTTAAGCAGCGCGACTCAAGCTCTCAAACCCTCTTTCAGGCTCAACTCCAAAAGCGATAAAGCATGGCCAAGCAGTTCGAACTCCCTCTGCCTCGCCAACCTGAGCCCGACCGCAATGCTGCGATGGGAGGAAAGTCGTTCTACTTTTTTGATCTCGACGATAACGTTTTTCATCTCCCAACAACGATTTCGATTTTCCACAAACAAACGGGCGTAGAGCTTGAGCTCTCGACCGCAGAGTACGCCCTCCACCACTCTGATATTGGAAAGTTCGGACGCTACGGCGAATACCAAACTCAGTTTGATGGGCCCCACGGGAGCTACCGTAAGTTTCGCGATCATCCTGGCATCAACCATTTCGAAGCAGATCTCCTGCACGCGATTTCAGAAGCTGAATTCAAATGGAAAGGGCCTTCATGGAACTTCTTTCTACACGCCGTATTTAATGGTCGTGCGCTCTCCCTCATCACCGCGCGCGGGCATCATCCCGACACGCTCGAAAAAGGGCTCCAAAGGCTCATTGAAGCCGGTCATCTTGTCGGCACGCCCAATTACTTGGGCATCTTTCCGGTGAGTCATCCTGAGACGCGAAAAGCTCTCGGCGATAAAAAAGAGAAGTGGGGCGTCCCTGAGCTCAAGCATGCTGCCATCGTGCGCTCAGTGCAAATTGCGATGCAAAAGTACGGCGAGAACCCACACCATCGCTTTGGGATGTCGGATGACGATCCTCGCAATATCGAACTCATCATCGACGCCATGCGCGTTTTAAAGCGCAAGTACCCCAAGAACTCCTTTTTTGTGATCGACTCCAAGCGCACACCGATCGAGAAGGAGGAAGTCTTTCTCGATCACACCGAACGTGCGCCCGTCTCCGACGCAGATCAGCTCACGCTGATTTGACAGGCTCTGGCGCACCCCGTACTCCTTAAGACCATAGGAGTTCAAAGTATGAGATTAATCTCTTTAGTCATCGTGACTGTACTCTTCTCGCTCTCTGCTCTCGCAAATCCCGTCCTCAAAGACGAGATCAAGCGTACCGCCAATACGATCTACTATCTGATTGATAGCTCCGTGGCACCTGAAAGCGCGCTCCAGCATGCACGCCAAAAGCTCGTAGAAGCACTCCAGCTGATTCAATCTACTGGCCCAGGCCACGATTTCCAAAAATGCTTTGATCTCGTCTACCGCGGCTACTACCGCTCGCTCGAGAGCGCCGAATCCACTTCTCGCGCGCACGCAGCGTGTAAGACTTACAAAGATCTTGAAGTGCTCGCGCGACTGGACGAGTACGCGTATCGAAGCTTAGGAGGCGCTGACTCGATGGACCTTGCGGTCCGCTATTCCGGCATGAGCGCTCAGGGCAAGGCCAGGATCGTAGATTATGTCGCAGACAAGTACTACCAAAGCCTCGATGGCGCAGACACCGCCCAGCGGACCGGCGCTGCATTGCCTCGTCTGGCGGTCGAATCCCTCTCTTGCCTACAAACCCTCTACCCAAAGTACGGCCAAAGCATGAGCTCGGAGGACGCGATGGACGCCTCAATCCGGGATTGCGGTACCAAGCAGCGTTAAGTTAAACGCTAGTGCATGCCACACTTAGGACTCCTCCGCGCCGCCTGGGCGCTCCTCATCTACAATCTTTTTGTGATCGTCTTTGGCGCGTTCGTTCGCGCAACGGGTTCGGGCGCCGGGTGCGGGAGTCACTGGCCACTTTGTAACGGACAAGTGGTTCCACGCGCCCCCGAGATTGAGACCGTGATCGAGTTCACGCATCGTGCGACGTCAGGCATCGTGCTCCTTGCGGTGATCGCGATCGTTTGGGTTGTTCGAAAGCGCTTCCCCAAGGGACATCCAACCCGCACGTACGCTTGGGCGTCCCTTTGGCTCACGGTCGTTGAGGCGTTGATCGGCGCGGGGCTCGTCCTTTACGAACTTGTAGATCAGGATAAATCGAACGCACGACTTGTCTCGATCACGCTTCACTTGGTGAACACGTTCCTGCTCTTGGGAGCGCTGACTCTCTTCACTCGTTCTCTGAAGAGCCCAGAGCGCGTCAATCTCTGGAGCGCAATCACGAAGACCCAAAAACTATGGCTCGTTTCCGGGGCACTCCTTCTGGCGACCGGTACGACAGGAGCGATCGCAGCGCTGGGTAACACTCTCTATCCTGCGGAGTCCCTCGCCCATGGACTCCAGCAGGACTTCCATCCCGAGAGCCATCTCGCACTCCGCGTGAGGATTCTGCATCCTATTTTTGCCGTGGCTTCAGCGCTCCTCATCTTTGCGCTCGGTGCACGGAGAATTTCGTCGTCCACTCGACCTACGCCCGTTCGGCTACTGATCGCCGCCACTGCGGGTAACGTGGCACTCGGACTTCTCAATCTCCTGCTCCTCGCACCTGTGTGGATGCAGCTTGTCCATCTCCTGGTTGCAGATCTCGTTTGGATCGCTTGGATCTGGAGCTTTGCTGAGCTTAAGGCTGAGGAGTAGCCGCCTCGTCCAGAGCGGGCCTGCGACCGAGGTCTGCACGCTCTGCTTCCGAGCGCGACTTAAGCTTATCGTAGAACTTATGAAAGTCCGGATCCGCGGTCCCAAGCCAGTGATCCCAAAACGTAAAATAGAGTGCAAAATTGTACTGCACTTTGCGATGGTGCACGAAGTGATCAGCTGCTCCGATGATCCACTTGCCGATGGGATTGCGATAAAATCCCGCCGGGAAAAACTCGTAGCCCGTATGATTGACGACTCCCATGATCGTCATCACAGTGAGAAACACCAGCAGCATTACCGGATGCACGGGGATCACGAGCATTGCAAGCGGGAGAAATGTCGCTAGCAGAAATGCTTCACCAAACGAAAACGAGAACGCAGCCCACGGTGTCGGATTAAAGGATTCATGGTGCACGCGGTGAAAGAGTGCAAAGAGCTTGGGGTGGTGCATCGCCCGATGGGTGAAGTAAAAGTACGTATCATGCACAAAGAGAAGGAGCGGCAAACTTGCGAAAAAGTAAAACCACCCGTACTCGGCAGGATCGAAGTAAACCAGTGTCCAACCTGCGCGCCACAGCTCTAATCCTACAGCACCTGAAAGCCCAAAAAGTAGCGAGCTTGAGAGCGAGTGGAAGATCTCGGTCTTCATAATCTTTGAGCCCGGAGGCTTTGGATCAATCTTGCGCGAAGCGAAGCGCTTCGCGCCCCACTTGTACAAGAGCAAATATGCGCCACCGGCGAACGCAAAATACCTCACGAACATAATGGCGGTGAGGATGCCTAAGTTAGTCCAGAAGGGCTGCAGCTGATCGGCGTACTGTGGTGAAGACATCTCCGAAGAGAGTACCTCGGGAGCTGAAAAGAAAAAAGGGATCCGCGGTTTGCTGCGGATCCCTTTTTTGTACTACTTTTTTCGAGAAAACTTAGCCTTCGCGACTACCGCGATCGCCGCCGCGTCCACCACCGCGACCGCCACGTCCACCACCGCCGCCACCTGATCCTGGCTCGCGAGGTCCTTGTTCTTTCGCTTCAGCGACGTTGAGCTGACGACCTTCCCAGTCAGCTCCGTTAAACTTCGTGATTGCCTCGGCCGCTTCAGCGTCCGTGCCCATTTCGACAAATCCGAATCCCTTGCTACGACCGGAGAATTTATCGGTCACAACACGCGCGGACTCGACTTTTCCGACTTGTCCGAAAACTTCAGTCAGGTTGGCGTCGGTTGCTGCGAACGGAAGATTGCCGACGAAGAGTTTTTTTCCCATGGTTTGCCTCCTTAGATTTAGGTCCAGGGTTTCAAGAGCACTAAGAGGCCGCGTACCATCTGCGGACTAGAACTTAGAGCACGTTTCTCCATGAGACTAAGCCTAAAACCCAGCTCCCGCCAAGAGGGGAATACACAATTGACACAACCAGTCAGATCAAGATACTCCCTCTGACATGCGACACTTAACGTGGCTCTTGATAGTAGGGAGCTTAGTCATGAGCCATGCGGAAGCCTCCCGGATCCTAGTGAGCGCGTTCGAACCCTTTGCAGGACGCCAAGAAAATCGCTCGCTCATCGTACTCGAGGAGCTGATTCTCGCCCTCAAAGACACGCCGATCGAAATCATTCCCTGCACCCTTCCCGTCGTCTACGACGAAGCGGCAGCGAAGCTTCAAGACTGCCTCACAAGCGCGGGGCATGTTGATTTCGTTCTAGGACTTGGCGAGGGCGGATGCTCGATGACCTTTGAAACTGCAGCCCAGAACCTCGATGACACCCCAGGCTTAGCCGATAACTCGGGCCAGATTCGGCGCGGTACACCGATCCTTCCAGGCGCGCCGGAGTCCTTGGGGTTTTACTTTCCGGTAGAGCGCCTCTACTGCGGACTCCCTGACTTCTTCCGCGTACAAACGAAAGTCTCGCGCACTCCAGGAGCGTTTGTGTGCAACAACACGGCCTACCGCTTAAGTTCAACTCTAAAAGAGCAAGTCCCGTTTACGTTTGTGCACGTACCTTCTGCGGACTGCTCGATACCCGGAGGAGTTCGTGAAGCGCAAGCGCTCGCTGCCGCGATCACACAACCCCTCTTTTTTGAGTGGATTCCCAGACGACTCCCCTCGACTCGCGCTGAAGCGCTCAAGCGGGCCGAGGATTGGCAGGGCCGATGTGAGGCAGATTTTTTCCAAAAACTTGCGGCGACTTACTGAGACCTAAACGAAAGCGCGATCGCCAAAAGGACGATGAGCGGCTTAGTTCGCACGGTACTCTTGAATCACTTGGCGAATCTCAGCTTTCGCAAGTGCACGGACTGCCGGATCATCCATGTTCTGCATGAAATACTTTGACTCAATCTCTATCATTTTCACGAATCGCGGCATTGTACCCGGAATGAGTGGCCTCTCCACAAACGAGCGATCGCCGCTCAGTACTTCGATCCACGTATCGCGGAGCAGATTCCAGAACTTCAAGCGCGGACCCGCAAACGCCTGAGCCACGCTGCATTCCGAATCCGGAAGACGCACGTACCAATTCTTTCCGAGCTCCTTGGCGAGTGGAGTTTTGGTGCCGTCTTTGGCGTGAATGATTTTGGTGTTCTCTTGGCGCTCAAGCCAACTCTGTCCATAAGCGATCACGCGGGTGAAACGATCCATCGTGTTATAGTCGCGACGGCCCATGTCGCGGGTTTCGCGCCCAGGGATCGGCGCGTACGACTGACACGACCACTCGGCGTAGCCTTGACCCTCAATCTTCCAAGGTGCTGCGCACTGATAACGGAGACCATCATCGAGGTTGGTGATCTTGCGCGTCCACACGCCTTGGCGCGTGGTGAGCGGTTTCACGTCCCAAGTGTTCGGTCCCACGAAGTCATAGAGAAACGAGCTAGCATGCTCCCAGTCCTCGCCCGTGTGCTTGAGCATCGAGCCGTCCATGAACGTGCCGTCAGGCTTGGTTGCAAAAAGAATGTGCTGAAGCCGGATGTGATTTGCAGACACCTGCTCAGAGTAAATCCACTCCTTGACCGACATGCTCTTGTTGACGTCGTAAACACGCGCGTCGCGGGTGTAGCCGTCTTTCAGCGCTTCCGTCTCGGTGTAGCTGTAGTCAACAAGGTAGCAGCCGGTCATAGATTCGAGCGTCTGCACGACTTGATCGCGCGATGGCTCGCCTGCTTGAGAGAGTGTGGAGCAACCTAAGGCCAGGGCGATCGCAACGAGCGAGGGCTTTTGAGTCATTTTGATAGATCCTCCGGATCCCTTTGGTTTTAGCGCGCGCTGAGAGGGGGTGTCTAGTCTGTTATTGAGAAGAGCTCTCAGTAAGGCGATCGCTCAAACGTGCCCCACCTGCCTAAACGAGCGCAGGCTCTGCTGCAACTTCAACCGGAGCGGATTGGACCGAAACTTTCTTTTGCAACGGATGCCCTGGGATCATGCTCGCAGTCACCTCCGTCACGCCAGTCTGAAGCTGAGGGTTCGGACGCACCACACGACTATAAAGCGAGAGATTGCGATCAAAAAGAAACTGAAGAAGCAACTTCGTCCACGAGGGATGCCAGTAAAGCGAGTCATAGAACTCGGGCGCCATCGCGCGCACGCGAGGGAGCTTTGACCAAGGCACCATGACGAGATCATGGTGCTCATTATGGAAGCCGACGTTAAACGCGATTTTGTTTGCAGGTCCGTAATACGAGTACGTCTCCTGACCCTGCTTCACAACGAAATGCTCCTGAATCCAGCGCGCACCCAGCGGATGCAAACCGACGGAGAAAAACAGCGAGAGCGTCAGGTAAGCGAGCGCAAGCCCTCCCCACATCCAAAAGATTGCCGCCGCGAATACGACCTGAACCAGAAGATTCGCGAGGATCCAGCCATCCCACAGCTTTACGTACTTGATGCGCTGAGGACGGATCACACCTTCAGTGAATGCATAAGTCAGAAGCCAAAGCGCTTTGCGAACCGGCGAGTTTCCCACCCATGCAGCCTCCCTTGGGCCCGAGAGATCCGCATCTCGATCGAAGTCGCCTTGAAATTGATGGTGCACGAGGTGGTACTTTCGAAAGCCAAGTGCCGCAGGGAACACGATCGGGAGATTGGCGATCATGCCGATGACTTTGTTTGCCCAGGTGCTACGGAATACGAGGTTATGCGTCGCTTCGTGAATGAACACAAAGAGCGCGTGATTTGAGACGGCACCCACCGTGTAGGCTGCAATCAACATCACCCACCAGGGCTGCGTTGAAACCACAAACGCAACTGCGATCTGAAGCGCGACGATCGCAACGATGATGAGAGCTGAGGAGCGTTGATGACCAAAGAGCTTACGCAGTTCGGGGTATTTTTTTAACAGCGCCGCCGTACGTACTCGGTGCGGTTCAGGGCCCGTATCTCGAATGAATTCGAATTGACGCATCACAACCTCCAAACGCGCTTGTGTGACGCTAATTAATCAGAGAGGTTCTAAAAAGTCTACCCTATGAAAGCACTCTTTTTAGTCCGTTATGGCGATGCCCATCAGGCGTTTTCGCTAAAAGAATCGCCCGACTTAATTGCGAAATCTGGCGAGGTCCGCATCCACGTTGAGGCCTCGGGGCTTAACTTCGCGGATGTGATGGCTCGGATGGGTCTTTACCCTGAGGCCCCAAAGAACCCGGCGGTCTTGGGCTACGAAGTCGTAGGCCACATTGACCAACTCGGCGCAGGAGTTGATCCTCAATGGCTCGGCAAACGCGTGCTCGCGCTCACCCGCTTTGGAGGATACGCAAGCCAAGCGTGCGCACGAGTGGAGGCGGTGGTGGAGATTCCTGCAAACTGGAACGCGAGCGAAACCACAGCACTCGGTACTCAAGGGCTTACCGCCGTTTTTGCCGCAACTCACGCCGTGCACCTTGTGGCCAAAGATCGCGTGCTCGTGCATGCGGCAGCAGGAGGTGTGGGCATTCTGCTCACACAAATCGCTCAATCCAAAGGCTGCTTTGTTGTCGGCACTGCGCGCGGGGGACAAAAAAAAGAATTCCTCCTTCGAAACGGCGTCAATCTCGCGATCGACACTGCAGAGGAGTCGTTTGAGCTCGGGCTCGCGCGTGAACCAAAAATCGACGTCATCTTTGACTCGATCGGAGGTCGTACGTTCCGAAAAGGCCTCAAACTCCTCGCTCCCGGTGGCCGCATGGTCAGTTTCGGCGTAGCTGACATGACCGGTAAGTCACGTAATCCTTTACGCGCGCTTCGCACGCTGCTTCAGTTCGGCATTTATCATCCCATGCGATTCCTCACGCGCTCGCAAACGCTCGCGGGAATCAACATTTTACAAATCGCCGATCATCGCCCTCACGTGATCGCGGCCCTCTTTCCGGAAGTCATTCGGCTACGCGAGGCGGGAGTGCTCAAGCCCCACTTGGGCCGCACATTCCCAGCTGAACAGGTCGCAGACGCTCATACTCTTCTTGGTGGGCGCGAATCGGTGGGCAAAGTCGCATTGGTTTGGTAGTTGATTGGTTTGCTCTGATTTTAAAGGGCGTCATTTGACACGACGCTTGGTGCCTGCTCTAATCATCTTGAGTCGGCCGCATAAGGATGTGCGGACGCGACTCACGGTCCACAAGGAAGGTGAACCCATGAAATCTGTAGTTTGGATGCTCGCTGGATCGCTCTCTCTCAGTACCGCGGCGTTTGCCGCAAAGTCCCCCGATCGCGTGCCTCTCCCTCGCCCCCAGGCTCTGATGAGTTTGCTCGCGCAGAACTCCCTCCGCATTCAAATCGCAGGGATCGATCGGGACTTTGGACGGACGCTGCACACCGAAAATCTCGCCTTTGCCCAAGAGCTTCGCCGCGAAGTCGCAGAGATCTTTCAAGAGCGCGAGCTCGCGCGGCGTTAGAGTCGGCAAACGAAATTGTCGAAATTTCACGCGCGAAAATGACCGAACGACCCAACAAAACCATTGATCTTAACTTCGGAGAAATGGGGATTCGTTACGACTTATGGATCAAAGGCTCGGTTCGGTATTGGGATGAGGCCGTTGCTGAGTATAAAGACTACTTAAGAAGACGAAAGCCAGGTCGTATTCCGAAAGAAACGGGAATGGATAAATTCAGAGAACATCTTCAGAACTTAAGTAAATGCTGAATTTCCAATTATCGTTTTGACCTTTGTCGAGTTCTGGAGCCCTAAGGGCCACGTCATTGAGAGGGAGTTTCCAGAGTATTTCGATTGACTTCATTTAGTCATTGCCACGCCGCACCCTTTATGAGACGCAACGCAGCATATGACAACGCCTCCGCCCCGGGTCCTCCTTCGCAAAAAACGCCCGGATGCCGAATTGGAAGCCCCCGCAGCCCCACTGCTCCCCTCCGCTCCCCCTCTGCCCGAGGGCGTCGAGCCCCTGAAACCCACGCACCTCCTTGCGCTCGCTCCCGCAGGTCTTGAAGACGTGCTCCTCACTGAGGTCCGCGCACTCGGAGTCTCTAACCTCACGCGCTTAAAGGGCGGCGTTCTGTGGGACTACAGCTTTGACTCCATGGTGCGGGCGAACCTTGAGCTTCGCACCGCAACGCGCGTTTTAGCCCAACTGCGAAGCTTCTCGGCCGCCACACCCGAGATGCTCTACGACCAGGTGAGGCGCATCCCCTGGGAGCGACTGCTCACTCCGGAGATGACCTTTGCCGTCGACTGTTCGCTCCACTCAACCCCCGGACTCACACATGGGCTCGGCACAGCACTCAAAATCAAAGACGCGATCGCCGATCGCATGCGCCGCGAGTGCGGCGGCGTGCGCGCGAGTGTGGATCGCGAAAGCCCGGATGTCCGCGTGAACGCGCGGATTTTTCAAGGCAAATGTACGCTTTCTCTGGACTCCTCTGGCCACCCACTGCACGAGCGCGGCTACCGCTCAGGAGACTCAGGTGCACCGCTTAAAGAAAATCTCGCCGCGGGCCTTTTGCTTCTCACCGGCGAGATCAACGAAGGTCAGCTCCCCGATCGACCAGTCCTCGATCCCATGTGCGGTTCAGGCACGCTCCTGATCGAAGCCGCACTCCTGCTCGCGCGTAAGGCGCCCGGCTTAGGTTTACGCTTTGGGTACGAGCGCTGGCGGGGCACGGACCTTAAGCGCTCGATGGAGTTGCGCTCAGAAGCGCGAGCGCGCGTCCTCCCCTCGCCCGAGCGTCCCTTACTGATCGGCTGGGACGAGAGTGCGTCGGCCATTCGGGCCGCAGAGCAGGGAGCAGCCAAAGCAGGCGTCTCGAAATGGATCCGCTTCGAAAAAGGACTACTCACCCACTGGCGCCCCCCCCAAGGCGCCGCGCTCGTGGTCACGAACCCCCCTTACGGCGTACGCCTCGGCGAGGGTGCCGACCTGCCCGCGCTCTACCGGACTTTAGGCGAAAAGCTCAAATCAAGCCTCCCCGGAGGATCCGCTTGGGTCCTGGCCGGAAACGCAGAGCTCACCGGAAACCTCAAAATGCGCGCAGATCGACGCATCCAAGTCTATAACGGGGCTCTTGATTGTCGTTGGCTCAACTACCGCCTAAAGGAAGCAGCCGCGCGCGGCCTTTTTCGCACCCAAGCGGATGACACTGAGAGCCAGCAATCTGCAGGTTCTGCGTTTTAGCGTTTGATTTCCGGGGCTAGGACAGGTAATTCACAACCCTCTATGCAAGACGCAATTCATCCCGTGTACCGTGAAGTCGTAGTCAAAGACATCTCGAGCGATTTCGCATTTGTGACCCGCTCCACGATCGCGACCAAAGACACGATCCAATGGACCGACGGAAAAGAGTATCCCCTACTGAAGGTAGAAATCTCATCGGCGTCGCACCCCTTCTTTACGGGCACTCAAAAGCTTCTCGACACCGAGGGCCGTGTTGAGCGCTTCATGAAGAAGTACCAAAAGAAAAAATAACTTCTCTTTTTCTCGGTCACTTTCCTTTGACGACGTTCTGGCACGCGTTCGCAGCGCGACGTGCAGAGACTTTGCGCACCAGGTAATCAGGGCAGTCCACTCCGGCGCGCGTCTTCGTAAGACCAAAAAAGCAGTCCATCAGGCCTAGGTACTTTTTCGCACTCGCCGATCGCATGGTGTAGTCCTTCGAAAAGTATCGGTGACTTTGCGAGTGACTGACGGCCTTTAACTCTGCAAGCGGAATTCCGGTGAGCCTCGAAAACTCACGATCAAACTCTCGGTAAAAATCAGCGCCCCAGCTCGAGTAGATCTCCTCGTTGAGCCAAGAGGGAAAATCATTTCCGTGCATCGTGCCCACGGCAACATCTAAAGAGCCTCTGTGAATGTTCCCAGAATCCCAGGTCCTCAAAAACTCCGCTTTACCCGCAGCTTTCAGAATATCTTCCTGCGCATAGGAGTCGACAAAGTCTCGGAGCACGATTCTCCCGGTGGGCTTCATGTTCGCATCAAGCTCGATCAAAAAATTCTGCGAGTGAGGCGAGTCATACGTGAGCCCCGTATGCGCAGCAAACTCTGCGTATGCGCGCGCGAGTTTTTTGTTGTAGTTCTCGTTCCAGAACTCAGCCGGGTTGTTTGAACCGTTAAGCTTTGCGATTTTCTTGCCTGTCTCGTCATGGAGAGCGCTAAACCCCGGCAAATAATAACGTCCCCCTTGAGGAAGATCTTCAAGCGAGCGGATCAACATGCCCTGATCCACTTCTTTAATGCCAAACATCGCAGGCTCATCCATCAGCACCAAATGCTCGAACTGAACTTTCTTTTTGATCTCGGCAATCATGTCGCTTGAGGTTCGTGCTTGCAAAGCATCGTCGTAGGGCTGCTTTTTGTCGACCCAGTGTCCACCAGTATTATTGGTTGAGACCTTGGCTGAGAACTTTGCCCCCGTCGTTGGATCAACAATGATCATACTACGCGATGCCGTCCGATAGCCCTTAAAGTGCGTTTTAGGCTTAGAGTCTAAACCGCGCTCTTGTAGGAACTTTGCGACTTGAAGGTGCCACTTGGTGTCTTCGGAGTTGATGATCCAACGCACCCAAGGTTTTCCGTCTTTTTCAAAAACAAGACTGTCTCGCACTTTTGGATCCAAGTGTGGCGCAAGATCCGCAGTCAACGCTTCAAGAGGGATCTCGTAATGTTTGATCACAAGCTCTTCATTAGAGCGCAGCGAGACGGCGTTAGACTTTGTCTCCCAATCAATCAATTGCTTGACTGCATCGGGAGTAGCCTCACTCCCCCACGACGATAACGCTAAAAGAAACGCAACTCCAAAAAAACCCCTATGAAAGCGCTTCATCGTAATCATCGGACACCTCCAGCGCGAGCACAGATATCAAAGACGCATCCCATCCATTGCGTGATCGAATCTCGCGTACGACCTCTGCGCCCAAGCTCTGACTCAAGCACCTCACGCATCGAGCGTGACGGATTGCGTGCCAGCTCCTCAGCGCTCTCAACAAAAGTGCGCTCCACTGCCTCAATCGCAGCTGGATCCCAAGAGTTGATCGCTCGAGCTAATCGATCGGGGTCGAGCGCAAACTCTTTCTGACGTGAAAACACTTGATAAGCTCGATCAATGAGCGAAACCGTAGTGTTACGACGGATTGGATCACTCAGTGTACGCGGCGCAAGTCTTCGAACAACACTAAGCGCAAAATCCTGATGTGCTCCCGCGGGGATCTGTGCGACTCGAAGGAGTGTTGCCTCTACTGCCGCAGGCGAGTGCCGAACTCCTTGCTCAGTCACAAGGGAGAGCTCGTCGCGCACTTTGCGAATCGGAGCTGAAACATCATCAAGCGCTCCCCGCATGAGGGCTGCGAGATCTTGAGCCTCCCATGCTCCAGCTTTTTTAAGCTGCTCATTGATGAGGGGATCTAATCGAGGTGGAGCACTCTCTACTCCTCGAAGCGCATGAGCACTGAGCTCTTCCAAATAGCTTCGCAATGCAAGCTCATCTGCTGGCGCAAGCTTGGGTAAATCTTTTTGTACTCGCTTGAGAGTCGCCGAGAGTCGATTGACCTTAGAAACACCCAAGGTCCCAAGTCCAATCGGGTCAATCAACCACTCCGCTGCGATCACTCCTGCTCGACCCAGGATCCGAGCTCCTGCGTTTGTGCTCGTTAAAGCGAGTCGTGATGAAACGTTTGCAACTCCACCCCCTGCTGCAGAGCTCAAACTTAGAAAACTCAACTGCCCCATGCACTCTGCAAAACTCTCCTCGTTCCCAGAGACTGTGGTGCACTGCTGAATTTTTTTACGCGTCCACGCTACGAGCTGCGCGCCTAGATCTTTGGCGCGCGAAGCTCCCTGGGCTCCAAGCTCAGAGGCGCGCTTCAAATAGTGACTCTCCGTACACTCGAGCGCAAATAAAAGACTTTCTCCACTCTCCAGATAACAACTCGCTAGCGTGTCTCCGAGCTGGTTTTGGTAAGAGCGAAACGCTTGGAACACTGACTGGTACGTCGACTCACGCGAGAGAGCGCGAGCGATCGAACCGACTCCCATGATCGCGCCTTTGCCTAAAACGTAAATCCCCTGAGCTGTACCTTTCGCAAGCTCCACTGCGCCAATCACAGCGCCCCGCGTACCGACCTGATAACCGCTTAAAAATCCAGACCACGCAGCGCTTGCGATTTGTCCTCGCGTGACCACTGCTTCTGAAGCAACCCATCCTTGCCCTAAAGATGCGCGCTCAAGAACGCGCTCTGGACTACCAAAGACTCCAGAACACAGACTCCCCGAGTCCATGTAGCGAAGCGCATCCCCAAGCTCTGTGTCATAGAGGTTTTGTCGCACGCCTGCAGAGAATCCGTAATCCGTTTCCTCTATATCCCAGGAGATTCCAAAAAAATTTCGTGAGGACAGACTCGTCTTTTGAGTCAGTTTTCCGGCCAGATAGACGTCATCGATAAATCCATCGTTATCTCGATCCGAGAGCATCGCTGCAATCTGCGTTGCATCTTTTCGAGGAACAAGCTTCCAAGTGTTTGAATAGGATGCCTCACCAAGCTTTTTTGTGCGCACGAGATCAAAGCCGTTTTTAAGCGGAATTTTTAGTCCGCCACGATCCCAAACGAGTTTTTTAGGCGAATGCAACTGCGCGCACACGTTCATGATATCGAGATCCGGAGTGAAGCACGTTTTTGAATCTCGAGTGCTAACGTAGTGCAGGATCTCCCATCGATACTGCTCTCGACGCTCAAGAAACGACTTTCGAACACGTGCTCTTTGAGCAGGATCGCGCTCCTGACTGAGTCGCGTGAGAAGCGTGTCATCTAAAACGCCAAGATATCGACGAAAAAGCGAAGAAAACTCGTCCGTCTCGCGCGCGTAGGCGGGATCGCTGCAGTTGATCTTGCGTTTCTCCTCGAGCAGCGCTGAAGGGCTGCGACTATCAGGCGCTCGCCCCACACCTCCTTGCTGTAGACCTGAGCAAGACATAAGTGCACTCGCCAACACCACTGTAAGAGATAGATTTTTTCTGTTCATTTCACTCACCGCTTCGTCGAGTTGAGTGTTGAGATTGAGCAAATAATCACGGTCAATGCTCTGACGGAGCTCGAGCGAGCGAGCCAGTTTTTCGAGCAGCTGTAGACGAGCAGATTTGAGAGCGGATACAATTTAAAAAGACCAAACCACCCTGCCTCACGGAGGAGTCAGATGCGTTTATTGACAGCGATTTCCCTACTGGCTTTGACTTGCTCATGGAGCGCACAAGCCGCTGAGATCAAAGAGTGGACTTATCTTACGTTTCTGAACGGCCACAACAATCTTGACCCCTTCGGTGCGATCGATATCAACGAAGCTGAGAAAGTCGGCTCAACAGATCAGATCAACATTGTTTTTCAATGGGCATCGCTTGCGTCAAAAACAACCAAGCGTCTGCTCATCACCAAAGACTCAGACCCTACTCTCGTCACTTCGCCGGTGATCCAAGAGCTTCCGCGAGTTGACATGGGAGACTGGCGAGCGCTTGCAGACTTTATCCAGTGGGGAGCAGAAAACTTTCCTGCAAAACGCTATTTTGTGAGTGTTTGGAATCATGGAACCGGCTGGCATAAGTTCAAGCTCTCAGGCGTGATTAATCCAAGTGACATCTCATTGGATGATCTCACGGGCAACTACATCACCACACGCCAGCTCGGCGAAGCGATGCGCGTCGCCTCTGAAGCTCTGGGACGAAAGATTGATCTCTACGGCTCTGATGCGTGTTTGATGGCTATGGCCGAAGTGGCGTCTGAGATGTCGGATTCGGTGGATTTCTTTGTAGGATCTCAAGAGCTCGAACCCGGTCGAGGCTGGCCCTACGATCAGTTTTTGAGTGCTTGGGCTAAGAAACCCGAGCTCACCCCGCCAGAAGTCGCAAAGCTCCTTGCGCAGGAGTACTTCAAGTCCTACCAAGGGGGCACACAAGGTACAGCTGAGGTGACGTTTTCGGCTTTTGACCTCTCAAAGATCAACACTCTGCACTCTGCAGTCGGAGCGCTTTCGCAGAAAATTCAAACTCTCTCCTCTGCGGATCGCGACAAAGTAATTTTGGCTGCAAAAAATACTCTCAACTTCTTTTATGAAGACTATCGGGATCTCGGCGAGTTCGCACGTCGAACGAAGGCTCTGAGCGTCCATCGGGATTTAAAAACCGCAGCAACTGCAGTTGAAAATGCAGTGAAATCATTTGTCATCACGGCTCAAAACTCCTCTGCCTATTCTGCTGCAAGCGGAGTATCGTTCTGGCTGCCGACCGAAAAATACAGCTACGACTCGTACAAGTCGGCGTACTCCGAGCTCCGCTTTCAAGAGAAAACCTCCTGGAGCGAAGCTGCAAAGACGCTCGTGAAGTAAGGAGCCCACTTCGCGCTCTCGATCTTGACGCAACCCAGCGCTCATGAGCAAATCGCGCTCATGGACTACGCCAAAGACTATCCTCGCTCTCTCCAAGATCCTGAAGCGTTCTGGGCCGAAGCAGCCTCCACTCTACACTGGGAGCGGCGTTGGGATCGCGTGCTTGATGCGTCTCAAAAACCTTTCTACAAGTGGTTCTCAGGCGCACGTACCAACATCGTCCAAAACGCGCTCGATCGCCACGCTCGCAGCGAGCGCGCGTCAAAGACCGCGTTCCTCTGGGAAGGCGAGCCTGGCGATCGCCGTACGCTCACGTATGCAGAACTCGATCGCGAAGTCTGCAGACTTGCAAATCTGCTCAAAGCCCGCGGCGTGAAACCGGGTGACGTCGTGACGATCTACATGCCCCAGATCCCCGAGCTCCCAATCGCGATGCTGGCCACCGCAAAGATCGGCGCAATCCACAGTGTCGTTTACGGCGGATTCTCCATCGAAGCGCTCCAAAGTCGCCTAAAGGATGCAGGCTCGCGCGTCATCCTCACGGCCGACGGTGGGTACCGGCGCGGCAAGATCATTGATCTAAAGTCGATCGTCGACGGCGCACTTGAGCGCTCTCCTGATGTACACACTTGCGTCGTCGTCAAGCGCACGGGACATCTGGTTACGATGCGCAAAGGACGTGATCTCTGGATGCACGAGGCACTTGAGGGCATGAGTGCGAAGTGCCCAACTGAGATCTGCGATGCGGAGGATCCGCTGTTTATCCTCTATACTTCGGGCTCAACCGGAAAACCGAAAGCTCTCCTGCACACGCACGGCGGCTACTCGGTTTACGCCTCGTTCTCCCACAAAATCGTTTTTGATCTACGCGAAACTGACATCTATTGGTGCACGGCCGATCCGGGCTGGATCACAGGACACTCCTATCTCGTCTACGGGCCACTCATCAACGGAGCTACCGTCGTGATGTACGAGGGCGCGCCAAATCATCCCACTCCGGCGCGCTGGTGGGAGATCTGTGAGCGCTTGGGGGTGACGCTATTCTACACCTCTCCCACTGGGATCCGCGGACTCATGCGTTTTGGTGCGGAATGGCCGCGCAAACACGATCTCTCAAAACTCCGTATTCTGGGTTCGGTCGGAGAACCCATCAACCCCGAAGCCTGGCGATGGTACCATCGGTACGTGGGTTCAGAGCGCTGCCCGATCATGGATACCTGGTGGCAGACGGAGACGGGCGGGTTCATGATCACACCACAACCGGGAATGACGCTTAAACCGGGAAGTGCGATGAAACCTTTCTACGGTGTCACACCCGCCGTTGTTGACGATGCAGGCGTCCCTGTGCCTGCGGGGCAAGAGGGCAATCTCGTGCTGCAAACCCCCTGGCCCGGGATGGCACGCACGATCTGGGGAGATCCCGAGCGCTACCGTGAGACCTACTGGAAAACTTACGAGAAGCAGGGCTGGTACAAAGCAGGCGACGCCGCGCGGATCGACTCAGACGGCGATGTTTGGATTATTGGGCGCACGGACGACGTGATCAAAGTCTCGGGATATCGCTTAGGTACGGCCGAGATCGAGAGCGCTCTAGTGAGTCACCCCGCGGTCGCAGAGGCCGCGGCGATCGGACTTCCGCATGCGATCAAGGGGAGCGCGATCCACGTATTCGTGCTGCTGCGCGCAGGGCACGCACCAACGCATGAGCTGGCCGAGAAATTACGCGAGCACGTAGCCCACGCGCTCGGACCTATCGCGCGACCCGAGACCGTCGCTCTTGTGGATCAACTCCCCAAAACCCGCTCAGGCAAGATCATGCGCCGAGTCTTGCGGGCAAAAGCCCTAGGGGAGGAGCCTGGGGATCTGTCCACGATGGAGGAATAACCAAACTGGCTGCATCAAGTGAGTAAAAACTGATGCTCTCAAAAAACATTGAAATCATTAACTTAAAATGAGGGGCGGGAATCAAATAGGCCCTCTCACCTCGTTTACTCAATTGATGCAGCCAGTTTAAAAATGACACATTCCCAACAATGTTGCGCTGCGTTAACCTTTCTCTTACGGAATCCGTCGCAGGACGTATTTGAAAGGAGTATCCGAATCATGGAACCAACATCAACTTCAGAAACCGCTCGCATGCGAGGCTACAGTCAAGAAGAGTCCTGGTTTGCTAAACACAATAGCCACCTTCTTGAGAAGCTGCGGGCCAAGTACGGGAGCGCGAAATCAAGCTCGCCCGCACCAAACGCAGAGCCCGCAAGCACTGCGCAGGCGCCCCCTCTCAAAGTTGCGGCATAAGAGATTTTTTATAAAATTTCTTTAAACGTCTAGAAAGCAAAAGAAAAGCGCGAGATAGGAGCGAAGCCCTATCTCGCGCTTCGTGCATTCATGGCTCTCATGAGCGATCTCTGATCAGCGCTCCTTAATCAGAAATACAATAAAGCGAGCAGAGAGCGTTGCAGGTTTTTACGCCTCGATTAAACCAGAAATCATCCGTTCTGCTTGTTTGTCCGTAAAGCCCTTCGGAGGGTCCGTTACTTGTAATCCAATCAAGACACGACACGCCGACATCTCCACTTGCCGTGCTCCCACTCCAAACATCAGCTGTAATCGAGCGACCAAACTCATCGCAGCCAACCGGAGCTAAAAGCGATCCGCTCCAAAGGTATGCAATCGTGCTTACGACTTTAGTGACATTAAGACCACAGACCACATAGACCGCGCCAGATCCGGTGATCCGCTGATTGGGGTTTCCGAGCGCTCCTTCATAGCCTAATCCGATCAACGCTCGATAAGTCCGCTCAAGCCCCCCGGCTTGAGCGTGAGTGGCGCAGATCGAGTCTGCTCCAGATCTTCCGCCTAAGTTGCCTGTGTACTGAGCTGAAGTCACAAAGATCCGTCGATCGCCTTCTAAAACGCCATCTTTCTTCGAGGCTATCCCTGTGACCTGTGCTGAGCACCCAAGGAGGAGTGAAACTCCAAGCAACAAAAACAAAAGAGTAGAGCTCCTCGGATTAAGCATCGAGTCGACTAGTAGATCGCTTCGCGGATTCGGGCGGAGAGATAGTCCATAAACCACACGACGCTTGCGATCACGATCACGATCATCCCAATCTCATTCCAGCGCGCTAAGCCCTGATACTGCATGAGAAGCGTGCCGATCCCACCACCGCCCACAAGACCAATGATGGTTGCCATGCGGATATTGATGTCCCAGCGGTAGATCGTAAACCCTAAGTACGGCAAAATCACTTGCGGAACGACCGCGTACCATACCGTCTGCACGCGGCCAGCGCCCGTCGACTCAATCGCTTCCACGGGACCGGCATTGATGCCTTCGATCGCTTCAGAGTACAGCTTCGCAAGCGAGGAGACCGAGTGGAGCATGAGCGCCATCATGCCTGCAAACGGGCCGATCCCGACCCAAACGGAGAAAATAATAGCCCACACCACAGGCTCCATGGAGCGCGTGAAATTAAAGATAAATCGAAGGATCCCATAGACAGAGCGCGAAAGCACCGAGCCACTCATGAGGTTTCGCGCGGAGAAAAACGCTGCGAAAAAAGCAATTGGCACTGCAATCGCTGTCGCCATAAACGCGATAAAAATCGTCTCCATCATCTCTGATAGAACTTTAGGCAAAATCGAAGTCTCAGGTTGCAATAGGGCTGAGAAAATCCTCGTCGCACCTGACACTCCTTCAACACTCAGGAGGGAATAAAATTTCATCTCCGTGAGATTCCAACCAAAGATGAACGTCGTCAAAAGCACAACAACAGTCGCCACACCCGAGAAGGTCTTAAAAAAAGGCTTCTGCGCCACCCCCTCTGGTTTTTTTTGTACACGCAGAATCGGACTCGTCTTGATCATCAAGAGTTTGCCGATGGAGTTGCTCTCAAGCTTGGTCCAGAGTGCTCCTAAAATCAGCGCAACCCCAGCAAGCACTTTAAAGAGTGTTGAAGCCCTCCCAGCGTCAGTCTCCCAGTCCCCAAACCAATCCACTCCGAGATAAACCCACGCTGCCGCCAAGTAGTACGCGAAAAACGCGTTGATCAAAAAGGCCTTAATCCCGATCTTACGGTGCTCAGCTGCAATTTGATCCTGAAACTGAGCTAAAATTTCACTCTGGGTGCTCACTTGATCTGAACCTCCTGTGCGTCTTCACCATAGATGCGCTTGAACCAAGCATCATCGATATCCTTTGAGCTCCCCTCAAAGATTTTCTCCCCACCTTTCATCGCAATCACGCGCGTCGTGTACTGACGCACAAGCGAGAGAAAGTGCAGATTACAGATGATGGTTTTGCCGAACTCTTTATTTGCTCGCTCAAGATAGTTCATCACCGTATGAGAAGTCGCGGGATCAAGAGAGGCCACCGGCTCATCCGCAAGCAGCAAATCAGGATCCTGCATAAGCGAGCGCGCGATTGCGACCCGCTGTTGCTGACCGCCTGAGAGTTGATCCGCGCGGGTCTGAGCTTTTTCCCGCAAACCAACAATCTCCAAGCACTCAAGCGCACGCTTCTCATCGGTCGGGTCAAAAACGCCAAGGCACGAGCTCAACGTGGGCAGTCGACCAAGCTTGCCTGAGAGCACATTGCGCAAAACCGAGTGGCGCGGGATCAGGTTAAAGTGCTGAAACACCATCCCGATTTTTTGCCGCGATTGCTTAAGCTCGTGGCTTGAGAGCTCAACGATGTTCTTACCTTGAAACAAAATCTTGCCGCTCGTGGGCTCCACTAAGCGATTAAGGCAGCGGAGCATCGAGGACTTGCCGGAGCCCGAAAGTCCGATCACACCTAGGAACTCCCCCTTCTCAACTTTAAAAGAGACATTCCGAACTGCGTAAGTTCCGTTGTTGTAGATTTTGCTCAGGTCTTGAACTTCAAGAAGCGTCGACATGATACCCCTTTAAGGTGAGAAAAAAATTTACTTCGATTTCTTGAGCTCAGCTTCAAGATCCAGATTTGATGCTGAAATGATTTTCCGGAGCTCGTTATAGGCCTCATCATTCACTGCGACGAGTCCCTCGACTGAGTAAATATCTTTGATCGCTTTCTTACCCTCTGGAGTTTCCATAAAAGCTAAAATTGCTTCTTTAACTGCGTCTTTAACTTTTTGATTTTGCGAAGCGTCCTTATATAGATTGGATCGAATCACCCACGGCTCATTGGGGATCTCTTGAGTAAACCCAATGATGCGCACTTTCTCTTCGACATCCGGATACTGAGTCTTCACCCTGAGACGCGCATCGCGGATCTCCATTACTTTTTTTCCATCAACTTCTTTTTCCATCGGAGGGCTGTAGTAGCTCGCACCCGCGTCAACTTCCTTCTGATAGACTTTCATCACCACAGCATCATGCTTACCTGCGAACATCGTGTTTTTAAGCTCGATGCCTTTTTGTTTAAAAAGAAAGCTCGGCAAGATGTATCCCGCTGTTGATGCGGGATCGGTGTACGCAAACGAGCGCCCCTTCAGATCTTCGATCGATTTAACTCCGCTATCTTTATGGGCGATGATTTGACCTTTGTAAGTCGTCTCGCCGTTGCCGCGCACGATCTGAACGATCGACTCGATGGGATACTTTTTGATATCGCGCGCGAGGATGTAACTAAACGTATTGAGAGCTGCGAAATCGGCGCGCGAGGTCCCGAACGCCTCAACCACTGCGATATAGCTTGTGGGAACCGCTGAAGTCACAAAGAAGCCCTTGTCAGCCCCGTAGAGCTTTTGTGAAACATGCTTCTCTACAAACTTTGTAAGCTGAGAGGCGCCCGTATTGACTTGCTCAGCGTCTACGGACGGGACGAAATACATCGCAAACGGCCGCCCTTTAGACCCCACTGGAGGCTCACTGCATGCCAACAAAAACAAGCCTGCTCCCCCTACGATGAGCGCTCGCAATCCCCGAGATTTCAACATGCGCATTTCCTCCGATTGATGGCGTTTCAAATTAGGATTGTCGGTATACCGTTTCGGTCCGGATTGGAATGTTGGATTTGTTTTAGACCTCATGTTCCAGACTGTTTAACTCGGCCTTGAAAAAGACTTTTCTCTCCGCTAGGGTCGCGCCTCGATGACTCAATCAGGGTGCGGCGCATCATGAGCCCAACTACTGCGCCTAGGCGCCTTGCCCGCAATTTGTTTCTCCGGCAAGTCGCGCTCTGGGCACCCTTGACGGTCTTACTCTGGCTTGGGCTTGCCTGGGGGGAGTGGGATCCAAAGCTTGCCTGGCTTTGCATCGGGTTTATCGCAACGAGCGCACTCGTCTCGACGCTCACCGCTCTTCGGATCGCGCGACCCCTCGAGCATGTCGTCATTAAAGCTCGCTCGCTGCTCCAAGCGCACCCCGAAAGCAACGAGGAGGAGTCCTTAAGAACGTCCGTCTCACGCGAGTGGAGCGAGCTTGAAAGTGCGCTCAATCAGATTCGCTGGGACTTGCGCAAGAAGTCAGACCGCCTGGATCGTGATCGTCAGGAGACTCAAGCGATCATGAGTGCCGCGGCCGATGCGATCTGTGCGGTGGACTTAAAAGGTGAGATCCTATTTTTTAACTCCCCTTTTGCAACTCTGTTTGGCGATCGAGAGCTTGCGGTGAGGCGTCCTCGACTTGAGGAGCTCTTTCGAGAGCCCGCTCTTTTATCAGCGTTTGAATCGGCTCTGCATCGAGGTCTGCCTTCAAAAACTGAGAGCATTCTGCAGATTCAAGGTGAGCGTCTGACTCGACACTTTTCGATTTCGGTTGCTCCTTTTTTTCGTGGGAAATCACGCGAAGTCGAAGGCGCAGTCGCCAACTTGCATGACATCACTGAGTTGAAGCGCGCTGAGCAAATCCGCATTGAGTTTGTCGAAAACGCGTCGCATGAGTTGCGCACGCCACTCACCTCCATCAAAGGCTATATTGCGACTCTGGCAGATGATCTGAGTCATGGGCGGTTAGAGGATTTGGGGCGCTACTTGCTGATCGTCCAACGCAACGTCGATCGCTTGATCGAGCTTGTAAACGATATTTTAGATCTCTCATCGATCGAGCGCACTCAACAAATCGATAAGGTCCTCGCATCCACACAAGAGATTACAGCTCATGTCCTCGCTCAAGTCGAAACCCAGCGCGAAGAAAAAAACCATCGCATCATCTCACGCGTTGAGGCGCCGAGCGTTTTGGGGGACGCGCGCAGGATTGAGCAAGTTCTACTTAATCTGGTGGATAATGCGATTAAGTACCTACCTCCAGGCGGGCAAATCGAGATCGCCTGGGAGAGACTCTCGCCTGATCAAACGCGCCTTCGAGTACAAGATAATGGTCCAGGAATTCCGCCCGAACACCAGGCACGCCTTTTTGAGCGTTTTTACCGAATGGAAAAGTCCCGTAATCGCGAGTCCGGTGGAACAGGACTTGGTCTAGCGATCGTCAAACACATTGTGCAGCTCCACGGTGGCAGCATCGAGGTAAAGAGTGAACCTGGAAAGGGCGCTACGTTCTATTGCAGCTTCCCTGAGCAATAAGCGCTACTCCGATCGCCCTAATCCGCGCTGAGCGGCCATCACATAAGGGAGACGCACATCAGACTCCGAATCAAAGAAGATCCGCTTGGCCACCGGCACGCGCGACATCTGATCTGGCGCATACACTTTGTAAGAGGACAAGTTGCCCACAGGTCGCTCGAACGGGCGATTTGAAATCTCGCGACGCCACACATAGGGGAGCTCAAGTCCCTTGACTCCAAAAATCCCCTCGCGCGCACTCACTGCGCGATCGACGATTTGAGCAAATTTCTGGCAGTATTTGGTGGAGGGAAACATACAGAAATTGACTGCAAGAGCGTCTCGTAGCATCTGCTCGTTGACGTTCATTCCGAGAGAAAAGACATAAGCAAGGATCCGACCGTAAGAGTCGCACCGATCTTGATCAAACTCGAGCGTCACCTCAGACTGCTCGGGGAGATAGCCACGGAGGACTTCAGCGGCGCGATCGCCCCATTCGCCTTGCGACTTGCCTTGGTAGTGAGTCTCGGGGGTATCGATTCCCATCATCCGAACTGAGATTTCATGCCCCTGAATGGAGACTTTCACCGTATCTCCATCTACCCCTCGCACGACGGTTGCGCGGAGAGTAGGACTCTGGGTAGCTGTGAGCCTTTTGCACAGAGCAATCCCCGTCTCCTGCTCGGGGGTGTCGCCTGCGGTCGCACTCACCGAAAACGCAAGAACCATCGCCACTACGGGAGTCAAAACCTTGAGTGCCATCATCACGAGCTCTCCAAATACAACTACGTGGTACTACGCCCTGAACCGCCTCAAATCATTCCGGGGAAACCAAAGTTTGACAATCCCTGAGAGCGCTTTGACGAAATCCTGAAGTTTCCTCAGTTTTGGGCAGGACTACTCGAAATCAAAAGCAAAAGGCCAAATAACGCGAAGCGCATTGAGCTCGGATGAGGAGTTGATTTTTATTGGATGCGCCGCGCCATTACCCCTCGCATCCACCGACCTCTACTCAATTGATGCAGCCAGTTTCAAACTCCCCACTTCTATGAGAGCCCCCTTACACCATGTGCGATCGCTGCAAAAAACCAGACGCCCTCTGCATTTGTTCAGAAATCGAGTCGTTTTCTAACGGAATCCGTATCGGCATCCTCCAACACCCTCGCGAAAACGATGAAAAACTCGGGACTGCGCGCCTTGCCGAGCTCACGCTTGAGAACTCTTTCCTCCATGTCGGCCTCTCTTGGCCCAATCTCAAAAAAGCTGTCGCCGACTTAAACGCAAAACCTACCGATTGGGCGATCCTCTACATCGGCACAGGAGTGCGACTGCCCAATGTTCCGCGCGAGGAGCTCCCGCGGCTCTACGAAATCCAAAAAGACAAATCGTTCAATCGACTCCCTCCTTTACCTCCTTCGTTTCGCGGTGTCCTCGTCCTGGATGGCACCTGGGCACAAGCGAAAGCACTCTGGTGGCGAAACCCCTGGATGAGCCGACTAAAACGCCTCGCACTCGTGCCATCTCGCGCCTCCTTGTACGGAGAACTCCGCAAAGAGCCGCGCCGCGAGTGCGTGTCGACGCTCGAAGCGATTTCCGATACTCTGCTCTGCCTGGGAGAGTCCGCAGACGTGCGTACAAAACTTGAGCGTCCGTTTCAGGCGTTGCTCAAGAAAATCGGCGAAAATGAGACTAAAGGAGCACATCGAAGATGAGTAAAAAGATTGCGGTCATTTTGTGTGGAAGTGGCTACAAGGACGGTAGCGAGATCCGCGAGTCGGTCGGAGCCCTCTGGGCCCTGAGCGCGATGGGCGCACAGGTGCGGATGTTTGCCCCAGATCAAAATCAGTATGACGTCGTGAACTGCTTTACAGATCAGCCGATGCCGGCAGAAAAGCGCAACTCTCTCGTTGAGGCTGCACGTATTGCTCGAGGTCAGATCGAGCCTCTCTCCCGACTTCAGCCCTCCGAGTTGGATGGAGTCATCGTTCCGGGAGGATTTGGGGTTGCAAAAAACCTATGCACCTTTGCGCTTCAAGGCTCGCAGGGAGTCGTCCTTCCCGAAGTTAAACGTGCGCTTCAGACGTTACGAGAGCAGCACAAACCGATTGGAGCCATTTGCATCGCACCAGCTCTTGTAGCGCTGACGTTTCCGCGTGGTGGCTTTAAACTAACGCTCGGTGCCCATGGAGAGGCGGCTCAAGAAATCGAAAAGCTTGGACACACTCATCAAGTTTGTGTGGCTTCCGAGTGCGTAGTGGATGTCAACCACCGGATCGTCACCACTCCTGCGTACATGTACGATGACGCTCCTCTTTTTGAAGTGTTTCAAGGGATCCAAAAGCTTGTCCAAAATGTTGTAGAGCTGGCACGCTCATGAGAGCGCTTCTTTGCGCCACTGCGCTGGGACTGCTCGCATTCTCAAGCGCCTCAAGCGCGCGTGAGCAAAGTAGTGTTTATGTAGGCGCTGGAATTCTCTCGATGAATCTCTACAAATTCGCAGGCAGCTCAACGGGCAAAATCACTCCCCTCGGGCGTACTTTCGTACCGATCAGCATCGCGTATCGAACTAAGTTCTCAATGCCGACCTTACGGTTTAGCCCCATTGGATCTTCGGATCTGGATCGCTCATCGACGAACCGAGTTGTTGAACTTGCGTTTCCGATTTTCATAGGAAAAACGCTTAAAATCGGCCCAGGGCTCTTTGGCTACTGGATGAGCGGGGGTAGCGGTAGTGTGGAGCTTGGAAATGGCTCAAGCACTTCGACCTTCTATCGTCCGAACCGAAACTCTTTTTCAACCACTTGGAGTGCGGTTGTTGGCGTCGGCACGAATATCGGTGCAACGCGCTGGGATCTGGATGTTGTGATGACTTCACTGCTCACTGCGCGGCGCGCTTTTCATTTGGCTTCGACTTTGAGTTTTGAAATTTTTTAACGGAAATTGATTTACGGAGGATCAGATGCGCTTGGCTTGGCTTGGGATTGCTCTCTCTCTTCCGCTCTCGGCAAATGCGTTCACTTTACTTGGACTCTCCTCTCAAGGCAGTGCGACGACAGGTTGGAAAAAAACCACTCTTCAGTATGTGCTCAACACTTCGGGCTGCTCGGTCTCATCCGATAGTGTTCGAAGTGCGGTCTCCGAGTCCATGGCGCTTTGGAACGGCGTATCCACTGCGCGCTTGACTCTTGAAAACTCTGGCGACTCAACGATCAGCGCTACTTCGGCGACCTCAATGAGCACGGTCACAGGCGTTCCGCCTATTGTTTGCTTTACTTCAAGCTTTGGTTCAGTGGATCCTGCCGTGACCCTAGGAGTGAGTGCTGCGACCTACAACACAAGCACGATGGAGATCGTTCAGTCTTACTTAGCTCTCAACTCTGTCTCAGGAGCGAACGCCAACATCAGTACACTGAGCACTGCAGAGCTTACTGCGACTCTTGCCCATGAGATGGGACACTCAGTCGGTCTTGGACACTCTGAAGACACTACAGCTCTAATGTATTTTCAAAACTTGCGCGAGAGAGCGCGCTTAGGAACCGACGATGCGGACGGATATACATTTTTGTATCCGCGCAGTGAGCTCACAGGAGGTGGTTTTATGGGGTGTGGCACTCTCACGAGGGTCTCCGAACAGCCTCCCCACTCGGGGGCAACTGCTGTGATCTCGGTGTTTGCACTCTTTGCGTTCTGCTTTGCAGTTGCGCGCCTGATCGGCCGCACTAATCAAAGTGATGCTTTGACGTCGTCGACGTGACCGTTCACTTTTACCTGGTCGTAGATTTTTGAGATCTTGCCATCTTTGTCGATCAGGAAGGTCGTCCGCACAATCCCCATGAACTTTCGACCATAGAGTGATTTCTCGCGCCACACACCATAGGCCTCGCAGACCTTGCCGTCGACATCGGAGAGGAGCGGAAATCTGAGCGCATGTTTTTCTTTGAATTTATGGTGACTCTCTACACTGTCGCGACTCACGCCCAAAATGACGGCCCCACGGTCCTCAAGCTGCGGACGCATCGCCTCAAAGTCACAAGCCTCAAGTGTACAGCCCGGAGTCATATCCTTAGGATAGAAGTAGAGGATCACCTTTTTGCCGCGGTAGTCGCTGAGCGCGACTTCGCGACCTGAGTCGCTGGGCAAGCGAAACGCCGGTGCACGCGCTCCAAGACCAAGTGGACTTGCTCGTTTAGATTTCTTAGGGACGGGACGTTTTTTTAGCTGAGTCTTTTTTTTGGAAACTGATTTTTTATTTTTCGGCATGCATCAAGACTCTCATTCAGAATCATGCGCTCGTCGAGCTCGGGGACTTCTTGCGAGCGGGGCGCTTCGAGATACTGCTTTTCTTTTTCGCTTTGGGAGTATCGAAGCTGACCTTGAGGTCGATGTTGATATTGCCAACTTTTTTCACGAGCGACTCAAGCTCCTTGCGCTGAAGCTCTACGTACTTTCGGAGTTTGTTCACTTCGCCAGGAATCTGTTTTTGGAGCGTCTGCAGATTCTTGCGCAACTTCTGCGCATCGCCTTTGAATCGTGAGCGTAGCTCCTTGCCTTGACTCTTAGCGTACTTACGTGCGTCATCCATCATGCCTTGGGCATCGGCTTGGGTTTTTTTGATTTGTTCGACGATTTTTTTAATTTCAGAATTCATGAACAGTCTTCTATATGACTCGTTGCATAAAATCAATGCAATACCTATTGCTTTACCCAAGACCCAAATGCCGGGCGAGTCCAGTGCAGGTAGTCCTCAATCGAAAACGTAAGCTCGGCCGGAGTCTGAGCTAGGAGTGCCGAAAAATCTAACGATTCTGAAGGGATAAAGCTATCCCCCTCTTCTCGGAGCCGAATCTGAATCGGCGCATAAAGCGCGAGGATCTCAAGCTTTGGAGTGACCAGGCCATAGGGACTAAAGCGCGCTCGTGTCGAGCGCTCCGAAAGACGTAAACTTACAGTTCCGGACTGCTCCAAAAATGCACGGGGCGTAAGAGCAACGCATTTTCCTTGGATTTGAGGCTCTTCACGAAGCATTTCAGCAACGAGCGGGACTTGAAGAACGCGGGTGTTTTCCATCTGGATCCGAAGCTCGCCTAAGCTTACCTCAAATCGGTGCTGACAAATGTTTTCCCAAAGATTGTCGTCGTCAACATCACGCATCACCCACTCTACGGACGTCGATGCGAGCTCACCCAGATTCTCGAAGTACTCCATTCGAAAAGAGAGCGCATCAGGGAGATCCCTGAGCTCAGAGGATTCGCGCTTCAGATTCTTTAGATCAAAAGAGGTGCGCCAAACTGCAGGACTTTGATCCGCACGGGCAGGAAGCGCGAAAACAGCAAACAAAAGGAAGCAGGTAGCGTACACTGGGAGAAGCTTCAAATTAGGAATGAATGGGGATCAAAGCTTTTGGTCCCACTGTTTTGCAATTGGAACACGCCGCCCAATCCCAAAGGCTTTTGAGCTTATCTTTAGAACAGGTGCGGCCTGACGTCTTTTATACTCGTTAAGCTCAATCGTTTTTAGAAGTGAGGCGACCTCGGGGCCATACTTTTGGATCAACTCCCTAACCGAACTTCGCGACTCCAAGTACTGCTCAAGGATGGGATCAAGCTCTTCATAAGGAGGGAGAGAGTCTACATCCTTTTGATTGGGTCTGAGCTCGGCAGAAGGCTCCTTTGAGATTGAGCGCTCAGGAATCGGGGTGGGCTTTGTCAGGTTGAGGTGACGTGCGAGCGCATAAACACGCGTCTTAAACAAATCCCCAATCACGGCTAGAGCACCGACCATATCGCCGTACATCGTGCAGTAGCCCATCGCAAGCTCGCTCTTATTTCCTGTCGTTAACACAAGCGCGTTCTCATGATTGGCAAGCGTCATGAGGATCATTCCTCGAATGCGAGATTGGAGGTTTTCAAGTGCGATTGGTTTAAGCTCTCCCTTCGTGCGCGTTTGCGCTAGCTCGCGTGAGAGCTGCGCAAACGTGAACTTAATCGGACGTACTTCAAAACGAATCCCGAGACGACGCGCAAGATCCTCTGCATCCTCGAGCGAGTGAGAGGAGGAGTACTGAGAGGGCATCGCAACTCCAAGCACACTCTCGGGCCCTAAGGCGCGCTGTGCAAGTGTCGCAACCACCGCAGAATCGATCCCTCCTGAAAGACCAAGCACTGCGCACTTAAAGCCCGTGCGCTTGAAGTACTCTTGAATCCCAGAGATCAACGCTCGCTCAAGCGCCTCAATCTCAGATAGAGGCTCAGAAACCTCAGAGCCACACCATGACCGCTCTCTGTACTCGAAAACGGCGCGCGCTTTTGTGAACGCGGCCACTCGACTCACACAGACTCCCTGAGCACTCAGGGCAAAGGACGCTCCATCAAATAGAATCTCATCGGTCGCGCCCGACTGATTGACATACAAAAGAGGTACGCCGAGTTTTTGTGCAATTTGACAGTGAAGATCTTCACGGTGCGCTCGCTTGTTCCACTCGTAGGGGCTCGCCGAGACTGAAATGACGAGCTCTGCCCCTAACTTTGCATAGCTCTCAACAGGGTCCACGCCATAAAGTTTTCGACCAAAAGCGGGGTCCAAACCCCAAAGATCCTCGCAGATTGCGAGAGCGATCTTATGTCCATCGCATTGCCACACGCGCGTCTCACGCGCAGGCTCAAAGTAACGAGCCTCATCAAAAACATCATAAGTCGGAAGTAACGTCTTTGCTTGCGTGAACTCGAGCCTACCCGAAGCAAGAACAGAAACGCAGTTCTGCGCCGCGCGCCCTGTTGGTTCCGGATTGCGTGCAACATGCCCAACGATCAGTGCCGTCGACTTTCCGATCGTCGCAGTGGTCAGTTTTTCGAGAGCTGCCGAAGTCCGCTCAAAGATCTCAGGCCGATCCAGCAGATCATGCGGCGGATAGCCGCATACCGAAAGCTCCGGCGTCACGAGCATACGTGCGCCCTGAGCACAAGCCCACTGATACGCGTCAAGGATCAGGTCGCAATTGTGCTCAAAAGCGCCAACGATCGGATCGAGCTCAGCGATCGCGATGCGCACAGGCGAGTCCTCCTATTAAAACTCAGAAACGCTTCTGAAGTTCGGACTTATCAAAAAAGTAAGCGATCTCACGCTCGGCTGAAGTAGGGCTATCTGAGCCATGAACTGCATTAGCCTCGATCGAGTCTGCAAAGTCTTTGCGGATCGTACCGGGAGCCGCTTTCGCTGGATCGGTTGCACCCATGATCTCGCGATTCAGTGCAATCGCGTTCTCACCCTCAAGAACCATCAGCATGACCGGTGCACTTGTCATGAACTGCACGAGACTTCCGAAAAAAGGACGCTCTTTGTGCTCAATGTAGAACCCTTCGGCCTTTTCTTTCGTCAGACGCGTAAACTTAGCCGCGGCAATCCTTAGACCGCGCTTTTCAAAACGGGTCATGATTTCGCCCATACAATTTTTTTGAACAGCGTTGGGCTTGATGATTGAGAAAGTGCGTTCCTGGGCCATGTTAAAAGAATCCTCCGTTTGAACTTGGGACTTGTTTACAGGCTTTTTCGGCCTCGAGCATCAAAAATCCTGGCTAAAAGCCTGTCGAGGTGCATTAGACTCAGTGCGCCCCGATTGCTTTAGCGAGCGTACTTCCTAAATCAGCCGGGGAGCGAGAAATGTGAACGCCTGCTTTTTCGAGCGCTTTGAACTTTTCGTCGGCAGTCCCCTTTCCGCCCGAGATGATCGCACCCGCGTGCCCCATACGCTTTCCAGGAGGGGCCGTGGCTCCGCCGATAAAACCAACAACTGGCTTTTTGACGTTTGAGCGAATGTATTCGGCCGCTTCTTCCTCAGCAGTTCCGCCGATCTCTCCAATCATGATGATGCCTGTCGTGCCGGGATCCTTGTTGTAGGCCTCTAAGACGTCGATGAAGTTTGTTCCATTGATCGGATCACCTCCGATTCCGACACAAGTCGACTGACCGATGCCGAGTTGCGTGAGCTGATACACTGCCTCGTAAGTGAGAGTACCCGATCGTGAGACGACACCGATCGTACCTGGTTTGTGGATCTGACCGGGCATAATGCCGATTTTGCACTGCCCTGGAGTGATGATGCCGGGGCAGTTTGGACCGATCAGGCGTGAGCGCGTGGATTTTAAGTAGCGCTTCACTGCAAGCATATCGCGCACAGGGATCCCTTCAGTAATACAGACAATCAGAGGGATGCCTGCGTCGGCCGCTTCGCAAATCGCATCCGCAGCACCTGGAGGCGGAACAAAAATCATCGTCGCATTTGCGCCCGTCTTTTGAACGGCTTCGTCGCAGGAGTCGAAAACCTTAAACCCCTCATGGGTCGATCCGCCCTTTCCTGGAGTGACGCCGCCAACGACGTTGGTACCGTAATCACGACATCCCATCGCATGGAAAGCACCTTGAGATCCTGTGATACCTTGAACGAGAAGCTTTGTGTTTTTATCGATCCAAATCGCCATTTTTAGTGTCCCTTTGCAGCTGCGACGACTTTTTTTGCAGCGTCCGTAAGTCCATCGGCCGGAGTGATCTTCAGCCCGCTCTTTGAGAGGAGTTCTTTTCCTTTTTCGACGTTCGTGCCTTCAAGACGCACAACAAGAGGCACTTTAAGCGAGAGCTCTTTTGCGGCAGCAATGACGCCTTCGGCGATCACATCGCATTTCATGATGCCGCCGAAGATATTCACAAGAATCGCTTTTACTGAGGGATCCTTCAGAATGATCTTAAACGCGTGCGTGACTTTTTCTTTGGTGGCCCCACCGCCGACGTCGAGGAAGTTCGCAGGCTCCCCACCGTGAAGCTTGATGATGTCCATCGTCGCCATCGCGAGTCCCGCACCGTTGACGAGGCAACCGATGTTGCCCTCGAGAGCGATGTAGGCGAGATCGTATTTTGACGCCTCGACGTCTTGCGCGTTCTCTTCTTGGAAGTCGCGCATCGCGACGATATCTGCATGGCGATAAAGAGCGTTATCGTCAAAACCCATCTTGCCGTCGAGCGCGACGAGCTTTCCATCTTTTGTCACGATGAGTGGGTTCACTTCGAGAAGAGCGCAGTCCGACTCCATGAAGCACTTGTACAGCCCACCGAAGAACGGAACCGCGTCTTTCATCTGATCCGGAGTGAGGCCCAGGGCTTTTGCGAGCTTGCGGCCGTGGAACGCCTGGTAGCCCGTCGTCGGATCAATCGCGACTTTCACTATTTTTTCGGGCGTTTTTGCAGCGACTTCTTCGATATCCATCCCGCCCTCGGTCGAAGCGAGCATCATGACTTGCGAGATTGCGCGATCGATCAAGATCGAAAAATACAGCTCGCGCGCAATCGCGGAGCCTTCTTCGATCCAAAGCTTGTGCACGACTTTGCCCTTAGCGCCCGTCTGTGGCGTCACAAGCGTTTTGCCCATGATCTCTTTTGCAGCCCCTTTGACTTCGTCGAGTGTCTTACAGAGCTTAACTCCGCCTGCCTTACCACG
The DNA here is from genome assembly GCA_044352155.1 of Bdellovibrionia bacterium. Taxonomy (GTDB): domain Bacteria; phylum Bdellovibrionota; class UBA1018; order UBA1018; family JBILEK01; genus JBILEK01. The sequence continues at coordinate 87,079 of JBILEK010000002.1, forward strand.
GCCACCGGCATGGATCTGAGCTTTCACGACCCAAACCGAGTTATTGCGCTCGCGCTGGAGCTCTTTTGCAGCCATCTCCGCGCGCGAGCCGACTTCGCTGCCCTCTTCAACAAGACGTCCTTCAGGGACGCGCACGCCGAATTTTTTTAAAAGACTCTTGGCCTGGTACTCGTGAATGTTCATCTGAGGATCCTAGTATTGAAGTTTCTTAAGGGCGTCGACGAGCTCTTGGACCGCAGCACAGGACTTATCGAACATTGCTTTCTCTTCGGCGTTGAGCTCGAGAGTCGGGATGCCTTCGAGACCTTTGGAGCCGAGCTTTGCCAAAACACCGCAAAACAGGCCTTTTTGTCCAAACTCACCCGTGAGGTAGACCGCGCACGGGAGGATGCGCTTTTTGTCTCGAACAATCGCTTCAGCCATCTGCACGGCAGACGCTGCTGGCGCATAGTAGGCTGATCCAGTCTTAAGCAAGTTCACAATCTCAGCGCCGCCCTTACGCGTACGCTCGACGAGAGCGTCGATCTTGTCTTTCGGGAGCATCTGCGGAAGCGGCACACCGCCCACCGTGACGTAACGGGGCATCGGCACCATCGTGTCGCCGTGGCCTCCGAAAACGAATGCTTGAACGTCTTCCACCGAGACTCCGCACTCCATCGCAATGAACGAGCGAAACCGCGCACCATCGAGCACGCCCGCCATCCCAAGCACGCGCTCGCGCGGGAACTTGGATGCTTCCATCGCCACGTGGCACATGGCATCGAGCGGGTTCGAGACGATGATCATCACGCAGTTCGGAGAGTGCTTAGCGACTTGGGTCGCGCACTCTTTAACGATCTTGGCGTTGGTGGCGAGCAGATCGTCGCGCGACATGCCAGGTTTGCGTGGGAGGCCCGCGGTAATGATCACGACGTCAGAGTTTGCGGTCAGCGCGTAGTCCGCGCCTCCCTTGATCGTCGAGTCGAATCCCTCAACAGGCGACGCCTCAAACAAGTCGAGCGCCTTACCCGCCGCCGCATCTCCGTTGATGTCGATCAGCACGACATCACCTAACTCCTTTGAAGCTGCCCAGTGAGCGCATGTAGAGCCTACGAAACCAGCACCAATGACGGAGATCTTCGAGCGACGCATAGCTTAGCCTTTCTGTGTTGTGGATGCGCTCAAAACTATAAGCAGTCCCGAGGGAAATCTCTAGAGTTAACAAGCGATGGCGGGCCGCGCTATTCAGAAATGACATCGCTGAAATTCCACAAACGAGATCTCGCTTCGCGCTATCTTTAGCGGACTGCCACATGAGATGCGGCTGTCGCGGAGTAGAAATCTCACTTCAGAGGAGTGCAAACAAAACGCGGTTCAATGCGCTGGTAACTCCAGCGCTACTAACACTCACATCTTCGCAATCACTGCGTCTGCAAACTCCGAGCACTTGATCTCTTTGACCGCACCTTCCTCTTTCATGAGGCGCGCGAAGTCATAGGTCACGGTACGTGCGCCGATCGCACCATCCATGCCCTGGATGATCAGATCCGCAGCTTCGGTCCAACCCATGTACCTGAGCATCATCTCGCCAGACAGAATGACGGAGCCTGGGTTGACCTTGTCCTGGTTTGCGTACTTGGGCGCGGTTCCGTGCGTCGCTTCGAATACGGAGTGGCCAGTCTTGTAGTTGATGTTTCCGCCTGGCGCGATCCCGATGCCGCCGACTTGTGCAGCAAGCGCATCCGAGAGGTAGTCGCCGTTTAAGTTCAACGTCGCGATGACGTCAAAATCCTCAGGACGCGTCAGCACTTGTTGCAACGTGATATCCGCGATCGAGTCCTTGACGATGATCTTGCCGGAGGCCGCTGCCGCTTTTTGCTCGGCGTTTGCGGCATCCTCACCCTTTGCGGCCTTTGTTTTTTCCCAAGTGTTCCAGGTATAGGTCTGGGCTGCGAACTCGCGCTCGCAGAGCTCATAGCCCCATTGCCGGAATCCGCCTTCGGTAAACTTCATGATATTGCCCTTGTGTACGAGCGTGAGCGACTTGCGCTTGTTGGCGATCGCGTATTCGATCGCAGAGCGCACCAGACGCTCGGTCCCTTCGCGCGAGACGGGCTTGACACCGATCCCAACCGAGTCAGGGAAGCGGATTTTCGAGTACTGTTTCGGAAACTGTTCTTTCAGAAACGCGAGGACTTTCTTTACTTCATCCGTGCCCGCTTCAAACTCGATCCCCGCGTAGATGTCTTCGGTGTTCTCGCGGAAAATCGTCATTTCGACTTTGCCAGGAGCTTTCACGGGCGAAGGAACGCCCTTAAACCAGCGTACGGGGCGCAGGCAGACGTAGAGATCGAGTTGCTGTCTGAGTGCGACGTTTAACGAGCGAATGCCGCCACCCACTGGGGTGGTCAGTGGTCCCTTGATGCCCACGAGATAATGGCGGAACGCGGTCAGCGTGTCTTCCGGTAGCCAGTCTTTTGTTTTGTTAAAGGACTTCTCCCCCGCGTAGACTTCAAACCACTCGATCTTGCGCTCACCTTTGTAGGCCTTTTTTACTGCGGCGTCGAACACGCGCACCGATGCTCTCCAAATGTCTGCGCCCGTTCCGTCCCCTTCAATAAAAGGGATGATCGGATTTTTCGGCACGTTGAGTTTGCCATTGGTGAGCGTGATGGCTTGTCCTTGGGACGGGGCTTTCAGATCCTTGAACTGAGGGGCTGACATGGAGATCCTTTCGAGTTGGAAAAGTCCCCCCATCATTCCCTAAAAGCGAAATCAGGGCAACGGCGGTCCGCACGCTAACGCGCCGCTACCGAAGGAAAGAGCGTGAAAAAGACTGCGCGTCGCCTTCTACACGGAGCTCGCTTGTTGCAAGCTCCGCGACCTCAGAAACTTGGTGACTGACAAACACGAGCGGGACTTGCATCTCCGCGTGAAATCCCCGCACCATCTCTTGAAGCTCTTGCCTGAGCCCCGCATCCAAAGCCGAAAATGGCTCATCAAGCAAGATCGCGTCAGGCTTCCAACACAAAGCACGCGCCAGCGCGACGCGCTGCTGCTCGCCCCCTGAGAGCCTTGTCACTGGGTCCGAGGCGCGTGCTTCCAGATGAACACGCTTAAGCCACCCACGCGCGGTTTCGCGCCAAGTGCGCTCGCCCCGAAGCCTGAGAGCAAAACCCACGTTCTCCTCAAGCGTCATTTGAGGAAAAAGGCTCGACCCCTGCGAAAGGTATCCAATCCTCCGGCGCTCAGGAGGCAACACCGACAGATCTCGACCCGAAAGTCGGATCTCGCCCGAGTCCATTCGATCAAGTCCAGCTAGGAGCCTAAGCAGTGACGTCTTCCCGCTCCCACTCGGGCCGGTGAGCGCCAGCCGCTCCCGAGGCTCCACGCGAAACTCCGCGCGGAGCTCAAAACGACCAATCTTTTTGAAGAGTCCGCGAACCTCAAGGCTCATGTTCGTTTCACACTCCACGCACTGGAGCCAAAACTCAAGACAAACGCAACCAGAAGCAGAAGCCCCGAAAGCGCTTCGCCTTGTGAAAACCCGTAGCGGCCCAGCTCCCGGAGCACAAGTATCGGCAAAGGCTCAAACCCATCCACACGGAAGAGACTGAGTGCGGCGATCTCAGCGACTGATCCACCCGCAATCCAGGCGAGCATCGTCCAAACCCAAGGGCGCCAGCGTGGCCATTCTACCGTAAAGAACGCACGCCAGGGCGACGCACCCAATGAGCGCGCCGTTTCGAGCAGCGACTCCTGCACGCCGCGCAAGTGCACGATGCCCGAACGCACGACGAGCGGAAGAAAAACCGCAAGCTGCAAAAACACGAGCACCTCAAGCCCCGCTCCTGACAATCGAAACACACGCGGATAGGCCGTCCAAAGTCCCCACGCAAGAGCCAGGATCGAAACCCCGGCTGGGAGAACAAGGAGAAATTTCCACACCGTCTGCAGACTCCCTTGGAGCGCACGTACGCTTAGGATCCCCACTGATGCAACCACAACGGTGACAACCGCCGAGAGCAAAGCGAGCAGTACTGAGTCACCCAGCGCCGTCACCACCGCCATGCTCCACTGCAACTCAGGAAACCGCACGAGTGTGACGAGGTACGGAAAAACAAACGCTAGGCTCAAGAGAAGCAAAAATCCTCTGCGGAAGTGTCGACCTCGCTCAAGACGCATCTCGATCCGTCCCTCCGCCGCCGGCCTACGCGCCTCAAGCCAAAGCAAAATCCCCCACGGAATGGCCGTTAAAAACACCTGCCAAAGAGCCAACCCCTGCGCACGCCCGAGCTCGAGTGAGGCGTTTCGAAGCGCACCGTAGAGCGCAACTTCGATCGTTTGGTTAGGCGGTCCTCCGCCCAAAAGCAGAACAAGCGAGAAACTCATGCAACAAAGCGTAAAGCTTTGAAGCGTGCTTGCGAACGCAGCAAACCGTACCCCAGGCCAAGTCACGAAACGAAACACTGCGAACTGACCCGCCCCCAAGGAACGCGCGAACTCCAAACGCGACTCTGGGATCTGCGCACGACTTTCGGCGACTGAAATGGCTACAAAAGG
>JBILEK010000062.1:0-15780 GCA_044352155.1 Bdellovibrionia bacterium
TATCGATCGGCGCCGCTTTGGAGCTCTGCTCCAGGGCTTGGGGTTTTCTACTTGCTTTCAGTCTGGCAGGCGCAATCGTTTCGAGTGGGGAGTCTTTTTTTTATAGCGTTTCTTGTCTCAGGGATCGTGCTCGGACTTTCGGTGGTGGGAGTTGTTCGCTTTTCTGAGCGTGTGAGCACTCACGCAAGTTTGCCCGTGCGATTGCTTTCACGGAGTATGGCAAGAGCGCGAGCTACGACTGCGACTGCGTTTGTTGTTTTAGGTTTAGGGGCACTTTTGATGAACCTGATTCCGCAGCTTGAACTCAATGTGCGCTCTGAGCTTTCCGCGCCTGACTCTAAGAAAGTGCCCAGTCTTTTTCTGTTTGATATCCAAGAAGACCAGCTGCAAGGAGTGCTTGAGCTTGCCCAAGAGCAGGGCGCAAGCCCCGGCGAACCGTCTCCGCTCATTCGCGCACGCCTCCAGAGCATCAATGGAGAGCCTTTCGAAAAGCGAGTGGAATCAGGGAAGGTCATGACCCGGGAAGAGGAGCAGGAGAATCGATTCCGTAATCGGGGATTTAATCTCACTTATCGTGATCATTTAAGCGAAAGTGAGAGGGTCCTACAGGGCTCTCCAACGCTTGGCGCTCAGGAAGTCTCTCTGGAGTACCGCTTTGCTGAGCGTATTGGGGCGCGCGTAGGAGATCAGTTAGTGTTTGATATCCAAGGGGTTCGACTCGAGAGTCGAGTTGCAAACCTTCGACAAGTGAAGTGGACGAGTTTTGAGCCCAATTTTTTTGTACAATTCCCCAAAGGCCCTCTGGAAGATGCTCCCAAAACGTTTCTCCTCTCTGTGGGACGTCTCGGAGAGGAGCAAAAAATCGAGTTTCAAAGGGCGATGGTCAAACGCTTTGCAAACGTTTCGGCTGTAGATGTCACGGCGGTTGTTGAACGGTTGATTCAAGTGTTTTCACAGATGGGCCAGGCAGTGACTTGGATGGCTTGGGTAGCGCTTGTCAGTGGCTTTGGAGTGCTTTTTTCGATCGCGCGACATCAGGCTCGAACACGCGTGCGCGAGGTCCAGGTCTTAAAAGCACTTGGAGCGGGCAGCGCGCTTGTTCGCAGTTTGATGCTCGGCGAATCGTTTGTTATTGCATTTGCGGCAGCTACGCTTGGGATTGGTCTAAGTCTTATGTTGAGTTACGGGATCTCTGTGCTTATTTTTGATGGCGTATGGGTCCCTAATCTTGAGATCCCCTTGCGCACTCTCATCGGGATGCTTGTTCTTAGCTTAACTCTGTCCTGGGTCGCGAGTACCGAAGCCTCTCAGGCTCGCCCAGCGGGCTTGCTTCAGGATGAGGGCGCACTTCTGCGGTGAGTACTTTTAGACAGCTCATCGGGATGATTTCAAATAGGATGAAGCCATGAACCCTAGGAGTGCTCAATTTCTTTCACGTTTGAGTTTAGTTGGGATTTCGGCGGTCATCGCTTTGCTTTTGATCACTATCGGGATCACGATTCTTTGCGCGGCTTTAAGCATGGATCCGTTTACATCACAAGTGAGCTCGATTATGGGTGTTGTTTTTGTGGGGTCACTTGGTATTGCTCTCGTCACCGCACTCCTGAATGGGGCAGTCAATCTCAGCATCATTGCCAATCGAAGCGGCAGAGTTTTTTCGATCGGTGAAAATACGCAAGGCTTGAAGAGAGGATTTAAAGGCTTTTCTGTAGTCGCGTTCGTTATCTTGGTCCTTGTGGTTTTTGGAGTTTCTCATGAAGCAGAGATAGGACTTTCCGCGCTTGGTGCTCCTTTACTTAAGTGGTTTTGACGTCAAAGAGGAGCTCGACCGGGCATAGTCAAGTGGTGATGATTGCCGGAAAAAGCACCGCTCCACGTGAGCATGTGGACTAGGCCCAAGACTTATACTTTGTCTATCGACCGATCGAAAGAAACGGGGTTAAGTTTGTGCTGCTTTTTTCAAAACAAGAAAACTTCGGAGAACTTGGAGCAACCTTTGACTCCTCCTCACTCTAAGTGGCTCTATCGGGTAACAGGCTCGGAGATCGATCAATGATTTGGGTTCACAAAGGTAAGCCAGAGTTGATCTTGGCTCCCATGGAGGGGGTCACTGATGCGCCCATGCGCGCATGGATGGGGGAGTGGGGGGGCTTTAGTTTTTGTGTGTCGGAGTTTTTGCGTATCAGTCAGGATCTCTTACCCGCAAAGGCGTATCTTGCTCATGTCCCTGAAGCCAAAGAGGAGTGGCGTGCACGCGGACTGCCAGTCGCACTGCAACTCTTGGGAGGGGATGCGGAGCTTTTGGCCAGAAGTGCTCTACGAGGCGTAGAGCTTGGTGCACCGTCGATTGATCTCAACTTTGGATGTCCTGCACCTACAGTCAATCGCCATGACGGGGGTGCGACGCTGCTTAAGTTTCCAGATCGCATAGAGAGCATCGTACGATCAGTGCGTTCTGCTGTTGAGCCTCATGTTCCCGTGAGTGCAAAGCTGCGTTTGGGATGGCAGTCGATTGAGGACATTCATCAAAACGCGCAGGCAGCCTGGCGGGGAGGAGCTGATTGGATCACGATCCACGCTCGAACAAGGATGCAAGCTTATCAGCCTCCGGTGTTTTGGAAAAAAATTCGCGAAGTGCGTTCGGAAGTAGGGTGTCCTGTGGTTGCGAACGGTGATATCTGGACGCGTGAGGATTTTTTACGCTGTCGTGAGCAGACTGAGGCAGAGCATTTCATGTTAGGACGTGGAGCACTTGCGGATCCTTCGCTTCCGCACTTTGTGGCTCAAGAGCTTGGGCTCCCTGTACGTCAAGAAGTGCGCGAGCGTTTCAGTGTACGAAATCCAGAGCACTGGTTGCGCGTGCTTCCTCGCTTTGCTGAGCTTTGCGGTGATGATCGCTACGCACTTAATCGCTCCAAGCAGTGGCTGAAGCTTGCGTGCTATGGAGAGAGTCCCGATTGGTTTCAAGAGTTTAAGCGCACTCAGAGTTTCGCTGAAGCGATTGAAGTCCTTGCACGCCTAAGTCAATCATCAGATTTGCGCTAGTTTGAATGGTTTTTCGCATTCTGAATGAGCGCAATGAGATCCTCACGCGTAGGAGCGAGATCCGTTCCCTCAAGGAGGGCTAGAGAGAGTTTAACTTTCTCATCCTGAAGCGCACGAACGTGGGACTCCACTGTGTTTTCGGTGATCAAGCGATAGACGAACACGGGTTTCTCCTGCCCGATCCGATAGGCGCGATCCGCGGCTTGGGCCTCTGAGGTGGGGTTCCACCATGGATCGAGGAGCAAAACATGATCTGCACGTGTCAAGTTAAGCCCTACGCCGCCTGCCTTAAGAGAAATCAGGAACACAGGGGGACCGTCTTGTGCTTGAAATTGAGTAACGACAGCATCGCGATCCTGTGTGGATCCATCCAGTCTTGTTGTCGAAATGCCTTCTTGTGCTAAGAGAGATTCCATCCGATCTAAGAGCGAAGTCCATTGCGAGAACACAAGTGTTCGATGACCCTCACTCACTGTGGTTCGTAAGTGCTCAAGCGCTGTGGTGAGCTTTGAGGATCTAAAGCTCGGATCGAAAAAAGCTTCTGGAGCCCCTGGCACAAGGGTCGGATCACAGCAGGCTTGTCGCAATCGCAGTAAAGCCTCAAGAAGCGAAAGCGGAGACGCATTCTCAAGCTCGAGTTGGGAGGCAGCAAGGATACTTTGGTAGAAGCGACGCTCCTCACTTGAGAGCTCGACTTCGATTTCAATCTCAGTCTTGGGAGGAAGCTCTTTTGCAACTTGTGCCTTGGTTCGACGTAAAATAAATGGCGCAGTTCTCGCGCGAGCGATCGCAGGCTTTAGTTCAGCCCGAGGGGGCAGTAGTGTAGGCGCCAGAAAATGAAAAAGACTCCACAAGTCATCGAGTCGATTTTCAATCGGAGTGCCCGTGAGCGCGATACGAGTACGCGCACGGAGTTGAAAAGCGCTCTGCGCAGTTTGACTCTCGGGATTTTTGATCGTGTGAGCTTCATCAAGTAAGACATAGTCCCACTCTTCGGCAGTAAAACGCTCAGTCTGTTGTCGCAAAAGGCCGTATGACGTTATGACGATCTGGGCGTCCTCTGACCAGTCACGCAAAGATCCGTGAAAAACGCTGACTTTAAGGTCTGCTCTAAAACGCTCGGCCTCTCGTTTCCATTGATTGAGGATCGAACTTGGCGCTACAACCAGAGTGCGACCGCGCAGGACACAGAGAGCCTGAAGCGTTTTCCCTAAGCCCATGTCATCTGCCAGCAGTGCACCGAAGTTTTCAAGACTATGAAGCCACGCAACGCCTTGCTTCTGGTAGGAGCGAAGCTCCACGCTTGTTTGGATGGGGAGCTCCTTTGGTGGACTCATGAGCTGACGAAGCACCGGATCTAAGTCAAGCTCGCGCGAGTTCGGGGGGACGAGCGAAGCGAGTGCAAAGCGCGCGATCGGGTTTTTGTCAGGTTGTAGGAGGAGAAGTCGCTCCGCCTCGGCCCGAAGTTCAGACCAACCTTCTGTTGGGAGCTTTGCCCAGGAGCCAGAGCTTAGGCGCAGGTGGGATTGCCCTTGATCAAAGGCGCCTGCAACCTCAAGATAGCCGACTTTTTTGCCCGAAGAGGTGCGAAAGTGGAGTCCTTCTTCGTGCGAGTAGGCTGGATTGAGCGCTCCTTCAAGCTCAAATCCTTGCGCCGCTCTACCGATGACTTCAAATCCCCTAATTTTTTCTCGCAGTTTCAGGGCCTCAGAAGCTTCAAGTCGAACTGAGCGATTAAGAGTCATTCCAAACTGCTCGAGTGCCTGGAGACTGAGCTTTCGCTCAATCGCTGCGTCGCGCTCAGGCAGGATCTTTGGATTAAGGACTCGGAGTTTTTCTCCGATGACTTCGGCCACAGGAGGATCGCCGTAAACGATGTGAGCCACAGCGAGGCAAGTCCCAGGTTCTGTCTCCTCGAGATGAAAGCGAAGTCGCCCCGGTAGTTTTTGGAGTTCTGGGAGTGTGACGTTTACACGATCGACGCGGACATGGTTTTCAAGCTCAGGGAGAGTACTGGTCAAGAAATCTGGCAGATCTGAGACTTCAAAAAAAACTCCCTGAGCGCTCAGGCACGCTCGAGCACTTGAAGTGAGGCTTGCGCGCGCAAGCGCATAGAGAGTGTCTCCACGACGCGCAATCGCGTTCGGAAAGCGCTCCGTATCTGTGCTCTCGGATTTGCGTCGTACACGCACTCCGCCGCGCTCGTCCAGAAGCTCAATCTCAGGGCGAAGCACTTGTGCTGCAACTCGGATTGGGGCGGAGTCAAGATAGATCCTTGCGCACTCCGAGAGAGCGCTCATGAGGCGCAGACTCTCAGACTCGGGGATGAGTCCTTCAGGGAGTGCTCGAAGAAGAGCGTCGACTTTCAGATCGGCCTGAGTTGCGGGAATCTCAGCTGAGCTAAGGCGTCCTGAGCGAACTCCCCCCACGTAGCTGAGAAGATTTTCTCTAAATGCAGTGCTTCTCTCGCCTGTGCGGAGCATTCTTTCAAGCCTCAGGCCCTGAGGAGTTCGGATAAAATGGTACTCCAAAAGGGGCGCTTTACTTTCATTTTCGAGTGATGCTTCGATCCATTGATTTTTAAGAGCGATCACACACGCCACAACGTGTATGCAGGGTTCGATCTCAGACCCACAATCGCAGAACGCATCGTCCTCATCAGGCCAAAGTGTTACTTGTGAAGCTACAGCGCGCGCTCCTGCTTTTACTCGAAGTCGGAGCTCACCAGATGTGGTTTGGTCTAACTGAACTGAGCGCTCACGCGCGAGTTTGAGTCCTTGGGCCCAGACTCCGGGTAGAGCTTTCTTTTGGATGGACTCAAAAAAAGAGGGTGAGACCATGGTGTGAGGATGAGTTAGGATTTTTTAAGCTGATCTTTGAGTGCGCCAAGTCCTGCAAAAGCATTGTTAAAAGGCGTCGCTTCAGGGCGAGGTTTTGGGGGCTTCATTTTTGGGATCTCTCGCCTGACTGGGGCTGAGAGATTGGCTTTCGGCTTCTCTGCAAAAGGGATGGGCGCTGAGCGAGTTCCTTTTGGGCTTTCAGGAAGTTCGCGACGTTGTTTTTGGGGTGAGGGTTTTCGTTTTTCACGAGGCTCTCGCGGAGCGTGAGCTGGCGCTTGTTGTGTTGCTTTGATGGAAAGAGCGATTTGATTTTTTTCAAAATTCACTTCCATCACTTTTACGCTCACGTGATCCCCTGGGCTTACGACTTCTCGAGGGTCTTTGATGTACTTGTGAGAAAGTTGAGAGAGGTGCACGAGGCCGTCTTGATGCACTCCAATATCCACAAAGGCCCCAAAGTTAGTCACGTTGGTCACGATCCCAGGACAGATCATATCTGGCTTAAGGTCTTTGACTTCATGGATATCTTCGCGGAAAGCGAACGGCACAAAAGTCTCGCGAGGATCGCGCCCCGGTTGTGCAAGCTCATCGAAGATATCGTGAGCCGTAAACTCCCCCACTTGGGCCACAAACTCGGTGTCTTGCTTGAGCTTTAAGGCGCCATCACCCAAAAGGTCTGACAGTTTGCAGCCCAGCGCGCGCGCGCGCGCTTCGAGGACTGAGTAGCGCTCCGGGTGTACTCCGGTGTTGTCGAGAGGGTTTTCGGCCTCTGGGATCCGCAAAAATCCAGCCGCTTGTTCAAACGCTTTTTGTGTAAAGCGCGGAACATTTAAAAGCTCGGTTCGCGACTTAAAGAGTCCATGTTTGGCTCGATGCTCGACAATCGATTTAGAAACTGCAGGACCCAGCCCAGAAACATGAGCTAAGAGATGACGAGAGGCTGTGTTTAAGTTTACGCCAACTTGGTTCACGCAAGATTCGACTACAGAATCAAGACTCTTTTTAAGTGCGTTTTCGTTCACGTCATGTTGGTACTGTCCCACTCCAATCGACTTTGGGTCGACTTTGACGAGCTCAGCGAGTGGGTCTTGTAAGCGTCGTGCGATTGAAATCGCTCCTCGAACAGTGACGTCGAGATTCGGAAACTCTTCGCGCGCAACGTCGCTGGCGCTATACACGCTGGCACCAGCCTCACTGACGACAGCGACTGGAGTGTCGGGATGTCCAAGTTCCTTGAGTGTGGCGCGCACAAAAGTTTCAGTCTCTCGCGATGCGGTACCATTGCCGATTGCGATTCCCTGAAGGCCTACGGTCTTACAGACTTCGCCGAGGATCGTTTTAGCTTCGGTTTTTCCTGCTTCGGTCTGCAGATGCATGACTGTTGAGGCCATGTACTGGCCAGAGGCGTGGACGAGCGCGAGTTTGCAGCCGGTGCGCACGCCGGGGTCCACTCCTAAAACGGTTTTAGGACCAAACGGAGAGGCGAGGAGGAGCTTGCGTACATTCTCTGAGAAAACTTGAATCGCCACCTTATCGGCAGATTCTTTGAGCGCTTTGTGGACCTCGTTTTCAATCGAAGGGATGACATGCGCTTTTAAAGCGAGACGCGCTGCTTTCAGAAGCAGGGGGGCCGCAAGTGAGTCTCGTTTTTTACAGGCTTCATCTTCGAAGCGGGAGAGCAAAACCTGCTCAAATCCACCATCTCCCCCGTCCGAACTCGGAGCGCCGCCAATCGAGAGTGTGAGCTCTCCTTCCATCCATCCACGTCTAAGCGCGAGGTAGCGGTGTGAGTTTTGTGGTTCAAGTAGCGAGGGAACTGACTCAGAGTACTTAAAGTATCCTTCAAACTTTGAGTTCGGTTTTGCTTTTTCTCCTTTTGCAGTGAGGAGATGAGCTTTCTCAAAGACGGTCGTGCGCACAAACTTGCGAAGCTCTTGGAGCTCTGAGAGGCGCTCAATGACCAAGTGCTGTGCGCCTTCCAGAGCCTCCTCTGCGGTTGTGATGCCTTTTTCTAAGTTCACGTACGCGAGGGCGCGAGAGTGCAGAGTGTCGTCTGTCGCCGGAGTGCTCTGAGCGTGACCGATCGACCAAATCCATTCAAAAAGTGGAGCAAGCCCTGCCTCCCGCGCAAGAGCAGCTTTGGTTTTTCTTTTTTGTTTGTAAGGGAGATAGAGATCTTCGAGGTGGTGAAGATCAAAGGTCTTTGAGATTTTTTCCCGAAGCTCTGGTGTGAGCTTTTTTTGACTCTCGATTTCCTCAAGAATGAAGGCTTGCCGCTTAAGAAGCGTGTCCCATTCTTCTTTGGCATCGATCACGCGCTGGATTTGCACTTCATCAAGATTGCCGGTTTGCTCCTTTCGGTAGCGAGAAATGAAAGGAACAGTCGCCCCTTCCAAGTGCAGTTTTAGAACAGCATCTGCGCCACGAAGCGGGATTTCGGAATGACGATCTTTAAACCAAGTGACGAATTCCATACGGTATCCGGAATTCTGCCAGAGAAATTCTCTTTGGAAAATGATCCTTCCCTTCTGTAGTCTAGAAGTTCTCCATGGCCTTTGACCCGACTGAAAAAACCCTTGTCACGCTGCGTTCGGATGAGCAGACCTTTTTAGAGGGGCCACGCTCTCGTGCGTCTGAGCTTCGCTTTGCGTTGCGCGTTTTTCGCGAGTTTATTCGTGGATTTCGGGCGCTACACTTTGTGGGCCCCTGCATCACGGTTTTTGGCTCGGCGCGAATTCCAGAAAGTGATCCCACTTATGAGCTTGCGCGTCGGGTCGGCGCGATGATCGCCGAGCTTGGCTTTACCGTGATGACGGGGGGAGGGCCCGGCATCATGCGCGCCGCGAACCAGGGGGCTCGCGAGGCACAAGGACGCTCGGTGGGCTGTAACATTCAGCTCCCCTTTGAGCAGGTTCAAAACCCGTATCTCGATCGCTGGGTCGATCTTCGGTATTTTTTCGTGCGAAAAGTCCTGCTCTTTAAGTATTCATACGGATTTGTCGTGCTGCCCGGCGGAGTTGGAACGCTCGATGAACTCTTTGAGGCGCTCACTCTGATTCAGACAGGCAAAATTGAGAACTTTCCGGTCATTTTGATGGGACGTGAGTTTTGGTCGCCTCTTCTCGGGCAGCTCGAACAGATGCAGTCAAAACAACTCATTCGCCCCGAAGATTTGAAGCTCTTGTATGTGACCGACTCTGTAGATGAAGCGCGCGCGCGCTTAGAGCAGCATGCGGTACAGAAGTTTAAACTCTCGCGCGTACGTAGGCCGCGACCGTTTAAGATTTTCGCTGAGAAATCTTAAATCTCAAAGCAAACGCCCGACTTCTCGACACGCATGCGCGGGCCGTAGACGCCCTTAGGATCCGCAAGCCCCACGGACATCACCATCACGACGCGTGCTCGCCGAGGCAAAGACAGAAGCCTGCGCACGCGCGTATCATCAAAACCTTCCATCGGGCAGCCTGCGTAACCTTGATCAACGACTGACAAAAGAAAGTGCTCACACGCAAGCGCAGTCGTTTTCACTGCAACCTCTTGATACTCGCGCGGACATTTCGGCCCGCGCGGTGTGGGTTTAAAAAAACCAAGAATCGAGAAAACAATCCATTTGATACTTGAAATCAGCCCAAACGGGTCGTGCAGAAATGTGAATGGAATCAGCTTTTCATAGTAGTTAAGCGCCGAAAGAGGGGCGCGAGGGAGTTTTCGAAGCTCTTCGCGCATCCAGTCATTGTGCTTGCGCCACGTCCCGTAGTCGGCAACCGCAACGACGAGGTGCGCTGCAGTTGTCGCTGCGGGCTGAGAGAAGCAAGCTTACGCCAATTCGGCCTTTTTTTCAGGCGAGCGCACCCAATAAAACTGCCACGGTTGCAAATTAGAGGAGTTGGGGGCCAGTAGAGCATGATCAAGTGCGCGAGAAACCACTTCTGGGGGCACGGGATCACTCAAGTACTTTCGAACAGATCGACGCGCTGAAACGACAGTTTCAAAGTCCATGAGAAGCCATTAATCTAATTTATGAATGTCTGCGAGCGAGTTTTTCATCATTTTAGAAGCTGCTTCATCCCCAGGAGAGCGGGAGCCTTCGATTCTCGAGCATGAGATTGCTCGTGCAACTGAGCTTGGCAAAAAGATCAAGCGCCAAGTGCGCACGGCTCCCGTGTTCTGCGGGACGGATCTGATTCAAGTACAGACCTCGGATGCAATTCACGATGCGCTTAAGGGAAAGCTCCGCGTCCTCTCAGCTCTGGGTAGTCGCGCGACCACCGAACAGTGGCAAGCGGCTTGGAAGCAGATTTTCTCCGATGTCCCCTCAGGCGTTTTAGTGCTGAACTCGAAGCAATGGATTGCGCTTGCAGGATTTCTTGGAGTTGGTGCGTTTCCCTGCGCGCGACCACTTGATTGTGTGCGCATCTTTTCTACAGATTCGAAACAATGGAGTGCCAAGCCAGTCGACTGATTTTAGTGGTTGCGACAAGAAGACTGAGCACTTAGACTGGGTGCATTGAAAACGCTCTTCAGTAGCTTTTTGATCTGTTTATTTGCTCCTGGATCTGCGCTTGCTTCGGTCGAATGCAGCGATCTTCCGGCCATTGTGTGGCGCTCAAGCAAGTACTCGGATCTCTGGAAGCGCGTCAATCCACTTTACAAAGTGAGCGCACTTGCTTCCTCTCGCGAGAATCATCGGCATGTCCTGCGTATGATCGAGCGAGCGGTAGGCAGTGTTTCTGAGCTTGAAGATCTCGGGATTCGTGCGGACGCTTTTGTTCTTGGTATTTTGATTTCAGACGTTGGCAAAGAGCCAGAGTTTGTCGAGAGGTTTAAAAGTCGCTACGCAGGCAATCGTTTTGCTGCGTTTTTAGATCATTCTAAGCTCAGTATCGAAGTGGTCGATCCCATCCGTCGTGAGGTAGGTCTCAGCGATCTAGAGTGGAAAGAGATCTCTGATGTGGTTGTTGGACATAACGGCCCCGCCTCGCCTGGCTCGTGGTGGAAAGAAAACTATGAGCGAGAGCTTAAAACACCTTATGAGCCCATTCTCTCTCTCTCGGGATTGCTCCACGCATATCTGGATCGTTTAGATCAAGGTGGGTTGTTTAGGACGTCTTCGGCTTTGATGGCAGGAGGCTTGATCAAGATTAGTTATGAGCTTTCAGAGCGAGTTGGAGATCAAAAAGAGCTCTTAAAGAGGATTCGGCCCACTCTCGAGGCAATACATCGTCAAACAGAAACTCAGCTAAAGGATCTCGAGCGCAATGTTGGGCCAAAATTTCTTGGAAAACGTCCACTCCCACCTTTTATCCGTAAACAAGTTGAAGAGTTCCAAGCGACACAGAACCATCTTCGCCGCATCCTGTCTCCATCTGCTGGTTCAGAGTTTCCTCGTGTTTTGATGGAGAACGGGACCACTGAGGTGGTGACCAGCTTAGACCAACTTTGGAAGCGTCTTTCTGAAACAAAAAAATGAAATCGAAATCTTTCACCATTGTCGATCAGTTCTCGCCTGAAGCACGCACACTCCGAGCACAGTTTGATGAGCGGTTAAAAGATCCACGCGACCCGAGAGCAGATCGGTTTGTGTGGGACTACTGGCATGTTCCCGGGCAGTACACGCATCTGAAAACTCCGGCCTATGAGTTCTTCAGTCAAAGCGTCTACAAAAAGCTTCACGCTCGTCTCGTCCGCTTCGGAAGGGAGGTCCTAGGATGCCATGATATTTCACCACCTTGGCTAAGCTGCTATGTCGATGGATGCCGCCAGGAGTTGCATGGTGATTTGCCACATGGTCCTTGGGCATTCGTGTTTTCTTTAACTCCTTGGCGTAACCGAAAATTCAAGGGAGGCGAGACAGTTCTCATTCGCGAAAAAATTCTTGATTATTGGCGACATCAACCTTTCCTCGGCGGACTTGAGGAGAGAGCTATTTTTGAGAGTATACCAGCTGAGTTCAATCGTTTGGTCGTATTTGATCCGCGGGTGCCACATGGAGTACGCCGCGTAGAAGGTACAGAAGACCCACGTGAGGGGAGGCTTGTGATCCACGGATGGTTTTTACAGCCGCGCCCATTTATTGAGGGACCTCTCGCGGCAGGTGCTGTTCAATCCTGGCTGGGCGAGAAAATGGAAGATCTTCGGCCGATCATCGAAGAGGTCGGTGGGCTCTCCGGCATGTTGAGTATGCGCTTTACTGTGGCGCGCACAGGTTCCATCACGGGAGTACGTTTGCTTGCGGACTCGGTGAAGTCGGTTGATGGAAAGAGTTTGGATGGATTTCCGACTAGGTTGCTGAGAGCTTTGTTCTCCGGTGAGCGTCCTTTTGCTCGTCAGCGTGGTGTCTCGCAAGTGACTTTGCCGATCATTTTTGATCCAACTTGATTTTTTTGCTCAGTCGCTGATGGTGAGGTGATGAGGCCCTAAAGCGCGGTCGATCTGAATCGGCGATACTTTTTTGAACCGTTTGCACATCAAAGAGATTTAAAGACAACCTCTGATTCTCCTGAATTGTTTAAGAGGCACTTATGTATGTGACTGTTGTGTGACCAAGCGGAGTAATTTTGGGAAATGTCCTCTAACCTCAAACGCCTGAGCTTAAGATTGCAGGCCTCTTGGGTTATTGTTTGATTTTGATTACTTGAAAAACACCCCCGCTAGGGGGGTGTTACCGATTGGGTTAAATGGTGGATTCAAAACCCTATTAAACGATTTCCACTACTTAGAAGCCGCATTTGGCTACAATAGCCAAATGCGATCTCGGTTCTTCACTGACGTTTCTTGAGTGCGAAGAGGTGAACAACTTTGTCCATGACAAGATTGTCTGCCTCTTCTTCGACTTTCGCGGTATCCGGAACACTGTGGAATGCTCGTTTCCGAACGGGCCTTGGAGTCGGGGAGTGCGGAGATTCTCTGTCCTCGTTGAGGAGGTTCAAAGACTCGGTCGCTCCCTGCTCCTCAATACCCGCCATCCGAATGTACCGCTGCATGGTCTTTAGATCCTTCCATCCGCAGATCTTCATCACCCGGGTCGGGGCCACACCACTCTGAATCAAAAGCGTGCCAAAGACGGCCCGGAGCGTATGAAACCTTACGGACTTAAGACCTAACTCCACACAGAACTTCCGGAGCACTTGAGCCTGCTGTCCCTTGTCCCATTCCCAAAATCTCGGGAAGACGTACTCGGTTTTACCGGTCGCAATCCTGAGCTCCACTAAGAACCAGTAGAGTTCCTTTGAGATGGGGATCGTGCGCCAGTAGCCCCCTTTGGTGGGTCCGAAGCTTCGAGTACGGGTGTTCCAAGTGCGATGCACTCGAATCATTCCGTATCGACGCTCTACTGGAGTGAGGTCGTCTTGGAAGCGGGCGTGATCCTGGTGGATCATTTCCACGTTTGACCAAGGGAGAGCATGAAGTTCTCCAGATCTCATTCCAGTCAGCAGGGCTCCTTTCCAAACGCAGGCCCAAGGGTGTCTTCGCTCATCGGCTTGCGTGATGAGCTTTTGGGTCTCGTCTCGGGTTAGGATTTCAGGAAGACGCTCTTCCTTCTCTTTTCCGATATCGATTCCGTACACCGGACTCGTATGCACCCCGGTGACGAATTTTTCTTCGATCGCCCAGGTGTAGACGAGATTGATGGTGTTCTTGAGTCTGCGAACAAAAACGAGCGGCTTTCCAGCTTCCTGACAAAGTCTCAAAACCTCTCGTCCATCTCTGCGTGTTAGCTCCGATGCTGGCATGCCAAACCAGATTTTAGTCCAGTTCCGAAGCATCTGAGCATAGTCGATGATGGTGGTGTCTGCATAATCACCGATCTTGAAAGTGAGCTTTGCATGCTCCCAGCGATCGATGAGCTGATCCCAGGCTTCTCCCCTGGCTTCGAGTTTTGTGATTTGCCGTGTGAGTTCCGCAAGAAGTCGGTTCTCTTCAGAGAAAGCTGCTTTTTCGGTGAGAATTCCGCGAATGCGCTTTTGAAGGCGTATCGAAGGGATAATGGCGCTTCTGATATTGACGTAAACCTGCCAAAATTCAGAGCCGTTTTCGAAGTACTTAGTTACTGCCATGTTTGAGGTCTCCTTTGCTGAAAGTGAGATCTCGGCAGTCTGCCTAGCTTTTCAGGTTTCTTCTGAAGTCATCCAATCCAAATTTTCAAAGAGCGTTCGACATCCAAAGTAACACGGGGTCTAAGCGCTTGAAAGACTACAGTCCACATGGGGTGGAGAAAACCTCTCGCTGCAGTAGGCCGACAGATGGGTTTAGCTTCCAGAAAAAGCCAATATTGTTGATTGTTTAGATTGTAAAGTTGTGAGTTTCAATGGTTCACCTAATAGGTAAATATTCCAAGTTGAAAAGATTCACCTATTGGGTGTATTCTGATTTTCGGGATGACGATTCGCCGTGTTGACCTAAGCAAATTAGCCAAGAAGCAGCTTAAGAAGCTGCCAAAGCACATTGTCGAGAACCTGGCTGCTTGGGTTGATGATGTCGAGACTCGCGGACTTGAAGAGGTCCGGAAGATTCCTGGCTACCACGACGAACCCTTATTGGGCGATCGACTGGGGCAGCGGTCGATCCGACTGAGTCGAGCGTATCGGGCGATCTACATCATTAAGGCAGACGGAGAGATTGAGTTCGTGTCAGTGGAGGAGGTTTCGAAACATGACTACTAAGAAAAAGAGTGAGACTTTGAAGTTCCTTGAAGAGTTGGCGGGGCGCCCCCTGACTTTAGGAGGTCTGCTTGAGTCGATTCGTTTGAGCGAAGAGATGTCTCAAGCTGCATTCGCGAAGAAATTGGCTATTTCATCCTCGCATCTCTGTGACATTGAGAAGGGACGGAAGGTCGTGAGTCCTGAGCGAGCGGCACGATTTGCAAAGGTCCTCGGGAGATCTCGCGAACAGTTTGTCCGACTCTCGCTTCAGGAAATGGTCGACGAGGCGGGTTTGAAGATGCGAGTCGAAGTGGTGAAGGCCGCTTAGGTTGCCGGTAAGGCGGCTGACCTGCCCGGATAAAACCGGTCCAGGTTGAATGTTATCCTGGACCCATGAGAAAGGGACAGGGCATGCCAAAGAAGCGACACACAGCCGAAGAGATCATCCAGCACCTGCGTACGGCGGAGATTGAACAATCCAAGGGTCTCACGCAGGAAGAGGCCGCCAGAAAGATCGGCGTAACTTCCGTGACTCTTTCGCGTTGGAAAGCTGAATACGGCGGACTTCGGGTGGATCAGGCCAAGCGACTCAAGGAGCTGGAGCAAGAGAATGCTCGTCTCAAGAAGATCGTCGCCCACCAGGCGCTCGACAATCTGATCTTGAAGGAAGTCGCCAAGGGAAACTTCTAAGCCCGGCGCGCAGGCGTGAAGCCGTTAAGCATGTTGTTAGCGAGCTTCGCGTCTCTGAACGTCGGGCATGCCGAGCCATCGGACAGATCCGATCCGTTTACCGTTATAGATCCAAGCCCAATCCAGAGCAGGAAGCATTACGCAGCCGCGTGGTCGCTGTTGCATCTGAATACTCTCGTTATGGATATCGGCAAGTGACGAATATTCTCAACATGGAGGGCTTTGACGTAGGCAAAGATCGAGTCTATCGAATCTGGCGCGAAGAGGGCCTAAAAGTGCCACAAAAAGCTCCTAAACGATCTCGACTTTGGCTTACGGACGGATCGGTGATCAGGCTCAGGCCCGAGCATCGCAATCACGTCTGGTCCTATGACTTCGTGGCGGATCGGACGCACGACGGGAGGCCCTACAAGATTTTGAACATTATCGACGAGTTTTCTCGTGAGTGTCTGAGCTCGTTCGTCGCTCGCCGAATCCGCTCTCAAGACGTGATTCTGGTCTTGGCAGATCTCTTTCTCAAGCATGGGTGTCCCGAGCACATCCGCTCGGACAATGGCCCTGAG
>JBILEK010000063.1:0-15564 GCA_044352155.1 Bdellovibrionia bacterium
GAAGCCCGCAGGTGAGCGAATTGCCGTAGGATCACAAATCGGCACGATCGATCCTTCAGGAACTCCAAGCGTCACTTCAAGTGCTTCATCGAGCGCACCAATAAGCGCACCGGTAAGCGCGCCGCAAGTCGATCATCTGAGCCCTGCTGTGCGCAAGATGGTGACGGAGTCGGGAGTTGATCCATTGCAGATTTCGGGATCCGGCAAAGACGGCCGAGTCACCAAGGGGGATGTCATCGACTTCCAAAATCAAAAGCGTCCCACCGGCTCTGGCGCAACTGCTGGAGGAGCACCACAGCCCGTACCGTCTGTGAGCCCTCCGTCTCAGCCGGTGGCTTCGCAGTACAAAGATCGCCCCGGTGATCGTCGTGTACCGATGACAGCACTTCGGCTCAAAATTGCTGAGCGACTGGTGCAGGCTCAGCATACAGCTGCGATCCTAACGACTTTTAACGAAGTGGACATGAGCGCAGTCATGCGGCTTCGCTCTCAGTACAAAGAAAAGTTCCAATCCAAACATGGCGTACCGCTGAGCTTTATGTCGTTTTTTGCGCGTGGCGCATGCGAGGCCCTCAAGGCGATCCCGGCGGTAAACGCACAAATCGACGGAAAAGA
Source organism: Bdellovibrionia bacterium (assembly GCA_044352155.1). Classification (GTDB taxonomy): domain Bacteria; phylum Bdellovibrionota; class UBA1018; order UBA1018; family JBILEK01; genus JBILEK01. Next base: position 616 of record JBILEK010000063.1, read on the forward strand.
TGTTGTTTATCGAGATTATGTCGACCTAGGAATTGCTGTGGGCACGGATCGCGGACTTGTCGTACCCGTCATACGCCAAGCTCAGAGTATGGACTTTGTGCAGCTTGAAAAGTCGTTAGGCGAGCTTGCTTTAAGGGCACGTAACGGGAAACTCTCGATCGCAGACATGTCAGGCGGCTCGTTCACGATCTCAAATGGTGGCACTTACGGATCGCTTCTTTCGACACCGATCCTCAACCCACCTCAGAGTGGGATTTTAGGAATGCATAAGATCCAAGAGCGAGCGGTTGTAGTCGAAGGCAAAATTGAAGTGCGCCCAATGATGTACTTAGCGCTCTCGTACGATCACAGACTGATCGATGGAAAAGAGGCCGTCACTTTCCTAGTGACTCTGAAAGATCATCTCGAGAACCCAGAAAAGCTCGGGCTAGGATTCACTCATGGACTATGATCTGATTGTGATCGGTGGTGGGCCCGCAGGCTATACCGCTGCGATCCGAGCAGCTCAGCTGGGCTTAAAAACAGCATGCATTGAAAAGCGTGGCACTCTCGGAGGCACGTGCCTGAACGTCGGTTGTATCCCCTCAAAAGCACTTCTCGATTCGAGTGAGCACTTCTTTTATGCGCGCACCAAACTTCAAAAACACGGGGTTCTTGTCGGAGACGTAAAACTCGATCTTGAAGCGATGATGAAGCGCAAGGATACCGTCGTACGCCAGCTCGCTCAAGGCATCGCCGGACTATTCAAAAAACATAAGATCGATTGGATCAACGGCCATGGCCGCCTCTTGAGCGCAAAGGGCGCTGAGAAAACAGTTGAAATCAACGACTCAAAAAACACCCCAAAGACACTCACAGCAAAAAAAATCCTCCTCTGCACTGGCTCACAGCCGATTGAGCTTCCGTTTTTAAAGTTCGACTCTCAACGCGTCGTGAGCTCAACTGAGGCATTGAGTCTCCCAAAAGTACCTGCACATCTGGTCGTCATCGGCGGAGGCGTAATCGGACTTGAGCTTGGCTCCGTCTGGTCCCGACTAGGCGCAAAGGTCACAGTGATTGAGTTTAGCAAAAAGTTTCTTGCCGCACTGGATACTCAGGCAGCATCCGAGCTCTATAAAGCGCTCGTCAAACAAGGACTGGAGTTCAAGTTTGGGACCAAGTGTACGGGCGCAACCCCGCAAGGTGAGCGCATGCTTGTTTCGATTGAAGATGTTGAAACAGGCGCAAAATCCACACTCGAAGGCGACGTCATCCTTGTTGCCACAGGTCGCAAACCCTATAGCGAAGGGCTTGGTCTTGAAGAGAACGGAATCGAGCGCGACAAGATCGGCCGCGTCCAGGTGGATTCCCACTTCCAAACTGCATGTCCTGGCGTCTATGCAGTCGGTGATCTCATTGCTGGGCCGATGCTTGCCCATAAGGCCGAAGAAGAAGGCGTTGCAGCCGTCGAGATCATCGCAGGCCAAGCAGGGCATGTTCATTACCCAACAATTCCTGGCGTGATTTATACTTGGCCTGAGTTTGCCTGGGTGGGCCAAAGTGAAGACGAACTCAAGTCTAAAGGAATCGCAGTCAAAACTGGCGTATTCCCCTTTCTCGCCAGTGGTCGAGCAAGAGCAATGGAAGAGAGCGAGGGCATCGTTAAGATCATCGCCGATGCGCGCACAGATCGCGTGCTGGGCGTACACATCGTCGGTCCGCGCGCAAGCGACCTGATTGCTGAAGCAGTGACAGTCATGGAATACGGGGGATCCTCTGAAGATATCGCCCGCACCTCGCACGCGCACCCCACACTCTCCGAAGTCATGAAGGAAGCTGCGCTCGCCGTAGACAAAATGCAGCGCAATCTGTGATCCGCGTCAAAAACCCATACTCTCAGGAGGTTCTAGCAGAGCTCCTCTTTGCAACAGACTCTGAGATCGAAACTGCGCTCTCTACGGCTCATCAATTCAGTCGTACCTACAGTCACACTCCCGCACATGAGCGTGAGGAGATCTTAAGACTCGCCTCTCACCGACTCAATGACAGGCGAGACTCTTTTGCTGAGCTCATCATGCGAGAAGTTGGAAAACCCATCTCTCTTGCGCGTTTTGAAGTGGATCGCGCAATCCAACTGCTCCGGTGGGCCGCAAGCGAGGCCCCTCGCTTTGCTCCTGAGGCGTGGAGAACAGATCTTCAGCCCTGGGGGCATGACGGATTCGCTCTCGAAATGCGCGTGCCCGTCGGGACCGTGCTTGGGATCACTCCGTTTAACTTTCCACTGAACCTACTCCTACACAAAGTTGCTCCAGCAATCGCAGTGGGCTGCCCTGTTTTAATCAAGCCATCCCCTTTTGCTCCTCTCACTGCTCTGAATGTGCTGGGTTTGTTTGAAGGCGCCCCACAAGGACTCCTTCAAGTCATCCTCTCCGAAGACGCTCAGACCGAGCGAATCATTTCAGACTCTCGTATCCGCCATGTTTCTTTCACGGGATCAAGCGAAGTCGGGCATCGGATTCGATCACAAATTGCAGGAACAAAAGGACTCACGCTTGAACTTGGCGGAAATCTCTGGCTAGGCATTCTGGATGAATTTGCGCCTGAGCAGATCCAAGCGCTCTCAAAAAAAATTGCGCACGCTGCTTATGGATTTGCGGGGCAATCCTGTATCTCAGTACAGAATTTGGCAGTCCCTCGCTCGCAAGCTGTTCTCTGGGAGCAAGCGCTTCAGCGAGAGACTGAGAGTTTTGCTTATGGCGATCCATCAGACTCTCAGACGCTTTGCGGTCCTCTGATCCATGCTCAAGCTCGCGACCGAGTGAGATCACTGCTTCAAGACGACCAAGTTCAGCCTATCGCTCTTGCAAAAAACCTGATCGGCGCAAGCCGTAGCGAGCTTCTCCCTCCCACACTCGTAAAGGCGGATCGACAGTCAAAAATCTGTCGCCACGAGGCCTTTGCTCCCACTTTGAATCTCAACACCTTTGGGCACGAGGAGGAGTTCATCGCGTGGGTAAACGAAAGTCGCTATGGGCTTCGCGCTGGAGTTTATACTGAACGCCTCAGTCTTGCTCATCGCATGATGCGCGAGCTTGACGTCGGCGGAGTCTGCCTCAACTCTATTCCCTCCTCTCGCCAGGACCCTCACCCCTATGGTGGGTTCAAAGAAAGCGGGTTAGGACAAGAAGGCATTCGCGCTGCGATGCGAGAGTTGACGCTCTCGAAGTTTTGCTCCTGGGCACCTTTGAGCTAAAAACGCTTCGGCCATTGAGGCATTTGCGTCTATAATCTCGAAGGCTCATGTCGACTCAAGAAGAACCCCTCATCAATCCAAACGACTTCAAAAGTATCCGGCTCGATATTTCGCTCAACAACCTGACCACGAAGACAAAAATCGAAGGCGGAAAAAGAGTTTTTGATACTTTAAAAACCGGCTCCCCTGAGGAAGGACTTCATCTCGAACTTGTCGAAGTTGTCGATGGATTTCTTACTCTCGAAACGCCTCCAAAGATCGGAGCTCAAGGTCACATTCTTGAAATCAAGATCGTAACCGAGAACCGAACTCCTGAAATCGAAGTTGAGGTCCAAGGCGAGATCCACGCGATCGAGCCCCTACCTGACGGACGACTCCAAGTCGTCATTCAGCTCGTCAACCCCAGTGATCCCTCGTGGCTCAATCTCCTGGCCATGTACTCACAGCGCCAAGATGAGATTGAGAAATTTTTTAGTAGCGTAAAGGGCTACTGAGTCCCCCATGAACCAAAACGCTGCAAAAGCATTCCAAGCGTATCTCTCGACGCGAAAGATTTTAATTGCTGATCCCTCCGCAGGATCTCGCGCTGGACTTGCAAAAACCATGTGCGATCTCGGGGCTAAAGTCTCAAACATCACCATGGTCACCACCTATGAGCAAGCTGAGCAAAATATTCAAGCCTCAAAGCCTCATGTAATCATCTGCGACTATGACCTGGGCAAACGCTGCGGGCTCGACCTACTGCAATCTCAGCGAAAGCAAAACCCCGGCTCAAAAGACTCTCTTTTTATCTTGGTCACCGGAAACACATCTCAATCCGCCGTCGCGCAAGCCGCAGAGGAGGATGTTGATACTTTTATTCTCAAGCCCTACACGCTTGATGTCTTGAAGCGCTCGATTCTAAAAGCGGCTGTCGCAAAAATTAACCCTTCGCTCTACATGAAAAAGATCGATGACGGCAAAGCGTTACTTGAGCAAGGAAAGCTCGATGAAGCGATCGCTGCGTTTGAAGCTGCAAAGCCGCATAATCCAAAACCCTCGCTTGCGATGGGATATCTCGGCCAAGTCAAGTTCATCAAAAAAGTCATGGCGCAAGCCCAGGCCGACTATGACACTGGACTTCAGTTTAACAAGATCCACTACAAGTGCTTGATTGGGATGTTTGAGTTGATGCAGGCTCAAAACAAAAACGTTGAGGCCTATGACGTCGTTAAGCGCGTGACTCGATACTTTCCCGCTAACCCACAACGCCTCACTCAAGTTTTGCGGCTTGCGATCGTAACCAAGAGCTATGAGGACATCGAGCGTTATTACCAAAACTTCACTGCAATCGACATCCGTAACGAGGAGCTGATCAAGTACGTCTGCGCCGCACTCGTGGTGACGGGCAAGTTCTATCTCCAAAACAAACTCATGACCCGAGCGCTTGAGCTCTTCACGAAGGCCGCCACCACAGCCGCAGGAAGGGTCAAGATTCTGCGTGAGATCATTGAGTCGCTGATCCAAAACGATCTCGTCACTGAGGCGGCAGAGTTTCTGAAGCGCTTTCCAGCCTCAACCCACACTGCTGCCGACTATCTGTCGATGGAGTACCTCATTGCCGACAAACAGTTGGCGGCAACTTTCCTCGTCGAGCGCGGCAGACAACTTCTCGCCAAAGATATCCACGATCCGGTGGTCTACCGCATCTTGATCCGCCGCTCGGTGGAAGCTGGTCTACGCGATGCTGCTGAGACGCTGGTGCAAACCGCAGCACAAAAGTGGGCTCCGCAGGCCAAGGATTTTCAAGCCCTGCTCACGCCAGCAACGGCTCAGACTGCGAAAAAGAAGTAACACACCGAAGAACGAGCTGCGCATCCATTGAGTCATGCACTTGCGCTCGCTCATGCGGTCCTCGCTCGACATTAATTCATTAAGTAAATCAAACATTTACGAGAGCCAGAGCCCTCACTCAATTGATGCGGCCAGTTGTTAAAAGCCCCCATCCGACCCCCCTTTAAAATAGTTTGCTTTTTATAACATTATTAAGAATAATCAATAATACCCTGTCCCCGCCCATAGAGGAGATCAGCACATGAGCCCGAGCCCGAAAAAAAAATGGATCGCCCTTGTTGCCTGCTCCCTGCTGCTCGTGGGTGCACTTCTCACGCTCTGGAAGCGCAGCTCTCCCGCTCCGAACCCAAAAGCTCCCCTTGTATCAGCGCCCGCAAAAGACGATCGCACCAATACCCCTAGCACGGACACCTTAGCCAACACCGACCCCCCTCCCGGTGAACCCCAGCAAACGATCAACGAGGTGCTGCAAAAAAAACACTCACAACATGCAGTCGCACCCATTGAATCCACAACAACTCCTGATCCAAAACTCCTCACTGACGGATGCTACACTCTCACCTACAAGCATCAGGATCTTGCAGATCACCGAAGCGGCGAAGCATGTGCGCAACACAAAAACCTACTCACTCTTCCAAGTCAAAAGATCGCAGCAAAGTCCTTGTGCGTGAAGGTCAATGGCACGCCAACAAAGTTCGCGTTTGATTCCAAAAAAAATCAACTTCTGCTCTCTTCGATCGCAGGAGTGAAGTCCGAAATCACCGTGCGTTACTGCACAGGGAGCGCAAAGTGCGCTGAGGACTGCACGATCCCTCGCGACGAGTTCATGGAAGCGCTCGGAGCCATTGATCAGAACGGATCACAGCCTTCAGTCACGTGGGATGCAGGCCGCACGGCAAAGGGCCCCACTCAAGAGGAGAGCGCTCTGGATCAAGAGCTCTTAGGACTTAAGCGTGAGCTTGCAGGAGCTGAGCGAAACTCAGAGGAAATCTTTAGAGGCTGGAGCGCAGAAAAGGAAAAGCCCCTGCACTGCAAAGCTCAGCCCGGAAAAGTTGCCAAACTCTAGGATACAGATCAAAGCATGAACCAGAAAGGTCATCCAAAACTTAAAGGCGCTCTCGTACTCCTTGGAGTGCTTTTGGCGTTTCTACTGACGACCTCCTCTTGCACCAAGCAAATTGACGGGAGCTTGCGCTTTCTTCAGCAAGAGCAAGCGTTTTCGAGTGCAATCGCCGTGAACACAAAGATCGACATGCTTTGGATCGTCGACAACTCGTCCTCCATGGACGTATCCCAAGAAAAACTCCGACAAGGATTTAGTGCGTTTGCGACCCGCTATTTGAAACCGACCTGGGATATTCGATCGGCCGTGATCACGAGCGACACTTTCTTAGCGCATACTGGCTTTCAAAACTATATCAACTCCGATCTCGGCGCTGCAGGCACTCTTGCAGGACAGAGCAATCCCTACATTGCTAGCCGTAGATCCACGTTCGTCAATACTGCGCTGATCGGCTCCCTGGTCAATACAACGACCGGCGCTTTTACCAGAAACATGAAAGTCCGTGATCTTGCTCCGCTATGGGGTCCAAACTACGCTCGGCTCCAAAATGGCATTCACGACGGTCCTACTACAGGATTTTGCGTCGATTTCATGTCGTATTTTTACCTAGGCGTCACTGATTGCCGCCGGCGTGATCTCGCAACTCTCCCCACGACCACTGAGTCTTGCCTCAACCCAAACACTGCTGCAGGCGAGACCAGTATGAATCAGTGTGTGAATACCGTCCAAAACAACTCCGTCCGCTCAGGTCGTACGATCATTGAAACCATGCCTCCCACCGGCACGCTCGCTGACTCCAGTTGGACTGAAGGCCTGATCAGAGCCTTCACTCTAAATATTACAACCGGAAGCGCAGGACACGGCTCCGAGCGAGCCCTGGGCTCTGTGCTGCAGCTCTTATCCGATAACGAGTCTACTTCTACGGCGCTTTTTAGACCTCAGTCTTTGCGTGTGCTCGTCTTTGTTGGGGACGAAGACGATCAAACCATGGAAATACCTAGCGCACCCCCTGCGAGCTTTAATCCTTGGTCCTACTACAAGTGCGACCAAGCAAGCCTAATCGCCCTGAACGGATCGTCCAATATCACTGGTCCAAACAACTTCTACTGTTGCACAGGAGCGAACTGTCGCTACGGACAAGAAGGCACATCTTGTCCCTCAAAGACCGTGGAGGGGCTCACCTATACGCCCAGTCTCTGTCCTCGCGAAGACAAACTCCGCTCTATTGCATCCATCAAATCCACGATTGACTCCTTTTTCAAGACTCTGGATGGAGGCGATAGCTCCTATGTGCAGAACTACTTCATCGCATCAATCGTTCCGACTAGTGCTGCAACGATTCTCTCCCTGCAAACGGATCGCTCAGCGATGGATGCGTCAGTAGGAGCAATCAAAACACATGCAGTCGATCGTGCAGATCGAATTCTTGCGCTCGGCTCTCTTGTTGGAAACGGCTCACTCTCACTTGATATCGGAGAAGCAGACTACTCGCCTCTACTTACTGCGATTGGTAACTCGATTGTTGAGAAAAAAGGCACTTTCCTTCTAGATCGCCCAGCCACTCGAGCTGAGGACATGATTCTTTGGGTGCGTCACTCCGATGGAGCACTCTCAGAAGTGCCCCGAAGTTTTTGGACAGTCTCAGGCAATACCGTCCGCATCACTGATGTGGACTACATCCTTGGCCTTGAGGCTACGGATCAAATTATCATCAACTATCAACCTTCCACACCAGGTTGAACCAATTAGGGGAGAGTTTATGGAAACGACAGTCACAAGTTCAATGGGTTTTTTATCGTTTATTCGAGACCACTTAAGCCACTCGATGCCGCTCTTAGTTGCTGCAGCGATTGCGATTGCGATCATCTGGGAGCGATCGCGTGCTTTGTTTTTTGTTTATCCGATGAAAAACTCCGATGGTTTTTTCGATCAAATCACCCACCTCGTCAACGCAGGTCGAACTGCAGACGCAGTCGCATTGTGTGATCAATGGGCGATGAAACCGATGACTCGAGTTGTAAAGGGTGCGCTCACTCGCGCACACCTGCCTGAGAACATGATCGAAAACGGAGTTCAATATGAACTCGGAGAAGCACAGCAACTCATCCAACGGCGGACGAGTTTTCTTGCGACGATTGCAAACGTCGCAACCCTTTTAGGACTATTTGGAACGATCGCCGGTTTAATCCAGTCCTTCGAGGCTGTTGGATCTGCCTCTCCTCAGCTTAAATCTAAAATTCTATCCGACGGAATTTCTGTCGCCATGAACGCCACCATGCTTGGACTTGCCGTTGCAATCCCTTGTATGATTGCGTTTAGTTTCTTGATGAACTCCGCTACTCGCCTCTCTGCAAGCATGGAGTCCAGCGCGATTCGAGTGATGGAAATCCTTAAGCAGCGCTACTATGCTATCGAGGCGCAGGAGACCCAAGCGTACGATAACGAAAAATCCAACCAGTCCGGGAGGGCCGCATGAGCGCAGGACCCCTGCCCGGATCAAGCTCGAGTCAAGAGGTTGATCTCAACATTGCACCTATTATCGACTGTTTTACAGTCTTGATCGCCTTCATGCTGGTGTCAGCCACTTATCTATCCATCCAAATCCTTGATGCTGGGATCACTGCAGGGGGAGCAGCCCCTGCTGAAACCACGAAAGCTCCTTCCGTTACCCTTACCGTCACACTCCAGGCGGATCATACAGTTCAGATCGAAGTGACTGGGAAATCACGAGAAACCTTTCGCTCGCCCGCGCAGGATGGCAAATGGAACTTCGCTCTCTATCAGGAGCAACTGTCTACGCTAAAATCAAAGTGGAGCGACGTTACTGCAGCCACCCTCCAAGCCGAGGGGTCAATCCAGTATCAAGACGTCGTCGAAGCAATGCAGCATACACGCAAGCACTTTCCGTACGTCATGCTCGGGGGGTTTTAAAGTGAGGTTTAAAAAAAATCGGTTTAGAAAAAAGTCTGCACCTCCAGGTGAGATGAGTCTCAACATCACTTCAATGGCTGATATCTTTACGATCATTCTGGTCTTTATGCTGAAATCGATTAACTCAGGCGCAATTACAGTCCAGCCCTCAGGCGAGGTGACTCTTCCCAATGCACTTGAGGCGTCAGATTTAAGCGAAGTCAACCCTGAGGATCTCAAGATCGAAATCTCCTCAGCTTCAATCTTAGTTGAAGAAAAGCCTGCCGTTACGCTTGATCAGTTTGCGTTCCAAAAAGAAGATCTCGATAAAAATGGCACTTCTCGCTCCTTAGCTTCGGTCATTGAAACTGAGCGTAAGCGCCAAGCAGCAATCGCAGCACTAAATCCCGAACTTAAACAGCAGTCAAAAGTCGTCGTCATCGCCGACCAAAAAGCTCCGTACTCAACCATCAAGGCGGTGCTCGCGTCCGCAGCAGTGCACGGGTTTACTGACTTTAAACTCGCCTTAGTGAAGCCCGGAAACTAGCACATGCCTCCAATTAAAGTCTTTGCTTTTTTGCTCTGCGCACTGCTGACAAACGGAGAGATACCCAATTCGCTTGCTCAAAGTGACTTCAAAGTCACGCTTAAGCCTTCAAGCGAAGAACGGGATCGCAAAGTTGATCAAGCTGCAATCGCCGCAAATGAGCAAGCAACACTCAAGTTGCAAACTTTACTTAAGCGCTATCAAGGTCATCGCCAAGAGCCCATTTTACTTGCACGGCTTGCTCAAATCTATCAGCAGACTGCGCAGATTCAATTTCGCGTCTCACATGCAAGAAAGTCTAACGCAGATCTTTCAAGCTACCGGAAGTGGATGTCCCGCTCAATTGACACTCTCAATTTACTCATCACAAAGTATCCTAAAGCTGAGAACATCGAGCTCGCTTATTTTATGCGCGGAAAAGCGCACGAAGAGATTGAAGATAGAAAATCAGCTACCCGCGACTATCTCCACCTAGTCCAAACCTATCCCGAATCAGCTGAGTCAACCTCGGCACACATGTCGCTTGCCCAGTTTGCTATTGATCAAAACGAGCACGAACGCGCGCTCAGCCATCTTAAACAGGTTGAAGAGCGGCCCGAAAATGCTCATTACTCTTTTGCACTCTTTAAGATGGGCTGGTCGTACTACAATCTAAAAAAAATCCCGATCGCACTCTCCTACATCGAGCGACATATCAACTGGTATCGAGATCATGGAAAAAAGAGCGGCCTCACGCAATCGGATACTGCGATTCTTGAAAACAGTCTTTTAGATCTCGCACTCTTTTATTTTGATGGTTTTGAGAAAAAACAAGACGGCTTTACGACTCAAGACGCGTACTCGTATTTTCGCAAATGGGAGAGCGGCGCCACGTTGGGTCGGATGCTTCTACGCTACTCTAAGCTTTTACGCGCCCATGACCATGAGTCAGAGCTTGTGGCTTTAAAAAATCTGATCGTGCGCGACTTGCCGTCTCTACCCGAGGCGTTTGATATCGTCATTGTCGCCTTTGATCACCAGCTCAACCGCCGCAAGTACGACGCACTCATCTTGACTGCAAAAGACATGATTACGTTGTACAAAGCTCACCAATCAAACGTCCGTGAGCTTGACTCCTACGCTCGCGCACAAAAGCTTTTGCTCGACACTGCAAAGCTCTTTCAGTCATTGACCATCAAAAACAAGAACTCAAATCAAGTGACGCACTTGAGCACTACATTAGCTGGGGTCTACGATACTTTCACAAAAATCGTAGAATCAACCGATCCACGCATCCCTGGTGTTCATTACAATCTCGCTGAAACTCTTTTTGAAATTAAACAATACGCAGAAGCAACTCAGCACTATCTTTGGGTTCTTAAAGATATCAAAACCAAAAGCTCTAAGGAGATTCGCTCACTCGGTATTGATCCAAAGACCGCAAGCCTTAAGGCCATCGCAAGCCGCTATGAAGTCTTAAGGCTTGAAAAACTCATTCCTAATGAGGTCAAAGCAACCGCACTCGTCAGTGCTGATGTTGCACAAGTCGGGCACGAAATCGAGGAGTGGGTACAGTGGATCGATGAGCACGCGGAGACCTACGCTCGGGAGGAGGAGTTTGATCAGTTCGAGTTCGAAGCTAATCGCGCACTTTACGCAGGGGGACAACCCTCACGCGCAGTCGTTCGCCTAGAGAAATTTGCCATAGAAAACCCAAAATCAAAACTTGCAGTTCCCTCTGCGAGCTTAGTTTTAGATAGCTGGGTCGCAACTCGGGACTGGGAGCAGACTCGAAAGCTTGCGCTTAAGTTCTCCGCAGTCCCGCAGTGGCAGTCCGGAACTTTTGGGAAACGTCTATTCGAACTCGCGGCAGACGCATCGTACCAGATCATGGCCGTTGCAGAGAAGGACGGAAAAACAGATCTTCTCCTTCGCCAAGCTCAGGACTTTATCAAAGTCTACTCCAAAAGCGCACGCATCGAAGACACCCTCCTTCTTGCTGCAAACGCAGCGCTAAAATTAAAAAACCAGGATCTTGCGTTTAGATATTTCTCAGAACTCATTGAGCAATTTCCTCACTCCGAAAACACCGCTTCAGCCCTCAAAGCACGCGCCTCACTCGCTGAGGAGCGCTACAACTGGAGCGCTTCGCTTAAAGATCGCCTAACGCTACTGACGCTCCCCGAGTCCCAGACCAAGGTCTCACGCGAAGAGCGAGTGAAGCTCCGCTCACGCGCTCTTTATCTTGAGTGGCTCTCACATGATGCAAAGCGCCTAGAGAAGGCCGCTCAAAACCCTCTCCTCTGCCGAAGTCCTCAGGAAAAAGACCCGCTCGCAGAGGATTGCTCGCGCTACAAAGTGCTGAGCGCTCTGCTCAAGCCTGTCTCCGACACTCCTACGGATCAAGAGCTTAAGAAAGTCTTTCATCAAGCTTTACACGCAGAAAAAGGTTTACGAGCGCTTTGGGCACTTCAAGCACTTCGGCTCGATACGCACGAGCGAGCTCTGGAGTTTCCAGATCGGCTTCTTTTAGTTCGACTGCTTGCCACTGGATTTGACGACCAGCCGGCTCAGATCCAGTTTGTTTTACTACCCTCCTTACAAAAAGAACTTACGCGCGCTTTTGAGCAAAATCGACTTTCGGCCAAAAAATTCGCAGGCCTCAAAGCAACGGAGAAGTCCATCAAACACCGAGTCGCTCTGATCCATGAAATGGAGCAAGCAGCAACGAGAGTTGCCAAGCTTCCCTATGCTCGTCTGCAGGCAAGCGTGCTGAGCGAGATCTCAAAGCTCTACCTTGATTTTAGCTCTTCCCTTCAGGGGCTTGCCACTCCTACCGGTCTCTCTGGAAGCGAGCTTGGCGCCTATCAAGACATGATCAGAAAACTGGCACTCCCGTTTGAAGAAAAAGGGCAGACAATCGGACGCAAAGCTTTTGAGATTGCCTCTGATCAAGCTATCGAGCGCGATAGTTTTGAGAGAGTTTCAAACTCCTTTTTTGCAGACAACCCCTCCCAGTCTAAAGCCCTTAAGCAATCGGTTCCCTTTCGGGAGTCGTGGGAGCTCACGCTTGAATCTGCGTTGCAGCTTCATAAATGGAGCCGTACTGAGCGTCACTTTTTGGATGCCTGGAAAACTGCTGTTCACGAAAAAAACTTAGCCCTAAGCTTCCATCTCTTGAATGAGCACATAAAAGAGCCCGCGATCGACGCGCAGGCTCTCCGGATCTTAAAGAGCATCACTCTGGTCTCTGCGGGAGCACAGGCCGAAGGTTTAGCAGAGCTTGAGCGAGTACGCGAGTCGCTATCTCCAGAGGCTCAGGCAAAAGCGATTGTGATTTTGATTTCTTGTTTTTCTCATTCGCTTTCACAAAAGAAAACCAAAAGTCTCATTGCGGCACTCGAGCGGATCGCTCCTGATCAAAGAATCACTAAACTCATTGATCACAAAGATGAGACCGCACTGGTTGCTCTTTCGGCCGAGTGGTCAGGCGCAGAGATCACGAGTTTAAATCGAAAAGAGCTTTTGGATCACTCAAAGCGCTCTCAGCAGAAAGACGTTGCAGAGTGGGCCAAAAAGTCGCTTGATGAACTCGAGAAAGCTCGCACGTTAGCAAGCGAATCAGCTAAAACCGATCTCCGCTAAAGTCATGTCAGTTCGTTTTGCACCCTCTCCTACGGGAGAGTTTCACGTCGGAAATCTTCGCACCGCTTGGATCTCTCATGCGCTCTCTCGCGCTCTTAAACTCCCCTGGGTTGTGCGCTTTGAGGACATTGATCGCGCACGAGTCGTTTCGGGCGCTCAAGAGCGCCAACTTGAGGATCTTGCGCTTCTTGGGCTTGTGCCGGATCAAGTTTTTGTTCAGAGCGCCGCCCACACAAGACATCAAGCGCTCTTTGATGAAGCTCGTCTTCAAGGACAAGTTTATCCGTGCACGTGCTCGCGCCGCGAGGTTCAAGAGCATCTCCGTTGGATATCAAGTGCGCCGCAGGGAGAACCTCATCCCATTTATGACGGCAGATGCCGCCGGGGCCCCGAGACTCCTGCGCTTGAGACGGTGGCTTGGCGTTTCCGTGACTCAAGCGACTCCTCAGGGACTCGCGATTTTGTGATGGGTAGAACGCGCGACCTTCAGGGGCGTGACTTTGCCCCTGCCTACCACTGGGCTTGCGCCGTCGACGATCTCGAAGAAGCACACTCTCTACTCGTCCGCGCCTGGGACTTGGAGCAGGCCCTTGCCCCTCAACGCAAAATTCAAGCTTGGATCAGAGCTCTCAGGCGATCCAATGCTCTTTATCCAGCCGTTTTTCACACGGCTTTGGTCACCGACAATCACCGGGGTCGCCTGGAGAAGCGGACGCGCGGAGTTACTTTAAAAGAGTGGCCGGGCGGAGCCTCGTCCTTGACTGATGCCTTCAGACGTTCCTGGGATCAAAGCTTAGCTCTTTGCTTTAGGCCTGCTCTTGTATGGGGGGAGGCCGAAAAAACTCTAACTCTCTCTCGCCTAAAAGAGGTTCTCCATGAGCCCTAACACAATTCTAACACTCGAAAAGCTCAAAAACCGTGTATCCGTACGCGTTTTGAGAGGGGCTTTAGAGGATGAAAAAACTGAAACTCGGTACTTATTTTTTTGCTCTTTTTGTCCCTTTAGCGTCTTTTGCAGCTCCGAATCCAGATTTCCGCTCCACTCGCGAGGATCCAAGCGTTCCTGAACACTGCCGTGAACTCACGCCGAGCTCATTCTCAAACCTCGAGTCTCAAGATTTATTCTTTGGAATCACTGGCGCGCTCGAACGTGGCTTCACCGACGAAGTACGACTGGATCGAAAAGACGCCACACTTCTGTGGAATCAGTTACGAGGCAAAGATAAAAGCGTACTCCCGATGCATCTCTCCCCCTTAATGACGGAGCTCGAAGAAGCACGTACGCAGATGGCATTCACTTATAAGTCCGAAGGTGAAGTCCTTGAGGCCATGGCATTAAGACAACTACGTGAGCGCTATCCTCCGTCCGAGTACTTCACCACCGGCGGCTACACTTATCTTAATCCGGCAAACCCCGGTAAGTTCGAAACCGTAGGGGAGCTTGATGTCATCGTGGGCCGCCGAACCGACTGCGCCGTGCTTCGGATCGGTGAAGCCAAACTCGGGCTCAAGCAACTCGGACACGCCCGGGAGCAGCTGAGGCGGTTTCGCTCTTGGCTGCGTGCAAAGCTTTGCAAAGACTCAAGATCGACTGCGACGCTCTGCTTTCAGTCCTAAGATATTGATTTTACTATCTTTATTCTAAAGATTACGCTTAGTCAAATTATTTGCGTTATTTAACTTTATTCAATAAAGTTAACAAATATGCGCTCACGTCTAGCGATCACTCTTTTCATGCTC
>JBILEK010000080.1:0-10324 GCA_044352155.1 Bdellovibrionia bacterium
TTTCGAAGAACCTGGTGTACGACGAAAACCAAGCAAGGACTCATCGACCACCTCTCGATCTACGTCCATTACCACAACCGATCCCTCACCCCTCCATGCACACTCTAAGGGGCCAGTTTAAGGCTTTAAAAGTCGCAACGCACACGCCGCTCTCACTTGATCCCAAAAAAGCCTCAACAGCGCACGGTCCGTAGGTTGCGACAACCCAGCGTTTGAAAGATGCAGCCGCAGCAACTGCCTCACCACTCGCGACGGAATCCCACGCGACAACTCTGCCAGGGCAACACCACTGGCCACATCCGCCAGCGCCTTCTTTGACCCAGACCACCTCAGCATCTGATCCACCATCACCATGCCGCGACTAAACGCAATAAAGTTCGACGGCAAAGGCGCACGCACACGAAGAAGCGACTCCATCAAGCTCTGCACACTTGGTGTGACCTGCCTGAGCTCTTCAACAATTGCGGCAGAAATCAATTCTGACTGCACCTGATCCGTGACCGGCTTTTCCAAAAGCGATTGCACCGTGCGCTTCAGTAACGCAAGATCACGTCCCTTAAACGCCGATTCCATGGTCAAAAATGCAGCGCGGTGCTCTGGAGTCAGTCTTCCGGCCATTCCAAAATCCAAAATCGTGATCCGAATACTTCCATCCGCATTTAAGTGCGCAAGCATATTGCCCTGATGTAGGTCCCCATGAAAAAAACCATCACCAAAGATCGACTCTTGCAACCACATACGAGCGATTTCCTCTGCTGCCACCGCGCGAGCGCGTGGATCAAAGCGGAAAAACTCTGGCAACGAAACACCCTCAGCCTGCTCCATGAGCAGCACACCTTTTTTGGCCGTTTCTGATCGAAAAATCTCAGGAACTCGCACCTGGATCTGCGTTTTCCTTCCGCCAATGCGTACCGCAACTTGACGTGCGTACACTTGACGTCCCGCCTCTTGCTGCAAAACGGTCTGCTGCACGTTGAGCTCATCGCGTACGGCTTGGTTAAGCCCTTCAACAATCTGACCTAAGGACTCATAGCGGGTGCCTTTGAACTCTGGATTTCGACTCACGACTTCGGCAATCTCAGAAAAAATCACATAATCCTGCTGCACGCGCTCCTCAATTCCTGGACGAAGCAACCGCACCACAATTCGCTCAGTCTTTCCGCTTTCGAGCACAGCATCCGCTCGGTGGATCTGTGACATCGTGCCGGCTCCAAGAGCATAACGGTCAATGGTCGCAAACTTTGCTGGGTAAAGGTCAGGAATCTGACGTACAAGTTGCTCGTGGATCTCTTCAAACTCAGCCGGTTTGATGCTCTTTTCTAAGGAGGTCAAAAGTCGCTGCGCTTCGGAGTCCATCCCAGGCTCACGCGCGATGATTTGGAGAAACTTCTGGAACTGCGGACCAGCTCGATGCAAAACAATCGACGCCTGATCTCCGAGTGTCGCCGAAGTCGGCAGAGCGATGAGCTCTTTAAGCATTTTTTTCTTGGATCGAATCGGGAGGCGCGAAAAATAATGCTTAAATACGGTTTTGATAAACAACTCCGTCTGGCGATCCGAGATCTTCATCACGCCTGACTGAATGAGCGTCCCCGCTAAGTCGTCAATTCGAAGAAACTGATCCTGAAAGTAGCGCTCAAATAGACGAACAAATTTCACTCTCTCCTCAGGACTTACCGCCTCAAGGACATCCTCAGGCCTACTCCGAATGAGCATTAAAACTCGTGAAACACGATCGACTTGCGGTCCAAGATCTCCTAAAAGTCCTGTCGACAACTGCTCAAGTGCTGCACTCAAACGCTCTCGAATACTCCCGACCGCTCCTGAAGCTCCCAGCACGTTTGGATCAATCAACCCGCCACTATCCGCGGCAGCGCGTTTAAGACTTTGGGAAAGATCAAAAAGTCTCCCCGGCGAGTAGTATCTCAGAGTGTTGATCAGCTTCTCAAAGGCGAGCCGCGCTTGTGCGTCACTTTCAAACGATCCATCAAGCAAGATCATCGCGAGCTCACGCTCGTCTCGACTCAGAGAGATTCCGGTCGCAGGCTGCAAAAGAGGACTCTCCCCTTGCGGAGGACGAATGGGCGGAGGCGGCTCAGGGAGCTCCCCAAAGGCAGTACCCGCATACCCAAAAAACACTAGCCAAACGAAGAACAAGCCAAGAAATCTCGCCACATCTGCTCTTCGGAAAAATCTGGCAAAAACTAACAAAACTAAACAAAAACTCCATCCTAGAGCCGAGTTTAGAAAAGCTAGCGAGGTGAAAACCGTACGTTTAAAAAGTACTTCTCCCCAGCACGCACATCGATCTGCTGTTCAAAAGGCGTCAAAAAATCGCCCACTGCAACGACTTTCACTTTCCTTAGACCCGGCTCAAGCCAAGCCCGTGCAATCTGAAAGTCGCGCGGCAAAAGATTCCAGGACCTTAAGTCAGCCTGATTGGTTGCCAAAAAAAACACACGCGTCAAAAAACCTGCAAGTGGACTCTGAGTCTCGCGCTCTACTCCATAGGCAATCGTCTCTTTGGTGACCGCGCCTGCTAGTTTTTTGGCGATCAGAGCTCCATACTTTTCTTCGAGATTTTGAATCGCCGTGGCCTCGATGTCATAAAGTTTTTCGGTATTCCCAACCCTCACGCCGTCGACGTCAATGGACGCGTGAGAAATCGGATTACTCCTTGGGTAAAATCGAGGCAACGAGCGGATTTGTGGATTTGGTTTTTTCTCAGGTGAAATTCCGTTTTGATAAATGACGATGAGCTCTCCCCGCTTGGGCTGGGCACGAGCACTTTGGATCTCTTGAGGACTCAGTCTTAACTCTCTGGTCCAACGCTCTTGCTCATCGGGCATACGATTGAGTGCAGCCAGACGCCACAGATCTTGCCTGAGAGGTCGAAACTGAGGCTCGATTTCGTAAGCTCTCTTGTAGGCGATATACGCATTATCCCACTCACCATCCGCCTCATACAACACTGCGGACAGATAGCGCACAAATGCGTTTTGCTTGTAGTGGCGCTTTGCCTCGGTGTTCAACAAATAGATCTTGCGATCGACTTTGCGCGCCTCAACCAGAGCAGATTCACGATCACGCCTAAGCGCGAAGTTGATCGCAAGATAGACATTAATCAGAACATTTTCGAACTCCTCACCCTTGTAAGGAAGTAGGTTATCGCTTGTAAGAAAAGCCGCACTCTCCTCAGCGAGACTCGAGTAGTTTTTGATCTCAGCGATCTTCTCGGCTTCTAAAAAAGTCTTCGTACTTGCCTCTAAGTCTCCTGCGGCGTGCTGCGAGAGGCCTAAGTCCAGAAGATACAACAGTTGATCCGACCCACTCCCGTGCTCACGCGCTGCGCGCTCAAGTCTTTCCGCCGCTTCAGAGTAGCGCGCGCTTAAGAAATAGTCTGTTGCTTCGCGATCCGAAACTCGAGCCGAAGCGCAGCTTTGCAGACTGAGGACCGCGACCAAAATCAGCGCCGCGCGCATCTTCTCCCCTAGATACTCTGACGCTTAAACTTTTTTCGAATCTCGCGATCTTCGACGCAGTCGATCACAGAAGTGTCCATGTTGGTGAGATTCATCGTGATCTTATAGTAGATGAACTTAGCGTCGCCGACTTGCTGAATGTTCGTCGCAAGAGCACCGCTTAGAATATAGTCCGCGCCGATCTGGTTGCCGCGCTTTTTGGCCGTCGGACCTGAGACATTGCCGCCTGAGTTGTAGTCGTACTCCTCATCGAGCGTGCCGCGCTCTTGTTTATTTACAAAGCGCACTTTTCCAGTCTTGATGAGCGCTGTACGAATCTTATCCGTCATCGATTGCATGTCGATGTGCTCCTCTGTGCGATTTTGAACGCGCTCAACAATAACGACAGGAGGCTTAGGTGCGTTTGAGATGTACTTACAAGAAACCATCGCCTTCACGATCGTATCGGCCATCTGTTGCATGTCCGCCTCATTGAATCGATCATCCAATAACTCGACACGCGTCGGATCGTCATAGTCCCCTTGCGTGAACGCCTTGGGCCCACCGCAGCCCACAAACGAAATGACTGTGATAACCAAACTCGAGATCATAGATATTTTGCGCATGACGCCAGTTTAGGTTGAGCTGAGTCATTTGCAAAGGATTTCGAGTTTGAAACGCCGCATGCCAGCTGTATAACTATTCCACCATGTTCCATCTCCTGATCGCTTTCGCGCTCGCCCAAACTCATGCTGCCCCCATTCACGAAGTCTGGGTGCATCAAGGCCCGCTCACCGCCCGAGTCCTGGAGCGCTGGAGCGCAGAGCCTTCAGGTGTCTCGCGCGAACTGCTTTTAAACTGGGAGTCGCCAAGCTCCTCCGATCTCGATGCAGTACTCTCAGTGCGCGGTATGACCCGAATTCGGATCGAAACTCCTCGCGCCCCTCGAACCGAGAAAGAGCGTTGGAAAGCGATTGCCGCGCGCGGAGTCGAGTGGATTGGAATCTTGGGCGACACCCCAACCGACTCTGAGATCCAGTCATTAAACGAGATCCGCTTTGCAAAAAACACCTTCGTACTCACTCAGTTTCCACAACCATCAGACAGCGCACGCCTGGCGAGAATTCAGACGCCCTTAGCACTGTCGTTTAACTCCGGAAAACTCCCTACGTTCTCGACGAAACCTGGGTTTGACCCTCTCCCAGCGAGCACACCGATGCTCTTCGTCGCGGATTACTGGCCTTTTTACAGTCACATGGATTTTTTTAATCTCCTCACTCAGCCAATCCGTTTGAGGATTCGTGATTCTTTCCCTTACGGGATTGCCATTGAGTACCTTGCAAATATCCAGCGCCTCGAGGAGATCGCAGTACAAGTCGACTTCTCCCCTTCGCGCGCACAATGGGAGAGCCTACCCCAGAGCGCTCCGATCGCCTGGATCCCTCGCGGAAGCGTCCCTTCTGAGCAGTCGATTCGCACTTTGGAGAGCGTACGCTCGAATGCGGCTCCTACTCGCATCGTGATTGACTCAGATCTCGCCCTGAGCGCGATGGAGCGCGCACGTTTGGAGCGCTCCTCACTCGCGATTGAGTGGATTCGCTCTGCACCACGTTAGGTTGCAATGATGAACGCTACTCGCGCACAAATCGTTCAATCTCTCAACTCCCGTCACTTGCTCTTTGTGGGGGGCAAAGGCGGAGTGGGCAAGACATCGATCTCACAAGCCTGGGCACTTCAGCTCTCGCGCGCTGGACACAAAACTCTTTGGATCTCCATTGAAGACCCACTCTGGAGCGGAGAGAGTTTTCGAGAAATCTCTCCGCTCCTCACCCACCTCAACCTCACTCCTGCGAACGCGTTTGAGGAGTACATTGCACTTAAAACTAAGGTGCCGGGACTTGCTTCACTTTTCGTTCGAAATCGATTGATTCAAGGACTCGCAAAAGCTGCTCCCGGAGTCCATGAGCTCGTGCTTTTAGGCAAGATCTACTACGAGCTTCGAAACTACGCGCGCGTCGTTGTTGATCTCCCTGCAACCGGGCATGGACTTGCGATGTTCCATGCGACAAAAAACTTTGCAGAACTCTTTCGAAGCGGCAAGGCCCGAGAGGACGCAGATAAGATGCTGAATGTTTTTCGAGATCAAGCTCAGTGCGGTTTTTTGCTCGTGAGTCTACCTGAAGAGATGCCGCTACAAGAGACGCTCGAGCTTGATGCTGCGCTTCGGGCCCTGTTTCCAGATAACGCAGGCGAGTTTCTCTGTAACCGCTTGTTTCCAAAAATCGAAGGCTGGGATCAAGAAGGAGATCCTGACTCTTGGATCTCGCCTCTTGCGCGCGATGCGAGTGATTACTGTCGCAAACGAGCTTGCCTGGAGCACGCCAACCTCGCACTCTGGCGTGAGCGTAATCACCGTTATGCGGAGATTCCGTATTTTCCGCCTCCGACTGAAGGCGCGCACTTGCGACTGACCGAAGAGCTCTGCTCTCTGATGAGCTCATGGGCAAAAGAGACACCAGCATGACGATTGATGATGTAATCAAAAAACGTCGAATCCTGATCACCTCGGGGACCGGTGGAGTGGGCAAAACCACCCTCTCCTCTGCTCTTGCAATTCGGTCTGCCGAAATCGGCTACCGCACTTTGGTGATCACCGTGGATCCGGCCAAGCGCCTGGCGACCAGTCTGGGAGTCGAGAAGCTGGGGGATGCCCCAACCGATCTGACTCCGATGATTTGCGAAAAACTCCCCGCCCTCAAAGGCACTCTGCATGCCATTATTCCTGATACGCGCGCAACGTTTGAGTCGTTTATTCGAAGTCTCTCCCCTAATCCGCAGAGTGCTGACCGCATTGTCAGTAACCCAATCTTCTCGGTCATCTCGCGGGAGTTCTCAGGCGCAAACGAGTTCATGGCGCTCCAGCGATTAAGCGCGCTCGAGCGCGACTCCCAGTGGGAGCGCATCGTTCTGGACACTCCACCGAACCGCAATACGCTCGCGTTACTGAACTCTTCTCAAGTGCTTGCAGATTTTTTTGAAGAGAAACTTTTCCAGTGGCTTATCACTCCCACTCATAAACTACTCTCTGGAGGCCTCAATAAGGCGCTAGGGCTCCTTGAAAAACTCACCGGAGAGGGCTTTATGGTGGATCTCGTAGAGCTTGCGCGTGGGATTGTTGAGATCCAACCCCGAATCGCTGAGCGCCTACGCGCAGTGCACACGCTCTTTCAATCAGACGATCTGGGGTTTTTGATGGTTGCAGGTCCCACGCCCGAAACTCAAGGTGAACTTCGGCATCTCATCGAAACGCTCAACGCTCGCAAGTACGCCTTTGATGGACTCATTCTCAATCGCACGCTCAGTTATTTCTCGGCTCCTCCTGAAGGACCCACTTGGGATCTCCTGCGTGCGCTGCAAGCTCGCGAGCGTGCCGTAATCAAGACGTTGGAGCCGCTCATCGGGAGAGACCGAGTTTTTATGAGGCTTCCTGAGCTGGTCCGCGATATTCATTCGATCGGAGACTTAGTGCATGTTTCGCGCACGTGGAGTGCCTAGGAAAGTCATGAGGGGAGTGATTAATTTTCTCTTAGCCCTCGCTACAGTCGTGGCAACCAGCAGCGCTTCGCGTGCTGCCGTAAAGGAGCAGCAAACTCCTGCAGCCTTACAGTCGACCCAGGGGCAGGCTTCGTTTCTTCGGACCGAAGGATTACAGGCGTTTGAGTCCGGAAGATTCACGGAGGCCGAGCAACTCCTCTCGCGACTCCTCATGCTTCATCCTGCTCATTCAGGGTTGGGCGAAACTCTCCTACGACTCGGTCAATCTCGAATCGCCTTAAATCAAGCCCATCAAGCGCTCAGTCCACTTCGGCGCTCCGTGGGCGCACTCAAAGGCTCTCCGCTGTATCCTGAAGCCCGCTTAGCGCTCGGGCAAGCGTACTTACTCAACGGAAAACTCACGCAAGTACAGCTCCTCAGTGCTGAGCTCGTTAAAGACAAAAAACTTCACCACTCCCTTCAGGGCGAAGCCCTTTTGCTTCGAGCAGAGGGACAGATCGCTCTTTTAAAACTTGCCGACGCGCGCCTCTCGCTGTCGTCTGCAGCGAAGATCACGCCTGAGCCCAAGCGCTTGGCACGTGTCGCTTTAAGACTCAAACTCGCACAGTGTCGTCAACTGCCCTCAGCCCCCCGCCTTGAGGAAGGGACTTTTCGTGCTGAACTCGGAAGGCGCTCGCTCTGTCTCCTTGAGTCGCTCTCTCTCCTCCCCGCGCTGTGGGCGAAGGAGCCAGTAGCGGATCACTCTGAGCTCCTTCAAGAGTTTCGCGCACAGCGAGAGCTATGTACTGAGCCGCTGCCTCCTGTAGAGACGCTCAAACCTCAGGAGCTTATCGAGTACAAAAAAGAGCTCTCTCAAGTCTTAAAAAAAGACTGCGCTGAGATGAGGAGCCAAGTCCTTGTGCTGCTTGAAAAACAACCGAGCCCCCAAGCCCGCCAACTCCTTGCTCAATTGAAAGAAGCGCTATGACCCAAGAGTTTCGCCTCAGTCTCGCGCTCAAGCTCTTTAATGAACAAGCAAAAATCTCGGCCTGGATGAGGGAGAAAGCGCTCATCGCGCCTACTCCGTTTTACAGCTCAGTCGACCTCCGCGACTCAGGCGATAAGATTGCGCCAGTCGACTGCAATTTGTTTCCTGCAGGATTTAACAATATCTGCTCAGATGATCTCGCCGCAGCTCCCCCACTTCTACGCGCGAAGGTTCTCGAACTCGCCGAACGCGCGGGCTTAAAAGAGGTGCGTAAAATCGCCCTCATCCCCGAAAGTCACACGAGCAATACGTTCTATATCGAGAACCTCGCCTACCTCTCAGATCTGCTCTCGGACTCAGGCTTTGAAGTCCGTATCGCCTGGTACGCGGAGGGCGAGAGCCCGATTGAGCTTGAAAGCGTTTCAGGCCGAAAGCTCCGCGCAGAGCGCTTCAGTGTGAGTGCAGGCCGTATGCGCGTGGGAGGAGATGACTTTGACCCCGATCTCGTGCTGCTCAACAACGATTTCTCAAGCGGGTATCCGCATCGCTTAAATGGTTTGGAACAACCGATCGCACCCTCTCCCACTTTAGGCTGGCACACTCGCAAAAAAAGCACTCACTTTTTGCACTACAACCGTCTGGCGACTGAGTTCTGTCAGGCGCTGGGCTTAGATCCTTTTTTGTTCACCGTCGAAACTGAACTTGTTTCGGGTGTGAACTTCAATGAGGATCAAGGCCTTGCGCAAGTACGCGACCAAGTGGTTGCGATGATGGAGCGTTTGCGAGTGAAGTACAAAGAGCGTGGAATTGCGCGTGAGCCATTTGTTTTTATCAAAAACAACGCAGGCACCTACGGAATGGGCATCATGACGGTCCACTCGCTGGATGAGATCGACAAAATGAACCGCCGAACGAAAAACAAAATGAGCGTCGGCAAAAATCGCTCACAAATCACCGAAGTCGTGATCCAAGAGGGAATCCCTACCACTTTAAAAATTGATCGAAGACCTTCTGAAGCTGTGATCTATCTCTCTGGCTGCGAGCTCTTGGGTGGATTTCTTCGCAGCAACACTGAAAAAGGCTCTGAAGACAACTTAAACTCTACGGGCATGCTGCTCCGAAAGCTGTGCGTGTCGGATCTTGCGCGCATCCTCGCGCAGGATGACCCCGGCTCACAGGAGCGACATCTTGAGCTAATCTACGGAACGGTTGCTCGACTATCAGCGCTTGCCGCAGGACTTGAGGCTCGCTCGCCTTAAAGGTGTGCGCTAAAACAACGCTCCACTGCAAGCGCGTGCGACGTGCAACACTTCGGAGAGCTCTTTACAGTTGAACTCGCCCAAGCGCTTGCAAGTCGCCTGAACACAAGAGCCATCGACGTTCGCGCGACAAGCGCGCGCGACTTGCAGGAGCTCCGTGAGATCATTGCAATCAAAGTTCGAGAGAAGACCGCAAACGACCTTTACGCACCCGGCACCATAATTTCCGGCGCAGGCTCGCACAACTTCGGTCGTCTCGTTCGTGTTGCGACAGCCAAACGCTCCCAAACGATTACAAACCTCATCTACACATGCGGTCGGACTCGGAGGGGGACAGGTCTCAGACTTCGCTACCGAGCTCCCCTGAGCAAGATCGAGATAATAGGCTTCAGCCGCCTGTAGAGCGCGGCTCTCAAAGCTCGCAAACGAAGGCAGTGAAAACACCAGAGCGCAGAGCGAAACAAAAGTTTTCATGTCTCGGAAAATAGCACGCGAACACCGCCCAAAAAAAGCCCCCCTCTCCTTAATCCTTGACGAACGCGCCGCGTGCGAGCGAAACCTCTGGCATGGCGTATCAAAACATTTTGGAGACCATCGGTAACACCCCCATCGTGAAACTCGGTGCCATGGCCACAGGTCTACAGGCTAACCTCTTTGTTAAACTCGAGTTCATGAACCCAGGTGGCTCGGTCAAGGATCGTATCGGGCACTGGCTCATCGCTGACTTTGAGAAAAAAGGGCTTCTCAAGCCGGGTGGCACGATCGTGGAGGGCACAAGCGGCAACACGGGGATCGGGCTTGCGATCGCGGCTGCAATCAAAGGCTATCAGTGCATTTTTGTGCTCTCTGATAAGATGTCGAAAGAAAAAATCCAAGCGCTCCGTGCATTCGGTGCCAAAGTCTACGTCTGTCCTGTCGGAGTCGAGCCCCAAGATCCCCGGAGCTACTACTCTGTTGCGCGCAGGCTCGCATCTGAGATCCCTGGCGCAATCTACGTTGATCAGTACAACAACACCGCCAACCGCGACTGCCATGAACAAACCACGGGACCCGAAGTCTTAAAGCAAATGCCCGAGCTCGAC
>JBILEK010000101.1:0-5058 GCA_044352155.1 Bdellovibrionia bacterium
GTTTGTTGCGTGCATTGGAACGGGTGGCACCGTTTGCGGGATTGCGCGAGCGATCAAAAAAGTTAAGCCTCATGTCCCTTGCATCGCCGTCGACCCGATCGGATCGATCGTCTATGAGTACTTCAAAACCGGAAAGTGGACCCACTTCGCGCCCTATAAAGTCGAGGGCATCGGCGAAGATTTTATTCCGAAAAACTACGACCTCACCGTCATCAACGACATGGTGCAAGTCGACGACAAGACTTCGTTCATGGCCGCGCGAGATCTGCTATTAAAGGAAGGCATTTATGCCGGTGGATCGAGCGGAACTGCAGTCGCAGGCGCGATACAGTGGATCAAATCTCAAGGCGATAAGCTCCGCGGCAAGAATGTACTCGCGCTCCTTCCTGATAGTGGAAATCGCTATCTCTCAAAGCAGTTTGATGACAGCTGGCTTAAGGGCGAGGGGTTTTTAGAAGTAGGCAAAACCATTTCAGGTGGGCTTGAGTACATTGAAGGAGCAAAGCACCATGACGGAATCTAAAGGCTTCGGCACCCGCGCGATTCACGCAGGCCAAGTCCCCGACCCACAGACAGGGGCAGTGATGACGCCGGTGTACTTCACCTCCACTTATGCGCAAAAGTCTCCCGGCGTACACCAGGGCTACGAGTACTCGCGCACGGATAACCCAACGCGCACAGCCTATCAGGCCTGCGTGGCGGAACTCGAGGGCGGAAAGCATGGGCTTGCGTTTGCCTCAGGCTTAGCGGCGATGGATACGCTCGTGCGCACGCTCAGGAGCGGCGATCATGTCGTCTGCTGCGATGACGTGTATGGCGGTACTTTCCGTCTCTTTGATAAAGTGCTTGCGCAGCACGGGATCACGTTTACGTTTGTCGATCTCTCGGATCTCAAGAAGGCAGAGGCCGCGTTCACGCCCAAAACCAAGATGCTTTGGATGGAGAGCCCCACTAACCCCATGCTCAAAATCCTCGACATCGTGGCCCTCTGCTCACTCGCTCGTCAAAAAGGCGCGCTCTCGGTGGTCGATAACACGTTCATGAGCGCGTATTTTCAGAAGCCTTTGAGCTTGGGCGCTGATGTCGTCCTCCACTCGGTGACTAAGTACATGAACGGCCACAGCGACGTCGTGGGCGGCGTCTTAGTCCTCAACTCAACCCCCCTTTACGAGCAACTCAAGTACCTTCAAAACGCGGTGGGCGCGGTGCCTGGACCGATGGATTGCTTTCTGGTTCTCCGGGGCTTAAAGACCCTGCACGTCCGCATGGAGCGGCACGCGGAGAACGCGATGCAGATCGCGCGATGGCTTGAGAAGCACCCTAAGGTCGAGCGCGTGATCTATCCTGGTCTTGAGTCCCACCCTCAGCATGCGATTGCAAAAAAGCAAATGACGGGCTTTGGTGGGATGATCACTTTCTTTATGAAGGGCGGCTTGGATGAGGCGCGCAAGTTCCTTGAAAACGTGAAGCTCTTCACTCTGGCGGAGTCGTTAGGTGGTGTGGAATCGCTGATCGAGCACCCTGCGATCATGACCCACGCAAGCGTTCCCCCGGTGAACCGCAAGCTCTTAGGCATCCACGACAACCTGGTGCGCCTTTCGGTCGGGATCGAGGACGTGGCGGATCTCAAGGCGGATCTCGAATACGCGCTTGGAAAAGCTTGAAAACTGGCCCCCTTGAGTGTGCATGAGAAATGAGTTTTCCCTGTGCTTACAAGGCCTCAGATATCGCTACGCGCAGATTCTGCCGTCAAAAGGTGCAATGACCTGAAATATATCAGGATTTTAGCGAACCCTTGCACACGCAAGGGGGCCAGTTTTCTACGACTTCAATAACTGCCCGCATCTCCCGAAAAGAGTGAGATGGGTCTTCGTTCGTCGCTCCGAACTGCACTCCTCCTCCTGCTCCTCCTCCCTGCGTGGAGCCAGGCGCAGGAGCGCATCGTACAAACGGTGTCGGACTTCCGTCGCTATACGGAGTTCCATCAAGAGCGCGTGCGGATCCTGGCACACGAGGCTCTCAGACGATATCCTGAGCGCTTCTCTCACGTGTCGGCTGAGCTCTTAAATCGCTACCTCGCTCTGCATGATCGCAACAAACTTGCGCCAACGTTTTTAGAGCCTCTGTTTAGTCTCTACGGACAATCAGTCTCGCAGATGAGCGAAGCTGAGCAAAAAAGAGCTCGCACCCTGATCGAAAGCTTTAATGCGGCGGACGCCAAGGATGTTTCGGATTTTTTTGAGCGCAACCCTGAATCTCGCGGAGCAAAAGAGCAGTTAGAGAAGTTAGAGAAAATCGCTGATCTCGTCGATCGTGGATCCTCCCCCCTTTCTTCGGAGGAGTTCGGTCGTGCAATGCAGCCTGCGAGTCGGTTTTTTCAGTCCCCCGAGCCTAGAGATCTGCAGCTTTTACAGGAGCTTGAGCGCGACTACGCGGCGCTTACTCGTGGGCGACATCTGAGCGTGCCCAAGCTGCCTTGCGTGACGAAGGCATTGCGCTTTGATCATTAGCTGACTGTTTTTATCGGTCACTTCTAGCTTGCGCGGCGCAATCTTAGACCCTAATACTGGGATTCAATGCGCCGCTTAAAAACGTTTATTCGTAAGCTGATCCAGACTCGTCCTACGGTTGCTTTGGCCTAAAGAGTAAACTCTGGCCAGCTGAGGCGCCTCTAGCCTGCAATTCTAAGGACGTTTGGGCTCACATCTAAAAGTACCGCAGAGCAATCCTGCGGAGGAAACCCGTCCTCATCCTGCGACTGAGACTTCACGCGAAACCCAAGCTCATTGAGAATTTCGGTCGGCTCTCGATCACGCAGAGCATTGAGAGTCTCTAAGAAACTTTCCCAACTCTCGCCCGAGGCAAGATAACCATCCGAGAGAACTAAAAGGCGATCTTCGGGTTGCAACACGACACTGGATTCATCGGCCTTGGGCGTTCCGCCTTTGCGATTGATCGGATGGCCTGAAACCGGGAGCACTTCAAAGGTCCTGCCCGGACGCGCGAGAAAAGCGCGAGTGTTTCCGTAGTTTACATACTGCAAACTGAGGTCAGCTCGTCGAATCGTACCGAAAAAAAGCGAGAGCTCCTCACGCTCGCCTAAGGTCATTAATAGCTCATTGTAAATCTTTCGAACAGTGCCAGCGGTTGAGGTTGCCTCTTCGCTCGTCAAACGCATCGCAACTTTCATCATGGCTCCTAGTACGGCACTGGAGAGTCCGTAGGAGGAGGAGTCGGTTAAAAAAAGAGAAAGCTGCTTTTGGTTTTTTGCCTCCGCGATATCAAAGTAGTCCCCACCCGCGCGCAGGCCTGCGTAGTAGCGGCTTTTGACTTGAAATCCTTTGATCTGAGGAAAGCGCTCCGGAAACTTTGCTTTCTGAAGTCGCGAGGCGAGCTCGAGATCTTCCTGAAACTTTTCCACAAGAGTTGTGAGCGAGTCGTTGAGCTCATGGACTTCACCCCAGGACATCAACCTCTGATACTGACGAATTTTACTGTACACCTCAGAGAATCGAAACGGCGTGACCCAAACGTCATCGACTTGTCCGTTTTGTACGAAAGGACTGAGATCCTCGTGCTCGTTCTGCACTAAAAACACAACGCGTCCCTGACGCGAAATCTTATCCAACACCGCCTTCAGCTCAGGCAGTCGACTCGAAACTAAAACCACCTGCCCTGGCTCCTCACCCGGTCCAGTCCACACAAACTCGTAACCATCGATGCGCTCCAGGTGCGACTTCAGATCTTGTACCCAAGCTTCACGGCTTGAGGTCCAGGCGGTTAGAGTCATTCTCATGATGAGGCTCCTTCGTCGAATTTCATTGGTTTCAAAACACACGCATCTGATACTGCATCAACATTCGGATATCTCTTTTGGGTATGCCCGCTGAACCGATCTCCTCGGAGTACCAAGTGAGATGGAAATCAGCTTTTTGACTTCGAAAACCAATTCCTGCTGACGGGTACTGTGATCCATAGCCGCCACGCAGAAAAAAGACGTTCCTAAAATCGTACTCGATCCCTAGAGCCAACCGCTTGATCAACGAGTAGCCCGAGGTGCTCGTGAGATCTCTGAGTTGTGCGACGAGGTTGACCTGCCCGCCTTTGCCCGTTTTCGGGTGTAAGCTCACCGAGGCGTCTACCGACATGGACTCGCTTGAGGGTTTGCCGCTTGGGTTTTTCGCAAACGAGTACAGATTGCCTGATCCGTAGTTTGCTCCCAGAACGTTGCGCGCCACCAAGTGAACCGAAGGCAGCGCTTCTACCGGGAAAATCAAAGCAAATCCAAGATTGTGCGAAAACGCTGAACCGCTTTGAATCCCTTCATTGTACCCAACCGTATCGACCGATGGATTGACCGTGCGCTCACCTTGCGAAAGGTTCACCCACTGTAGTGAGTACCCCAAACGCACGATCCCTCGCGCGAGCGGTATCCCTAAGCCCAGGGCAGGAATAATCTGATACTTCGAGCGATAAAAAAGGCTCGTCGAATCGTACTGCCGCGCTGAGAACTGGGTAGAGAGGAGGAGCCCAAAGGCAAATCCACGAAACCCAAAACTCGGTACGTACTGAAACCCGACGCCAGGCTGTTTGGCCGGGTTTTGCGCAAGCGTCCCTTGATAGCTTGAGAGACTTGTGGCCTTAAAAAAGTTGAGCGAGAACATGTCGATGTACTCTTGATTGAGCTGAAACTGGAGATTCATCGGCTCAAATTGAGCGCTCTTGAGAGCTGCAATGTTTGCGGGATTTACAAAAAGAGCGCTCGCCACGTCTTCGCCGAGCGGAAGAAAAGCATCCCCCAAGGCCGCAGCGCGCGCCGAAGTGTAGCGCGAGCCCGGAATTCGATCCAAACGGGCTTGCGCCTCAGGCAGACTTAAAGCGAGGCAGGCGATTGAAATCCACAAAACTTTCATGTCGTCCCTTTGAGGGGCTTTCCCTGCCCCCAAAAGGTATATCGGCACTGCGGGGATTAAGTTTGACTCAAACTGGCTGCGTTGATTGTTGCATCGGCCGAGAGCCTGGGGCTAAGTACTTAAAAACAATGGGCTATTCCAAAAA
>JBILEK010000064.1:0-15372 GCA_044352155.1 Bdellovibrionia bacterium
GAAGCAAGCGAGCGCTCGATCCGCCGACTGAGCGACGCAGGCTCACAGCTCGAAAAACGCTGGGGCTCAAAGTCTGAATCCTTACTTAAGATCTCGGGCGAAGTTCTAAAATCTCTTAAAATCTAGTCGCACGCCGTGAACGTTCTCTTTGTCACTGACGCTTGGGAGACTCTCGATCATTCGCGAGACACTTCCTTGCGATTAATGGAGGAGTTTTTACGCGCACGTCACTGCGTCTATCTCGCCAACAATCATCAAATCGAAAAATCAGGTCTTCGCGTCCGAATTCTCGCAAAAAAAATTCTCAAAGTCGGCCCTATGCGAACGGCAATCGACTTCAAGTTTGGTGCACTTCAAGCGATTGATCCCGCACGCATGGCGCAGATCCATTACCGAGTCGATCCTCCGGTCGATCTTCGTTACCTTTGGCCGTTGCAGATGCTCGCGAGCGCTCCTGGAGTCGCACAACGAATCGTAAACCCACTGCACGTACTTCTTGGCTGCAACGAAAAATGGGAAGGACTTCATTATCCAGGGCTCTCACCCAGAAGCTTAATCTCTCGTGACGCAAAAAAGCTGATGGAGTTTGCATCAAAGCTTGGCACTGCAGTCGTAAAGCCACTGCACTTGGCGCAAAGTCGCGGTGTTGAAAAGCTCCTCACCTACACGATCGATGACGTGCGACGCTCACAAGCTCTTCTCGAAGCTGCAACCGAGAGCTCGACTCACTACGCGATGGTACAGGAGTATTTGGCCGCGATTGAGGAGGGCGAGACTCGTCTTTGGTTTTTAGATGCAAAACTCTTAGGAACACTTCGAAAGTATCCTCTTTCAGGTGATTTTCGAGTTCAGATCGATCAAGGTTCACGAGTCTCGGCTCACTCGCCCACGCCAAAAGAGCTTCAAGCGGCAAAAAAAATCGCACTTTCACTTAAAAAATACAAAATCCGCCTTGCGGCTGTGGATCTTGTGGACGGTAAGATTATCGACTTTAACTTCACGAGTCCGGGACTCCTTGTTGAGCTCGAGGAGCTTCACGGGGAGAAGTTTGCGGCCAAAATCGTCAGTCAGCTCTCGCGGCCTTTTAGAAAATGAAGATCCTCTGGCTTCTAGGCGAAGATCTTCGGCTCACAGACAACGAGATCCTCGAGCACGCCGAAGGACATGAGCTCGCAGTTGCGTGGTTTGCCTCTCCCAGCTTTCAAAGGGCTAAGAATGCTCGACTCGCCTACGGCATTGCTGCAATCGGAGCCCTCAGAGATCGCCTTAAAGAAAAACAAATCGATCTCCTTGGACCCCAAAAGATGCAGTGGGAGTTTTCAGAGCTCGCTCGACTCGTCCGTCAACTACGGATTGATCGTATCGAAGTGACTCGAAGCTGGGGGACGGAGGAGTTAGAGCTCATCCAAAAGCTCGCAACGCTCGGGGTTGAAGTTCAAGTGAGAGATCAAAACTCACTTTTGCCTCTTAGCTCTTCGGACCCTGAGCGGAACTTGACTGAAGAAATTTTTTCGCACTGGCGTCGCAGAATCCAATCCCAAATCACTCCAAAAGTAGCGCGCTTGAGCGCATTTCCAAAACCTATCGAAGTTGATCTTGATTTTATCTTACCTCTCTCCACCCCTGAATCGAGATGGCTTCATTCAAACTTTGCTTTCACGGAGGAGAAAGCTCGTCAGCATCTGGATGCGTATTTCTTAAGTGATGCGCCCGCTCGCTATGCAGAGACACGAAATGGTCTTATGCGCTGGGGAGACTCCACAAAACTATCGCCCTATCTTGCTTGGGGCCTTTTAAGTCCGCATGCCGTTTTGCGTGCGCTCTTTGCATTTGAGAAAAACAAAGGAGCTAACGCATCGACAGAGCACCTTCTGATGGAGCTTTTATGGCGCGAGTACTTTCGAAGGATCCTCTCAAAAAAAGGAGCAGAACTTTTTAAAAAAAATCGCGGTAAGCGCGATTTTGAGCTCTTTAACTCCTGGTTATGTGCACAGACAGGAGAGCCCTTTGTGGATGCGCCGATGATTGAGTTTGAACGCACAGGCTGGATGAGCAATCGATCACGGCAAGTTACGGCTTCGTTTCTAACCAAAACCTGGAATGTCGATTGGAAATGGGGAGCGAGCGCTTTTGAATCGGGTCTCATCGACTATGATGTTCACTCAAATTGGGGCAACTGGGCCTACGTCGCAGGCGTGGGTCAGGATCCCAGAGATCGCGTTTTCAACCCACGCACTCAAGCCGAGCGCTACGATCCTGACGGAACTTATCAAAGACATTGGTTGTCACGGCGTTCAAACGTGCGGTCTTGATTGCGGGGTCTCAGTCGGACTGTGGCTGAACGCTTCAATCCGATGACGCCGATCAGGCGTGATCTGCCAGTCCAGATACCTCAGTCCCTGCGCGCTAGGCTGGTATAGTCGCTCTGTCTCGTGCGACTCGACCTCATCGGAGCCTTCAAACCCAAGCGACAACGCTCGATCATCCTCCCACGCACTCGGCTCAGCTCTAAACACTCCGAACCCTGAGAGTCGATCATGAAAGCTCGCCCACTCTCTCTCCCCTAGCGCTCGATACAGCCGCGACCAGTCCAAAGGTGTACCGCGCTTGAGCTCGTAGACGAGCTGTCCGAGTACGTTTGTAAAGAGCACGCACGCACCCTGCGGGAGATACTCACTTAATCGCTCAGGCGCAAATCTCCCACGCAAACTTAACGCATCAACACCGCTGACCTTCGCCCCCTGAAATCGGCGCTCAAAAACTAGACGCGCAAGTGGATCCAAATCCCACGCCGTCACCTGATCAAATCGCGCGATGAACTTTGGATCCAAGCAATACCCGCCTGAACATCCTACGATATGAATGTGACGCGCCCTGGGCCTCCACTGCTCAAGCCAGGCTGAGAGATCTCTACGAAACGGAGCCCAAAGCGTATTGCGGTAGCGGAGTGCACGTAAGTGGTAGCTCAGGCCCCCAGAGGAGCGAATCAGCACTTAAACAGATCGCGAAGCGGTGTGCGCGCAAGCTCGAGGAGCTCCTGCGCTTTCTTTCGGACTTCGAGAAGTTTCTCGCGAGATGCGCCACCTTCACCACTACGTGCAGTTTCTTTTTTGAACGAGGAGAGCTCGCCTTCGCGCCGAAGCTCACGGATGCGGTTACGCGCGCCTTCGATCGAGTAGCGCTCCTTATAGAGAAGGTGCTTGATCATGAGCAGCGTCTCAACGTCGCTGCGGCGGTAAACGCGCTGACCGTTCATGCCTTTGTCGGGAGACAGGATGGGGAACTCCGTTTCCCAGTAACGGAGCACGTAAGGCTTCACGCCGACGAGGTCTGCGACGTCACCGATCCGGAAATACATGCGATCCGGAATTTTCGGCGCATCTGGAGGAAGCGCGCGGGACGCTGTTTCAGCGGATTCAATCGGCCGATCCGCAGGAAGAAGCTCTAAGTTCTCAGAGGTACCGTGCTCCATGGCCTACTCCTCGTCGTCCTCATCGCCAGCACCCCCACGTGTGCGATCTGGAACGATGGGCTTGCCCTCAAGAGCGGCGTTCACTTCAGAGCGCAAAACCTGAGAGGGACGGAAAGTGAGAACGCGGCGCGCTGAGATTTCGATGCTTTCACCCGTTTGAGGGTTACGGCCGATGCGAGAGCGCTTCTCGCGAACTACAAAGTTTCCGAATCCGGAAATCTTGATCTTTTTGCCCTGCGCGAGCGTGTCCTTGATCTGGTCGAAAACAAGTTCAACAAGATCAGCAGCTTCCTTCTTGGAAAAGCCTACTTTTTCGTACAGCGCCTCGACGATGTCTGCTTTGGTCATTGCCATGGCGGAAGTCCCTTTCACTTGAAAGAGTAGCCCCTCTTCAAAGGCTTGTCATCCTCGAGCACGCCGTAAATATGCAAAACTTTGAGGTCTTTCCGGGATGCGGCGCAAGAAAGAGCTTTCAGCGAAGCTCGGCCGAGAGCTCTTTCTTCCATTCCGCCAGAATCTTGGCGCAAACCGCTTCGACTTCCGCTTCCTGAAGGCTCCGGGTCTCATCCGCAAACTGCACGCGCACCGCGATACTCGTCTTGCCAGCTGCGATCGGAGCGCCCCGGTAGATGTCAAACACACGCGCGGTCTTGAGCAGAGGTTTTCCAGCCTTCTGCGCGACCGCGAGCACGCGCTCAGCGGCCACCGCGTCGTCCACCACAAGTGCAAAGTCGCGCTCCATGCCCGGAAACTTCGGCCAATCCTTGAATGCACGAGGCTCGAGCGCGCCCTTTGAAAGCGAGCAAAGCTGCGCAAAATCGATCTCACAAAGCCAGAGCGTGCCGCGGAGCTTGAGCGCCTTTTCCACGCGCGGATGCACGCGACCGAACATCCCTGCCGCGCGATCACCAACCACGAGCTTGGCACTCTGCCCCGGATGAAAGAGCGCGTGTCCCGCATCCGGCTGCACGCGCACACCGCGGGTCTGAAGCCGCGCAAGCAAAGACTCGACGATCGCTTTCACGTCCGCGAAATCCACGTCCGCCAAATCCGCCTTCAAACCGGCTGCGTTTTTCGGTCCCGCAAGCGCAAAGCTCAGTTTCCAATGCTCTGCCGTCCCCGTGTCCGTTTCTGAAAGCGCCTGCACGCGCTCGCCTTTGAAATGAAACGTAGGCCTAAGCTCAAACAGACGGATCGCAAGACTTTCTGAGCCAAAGTGCGTGTTCCAATTCGCGATCGCCGCTTTCACTAAGCCTGGCAAAAGCGAAGGTGCCATGACTTCGGTCTCTTCGCTCAAAGGATTCATCACGCGGATCGAGCCTTCAAAGCCGAGCTCTTTCAACCACGCCTGGTTCGTAAACCCGTAATGCACCGTCTCGCAAAGACCCGCCGAGGCCATCGTCTCACGCGCCAGGCGCTGCATCTCGATCTGCGGTCGATCTGGATCTGCACCACTTGCGGTCGGAGGGCCCGAGAGTTTTGGGATTGTTGAAGGGATCGCATCAAATCCGATTGAGCGCGCGAGCTCTTCAGCGAGATCTTCTGGAATCGAAACATCATTGCGCCAAGATGGAACCGTAACACGCATCCGCCCTGAACTCTCCGTTACGCCAAAGCCCAAGCTCTTTAAAATCGAAACTGCGCTTGGCACCGGCATTCCTAAGAACTCTTCAAGGCTCACCGTCGACGTTAGGATCTCGCGCGCCTTGGGTGAAACTCCCGAACGCACACTCGCAGTAATCTTGCCTCCCGCAAGCTCTGTGATGAGATCCGCCAGGCGAGTCATCGCGATGGGTAAAACGCCACCATCGACGCCGCGCTCAAAGCGGTGTGAGGCTTCGGTATGTTTTTGGTGCGCGTGTGCGGCTTTGCGCACGAAAACGGGATGAAACTCAGCGCATTCCAAAATGATCTTCGTTGTCGAGTCACGGACTTCGGAGTTTCCGCCACCCATGACACCCGCAAGTGCCACGGGCTGCGCCTCATCTGCGATCACAGCTTCGGTACCGCGCAACTCCACGGTCGTGCCATCAAGCAAAGGTAGCTTCTCGCCCTGGCGCGCTTGGCGGCCCGAGAGTTTTCTGCCTTTGAGCATACTGGCGTCGTATGCGTGCGTCGGTTGCCCGAGCTCAAACATCACCAAATTCGTGCAATCAACAACGTTGTTGATCGAGCGTTGATCGAGAGCCTCAAGTTTGCGCACAACCCATTCAGGCGAGGGCCCCACTTTCACTCCGTCAATCGCGACTGCGAGGAACTGGGTAGTCCCCGCGCCGTCGACCGTGGTTTCAATCTCGGCAGACGTGGCCGAGAATTCGAGCGCTCTTCTAACGGGAGACTTCAATACAGCACCGGTCGCAGCCGCTACTTCACGCGCAATCCCCCAATGACTCAGGCAATCGCCTCGGTTGGGGGTGAGTGAGAGTTCCAGCACCGTATCGTTCTTACCCAGAATCTCAGCCAAGGGACGACCGAGCTTTGTATCAGCGGGTAGGATTAAAATCCCTTCGCTCTTATCCTTGAAACGCAGTTCTTCCTCGGAGCAGAGCATGCCGTTCGAAACGACACCGCGGATCTTGCTTTGCGTGATCTTGAGCCCGTTCGGGAGTTCGGCGCCGATCTGAGCCAGGCACACCACGTCGCCGGCTTTCATGTTCTGAGCACCACACACGATCTCCAGTGGATCACCTGAGCCCAAAGAAACTTTACAGAGCGAAAGCCGATCGGCCTGTGGATGCGGATTGCGCTCGAGGATCTTAACGCTTACGACTTTCTCAAGACCCGCGCCTTGGTGCGAGATCCCTTCGACCTCAAGTCCGCGTGAGGTGAGGAGCTCGCCCAATTTTTCTGGAGTGCCAACCGCGGAGAGATCGACCAGCTCTGAAAGCCAATTCCAAGAGATCTTCATTTAGAACTGCCCCAAAAAGCGCATATCACCCGAATAAAAAAGCCTCAGATCCGGGATACGATGAAGCAGCATCCCGATCCGCTCCACTCCCATACCAAACGCAAATCCTTTTACTTCTGCCGGATCATAGCCTGATTTTCGGAACACCTCAGGATGCACCATGCCGGCGCCCATGATCTCAAGCCAGCCTGAGCCCTTGCAGACCGCACATGATAACTCACGCTTGTCGCGGCATTTAAAACAACTCACATCGATCTCCACTCCCGGCTCGACGAACGGAAAAAAGCTCGGGCGCAAACGGATCTTAGCGGACGCTCCAAACATCTCGCGCGCAAAAAACTCAAGCGTACCTTTTAAGTCGCTCATCTTGACGTCGCGATCTACCCAAAGCCCTTCAACCTGATGGAACATCGGCGAGTGAGTGGCGTCGTTGTCTACACGATAGACTGCGCCCGGACACAACACACGCAGTGGCGGCTTACGTCCTCGCATCGCGCGCGCTTGTACGGGAGAAGTGTGCGTACGCAAAATCACGCCTTCGCCGATAAAAAACGTATCCTGCATATCGCGCGCAGGATGATCTTTCGGGATGTTCATCGCATCAAAGCAAAGTGCATCGGTCTCAATCTCGGGTCCTTGCGTAACATCAAAACCCATGCGCGAAAAAATGCGTACAATCCGATCTTGAACTTGGGTCAACACGTGTAACGATCCGCGGTGAGGGACGCGTGCGGGTGCCGAAACATCGATGCGCTCTTCTTTTAAGCGACGATCCAGATCGGCTGAGCCCAAGACCTCTAAGCGCGCATCGAGCGCAGCTTCGATCTTGGCCTTCCACTCGTTGGCTTTGGCGCCGATCTTAGGGCGCTCATCGGGCCCGACTTGGCCTAAGCCGCGCAGCACTTCTGAAAGCGCTCCTTTTTTGCCTAATACCGAAACACGCAGGCCTTCCAAACCGTCAAGCGACGCTGCACTCGCAATATCGGATAGCGCGCGCGCGCCAATTTCATCCAGTTTCTGGATCATCTCGGGCAAGAGTTTAGCGACCCAAGCCTACGAACGCCAGAGCGATTCTTACATCGCCGGAGCGTGTGCGCGAACTTGATCGACGATCGCCTTAAATCCATGAGGATCCATGATCGCGATATCGGACAAGACTTTACGATCCAACGCGACTTGCGCCTTTTTCATTGCACCGATGAAACGGCTGTAGCTCAGGTCGTTTGGTCCGAGAGCGGCCGCGAGGCGCGAGATCCAGAGGGCGCGAAAATCGCGTTTCTTCACGCGGCGATCGCGATAAGCGTAGATAAACTTACGGTCCACTTGCTCATATCCACGGCGGACCTGACCGCCCGAAGTGGACATACCGGACATCTGGGATTTTAGTTTTTTGATACGACGGCGGCGTTTAAAGCCACGTTTTGCGCGAGGCATAGGATCTCCTTAAAAATCTCTCTTAAAAATCTTTCTTAGTTCGTTCCGTACGGCAGGCAACGCGCAGCTTGAGCTGCATCGCCTGGGATCATATAATGCCCGTGGCGCTTTTTGACCTTGCTGCTTGAGGACTTGTTGCCGAGGTTGTGGCGCATTCCGGCTCTCTTCACTTTTACTTTGCCGGTCGCGGTGAACTTGTAGCGCTTGGCTGCGGCTTTCTTGGACTTAAGCTTTTGCTTCATAAGACTGAGACTCGTACTCCGTCCCTACCGAATCCGTCAAGCAAAGAGCGGCTCATTGCTCCGTCATTCTTTATGACCGAGCAATAAAGTCGGAGAAACGCCTCAGCCCGAGTTCGTCGTGATCTTAGTCGGCGCCGTCGACGCGGGAGTCACACCTGGCTTAGCTGCAAGTTCGGCTAGGCGCTTTTTCTTTTCAGAAGGAGGGAGAGGCGCCAGGATCATAATCAGCTTCTTGCCTTCCATCTTGGCGGGCGCTTCGACCATACCGACGTCGTAGCACTTCTCGACGATATCCCGCATGGTCTGAAAGCTGCCATCGGCGTGTGCAACTTCGCGGCCGCGAAACATGATCGTGATCTTGGCCTTATCGCCCTCTTCGAGGAACTCGCGCACGTTGCGGACTTTGTAATCAAAGTCGTGCTGATCGGTGTTGGGGCGAAGTTGGATTTCCTTCACCTTAACGACGACTTGCTTCTTCTTGGCTTCGTGCTCTTTCTTTTTCTTTTCGTACTTGAACTTGCCATAGTCGCAAATTTTGCACACGGGCGGCGACGCAGTCGAAGCCACTTCCATAAGATCGAGGCCGCGCTCGCGGGCCATCTTTAGGGCTTCGGCGGTTGGGACCACACCGACTTGATTGCCCTTCTCGTCGATCAAACGGACGTTGGGCACACGAATGCGCTCGTTGATCCGATGCTCATCTTTGTTGAAGGAGGGACCCGCCATGCGGTCGCGAACCATGGGGCGGGGACGGGGAAAAGAGGGGGGTCCGGAAGAACCCGAACCAGAGCCGGGGGGTGGTAAAGACATTCAGTTCGTTTTGATCTCCTTGAACTACGGTTACTTGAGCCAAAAAACTGTGTCAAGCTCACTAGCCATGCACCCCCTTCCCGCCGAATGGGACCTCCTCGAGGCCCCCGGACTACGCCCTGGCATCCCGATTGGCCTCTTTGAGCTCGGTGACATGCGTAACTTCGTTTACGTCCTTGTAGACTGGGAGAGCCGAGAATGCGCGATTGTAGACCCAAACCGCGAGACTCAGGCGCTCTTTGATGCCCTCGATCAGCACTCTCTACGCCCCACCCACTTACTGTTGACCCACTCTCACTTTGATCACGTCGGCGGCGTTCGAGCGACGCTCGAGCGCTACACTGAGCTCAAGCTCTACGTGCATGCTCTTGAAGCGCATCGCTTGAGCGCTCGGCAACTGGGCCGACACCCGAGTATCCCGCTTCAAGACCTACAAGAGCTGCGGATCGGAGCCCTCACCCTTCAAGTCCTCCATACTCCTGGACATACTGCGGGAGAGTGCTGCTTTTACCTCCCAAGCGCACCGGGGATGGACCAAGGGGCACTACTGAGCGGCGATACCGTCTTTGTCGGAAACGTAGGACGCACCGATCTCGACACCGGAAGCGACACAGAGCTCTTCTCGACTCTGCAGAGATTAAAGACTTTTCCGCAGGAGACTCTTCTTTTTCCAGGTCATCACTACGCACCCGCGTGCATTACGACGCTTGGAGCCGAAATGCGCACGAACTCCGCTTTCCTCTGCAAAAACGTGGAAGAACTTGCAGCCCTCCCTTAGACTTTATCAACGTCATGTTTCGTGAGTTTTTGATTGGCCTCAGCACACCACTGCACGCATTGCGGCTCATTCTGAGAAATCGCACACTCCTGATTTTGAGCCTACTTCCGATTGCGCTCACCTTAGTGCTCTACGTTTTTATGCTTCAGTACCTTCGCGAGATTGTTGCGTCTGCGCTCTCAAGTGGGATCATGGGCCTTGGGCTCAACCCCGAGGCCGGCTACGCAGTCGTCGTCGGGGCAGTTGCGCAAATTTTGCTGTTTTTTGTGGCAGCAATCACATTTGGTTTTACTGCAAATATCGTTGCGGTCCCTTTTAACGACCTTCTCTCCGAGCGCACTGAAAAGTTTTTGGAGCGCCCGCTCCCTCCTCTTGAAAGCTCATCGTTTCGATCACAACTTAAGCATCTGGGAATAGATCTCGGAAAAACGGTCCTCGCCTCTCTCCTTTCGCTCGGAGCACTTGTCCTCTCCTTTGTTCCGGTTCTGAACTTGATCGCATTCGTAATCATCACTCTACTCCTGACGTTTCAGTACATCAGTTTCCCGCAGACTAGGCGCGCAGTGAGGACAACGGAGGGATTGAAGTACTTGCGCCAGCATTTTTGGGCCTGCTTTGGATTTGGGCTAGTGATTGGTCTTTTATTCGCACTCCCGGTGATCTCGATTCTGACGCTTCCACTCGGAGTGGTCGGCGGCACAATCCTCGTTTCGCGCCTTCAAGCTCCTTGATGAAACGGTAGGCACATCTTGCCCATCTCAAGCCCTACCCCCTCTCTTCCGAAAGGGTTGTTAAGGGAAGGGAGTCCCGCACATGTCATCACTACCCAATGCGTTCGTCGCTGGAACGCTTGCCATTCTTGCTTCTTGGCTTTTCACAGGATGTCGACTCGGCAACGCGATCCAAGGCGCTCCCGAAAACGACGCTTGGACTGGGTTTTACGAAGCCGCTCCACAAACGCTTCAGTTTTGCTCCGTCAATCGGCAAACACATCAAACCTTTTGTGGAGCAGCAGCGACCACAGAAATTCCCGCAATTTTAGCGAACCACGTCCCACGGCTGATGATTTTTCAGCTTCTGAAAAGTTCAACACAAGGTGCGTTTTACTCGCCGTATGTCTCAAATCCTGAAGATTACGTGCTTTACTCGACTCTCGGAGAAGCGGGAAAACTCACGCTCGAAAAAGGGTTTGAACCCTCAGAGTTTTGGCGCGATCCGCAGTGCCTTGCTCAACTCGAAATGGTCGGAGAAGGACTCCTCTCCAAAACCTCAAGTACCGTTATTAGCGGCGTAAAAACAAGAGGCCGTTACCGCGGATCCGTTGGTGTGATTTGGACATTCGGTACAAATTGTGGTGCGGAGCTTGAGTCGCTTCGCTCTTGTTATCTCGACGCCACGCAGTGTGGTGGCTCGAGTGCGGGAGATAACTCCACAACCCAAAGCTCAGTGCGAACATTCTTCGCGCCCTACGTCAACGCCAACGTGCTCGGCACGACCGACTGGTCTCAGATCCAAAACCTCGCTTACGAAGTTTCCTACGACTAAGTGCCTGTGCTAACCTCCCCTCCACTATGAGGCACGTCAACAAGATCGTTCTCGCGTCCACCAATCTCTCCAAGTTCGAAGAGTTTAGACAGCTCCTCCGCGCGTATCCCGGGATCGAGCTCGTGAAAGCCGATGAGCTCCTCCGCAACGCCGATAAGCTCGCAAAAGCCGAGATCTACTCGACCTACGCCGAAAACGCGGCCGCCAAGGCCCGCATCGCCAATCAAGGCGCGCACTACCCCTGCCTCGCCGACGACTCGGGGCTTGAAATTGAAGCTCTCGGCGGTAAGCCAGGGCCCCGCTCCGCGCGCTACGCGATCCCCAAGGCGGGGACCTCACAGGACCGCGCAAACATGGACAAGGTCCTCGAAGAGCTCAAAGGCCGCCCGATGGACGCGCGCAGTGCGCGTTTTGTCGCTCACGTCGCGATCGTGCTCGAGGGACTGCTCCTCGTGGGCTCAGGCGAGCTCAAAGGCAAGATCGCTGAAGCACCGATCGGCGGTAATGGTTTTGGCTATGACCCCATCTTCATCCCCGAAGGTCACACACAAACGCTCGCGCAGATGACCGATGATGAGAAAAATCAGATCTCCCATCGCGCGCGTGCGCTCGAAGCACTCATGCGCGAAGTCAAAAAACACGGGATCGTGTTCGCGAAGCCCTAGCTCCTGCGGGGCGGCGTCCAAAACGCCTTGTAAAAAACGAGCTTCAAAAACTCATCGAGCGTCACGCGCACGCTCCTGAGCTCGGATTTCCACGTGGTCGAGTTAAAGGGCTCCTGCGGGGCGGAGAGCGTCTCAAGCTGCAGATCCCACTCACGCCCTGCGATCTGCTCAAAGATCATGCGCGAGCGTTTCATGTGGTAGCTCGACGTGACGAGCAAGACATGGCGCCAGCCCTCTTTTCGCGCTTGCCGGGCGAAGAACTCGGCATTCTCCACCGTGTTTGCGGACTGATCCTCGATCACCAGTTTATGTGTTTGCTTCAGAAGGATCTCGCCCACTTCCTTGCGCATCTGGGACTCCAAAAACGTGCGATTCGCCCCCGCTCCCGCGCCAGCTCCGGCCACATAAAACACTGGAGCATTTTCTGCGCCCCGATACTCCCAAAACTTGAGCCAGACTTCGCTTGCAAATCGAATTCGCCCACGTCCCCCCGCAAGGCAAACGACAGCCTCAACACCCTCGGGCAAATCCTCTACGCGAACAGTATCCGAATAATCATAAATCGAGCCCGCAGCAAGAAAGGTCATGAGAAATGCGCCCAAAACAAAAGCGGTGAGCGACGTGAACGCCACCATTCCCCAGGTCAAAGTGTTCTTGTCGGATTCTTTGATTTTCAACCTGCTTTAAGGCTAACCCAAAACTCTCCTCCAAGCCTTGCAAAACAGAAGTACGCTGATACGCTTGGTCGAAATCGAAAGGAATCCTAAGGAATGGAATCTCTCTTCGCCCTAGTTCTCTCGCTCTTTGTGACTTTTGGCGGATTTTTCACGGAAGAATCCCAGAACGCGGGCCCTACGGTGGAATACACCTGCGGCGCTCCAAATTGGATCGCTCTCCCAAAAGTGGGCTCCGACAACCTTCTGCGTGCAAGCGTGGGTGCGACCTGCACCTTTAAAGGGATGACAGGCGGAGGGCTCTCCGAGCTATCGCCTTACTTAAAGACCCGCGTCGAAAAAGAAGCTCAAACCATTCACGCAGGTCCCACCGAAGTCCAGTACCGAGGACTTCCCGGCTCCAAGTATGACGTCACAGTTGTGCTCAAAAGTGGTGACAACAAAGTCACCACCCGCCAGGACACAGTGGTTGCAAGCGATCTGAGCTCTCAGCTGATTTTCGCCTCAGCCTCAAAGTCTGTGATCGGTGAGGGCATGGCAAAGTATTTAAAGAAAACCGACATCTCCACAGTCGTGAACGCGACTTCGACCCCAGGCACTTGGCAAATGGTGATTGAGACGACCATCCACGTTGAAAAGCCAGGAATCATTCCGTCAAAGATGTTTGAAAGCGAGTTTAAGAAGCGCACGGAAGCAGAAATTCCTAAGATCGAAAAGGAATTGATCGAAGACCTCGCTCAGCATATCTAGTGGCGCGATCAGCGCATGCCCCCGGATGGGCCCATACGCCTGTCTGGGGGTTTTTTTATGCCAACTAAAATCTTCATTCTGACGCTCTCAGCCCTCCTCAGCATCATGCTCGGGATTCTTTTTTTTAGAGGCTCTTTAGCGCCCGATCCGAGGACTGCGGTCTTTCCAGAAACGGCCCAACAGCAGAGATGGATGCAGTTTTTTTGCAAAGATCCTCATATTCAAAACACTCCTGAGGGGGACTTGGCAGCTTGCACTCCCTGCCCCCAAGGTCACTCAAAATCAGAGGATGACCTCCTCCTTTTTGACGGCGTTCTCGAGTTTCGAGTCGGAGGGGATGCTTGGGCACTTCTCCTTGTGCAAGGGTGCGGTGCTGAGACTCAGGGTAGCAAAGGCGCAACCTTGTTTCTTAAACGGAGCTCAACCCAGTGGAGCGAGG
This sequence comes from Bdellovibrionia bacterium, assembly GCA_044352155.1. Lineage (GTDB taxonomy): Bacteria > Bdellovibrionota > UBA1018 > UBA1018 > JBILEK01 > JBILEK01. Next base: position 13,718 of record JBILEK010000064.1, read on the forward strand.
TGGACCGACTGCTCGGTAATCACACGTGTGCTCTTCTGCGCGAAGGGCGCGAGGCACTTTTTTTCTGTGAGTCCACCGAACTTCAACGTGGAATCAATGAGACCCGCTGGGAAGCCTTGCAGATCCCCTCTCTTAAACGCTCGACTTTATTTTCGTTTACCTCACAAGACGACGTGATGATTGACGAAGTCGTTCTACAGTCAGGGGAGATTGTGGTTCACTCAGGAGGCAGTACGTTTGTTTTTCATCCCGATAAGTCAGGCTGGCGTCCGTCTGCACAGACTGAAAGTCTGATCCAATCCCTGATTGAGGACAGCGAGCAAGCTGAGCCGACACCCGAAGACGACCCAAACGCGTCTCCCAATCTTCAGGACTCTTCTCCTCAAGAAGCTTAAGGAAAAGCTCTTAAAGTGCTGCAGTAACTTCAATCTCAACGAGAACATCTTTCGGCAATCGCGACACTTCAACTGTCGAACGCGCAGGAGCTTCGTCACCAAAACGTGCGCCGTAGATCTCGTTCACTTTTGGGAAATCGCCCATGTTCTTGAGAAAAATCGTTGTCTTCACGACGTGAGAGAAGTCGCAACCCCCCGCTTGAAGAACAGCTGCGATGTTTTTCATCACTTGTCGCGTCTGGACCTCCACGTCGCCGGGCCCGACCACTTGTCCACTCGCGGGATCAAGCGCCACTTGGCCCGAGCAAAAAAGAAACGAGCCACTTCGGATCGCTTGCGCGTAAGGGCCGATCGGTGCTGGCGCGTCTTTCGTCAGAATGACTTGTTTTTTAGGCATTTTTTTGAGCTCCGTTCTTTTGCGTACGGCAGTGGAGGATCTCCATCGCCGTGATTGCAGCCATGTTTACGATATCGTTTACATCGCTACCACGCTGAAGCACGAATACTGGCTTATTCATGCCTACTAAGATCGGACCAATGGCATCCGCTCCCCCCATTCGGGCCATGAGCTTGTAGGCGATATTGCCGGATTGAAGATCTGGAAAAATGAGCACGTTTGCGTTGCCGGGCACCTTGTTGAAAGGAAACTCCTCGGCCGAAATCTCAGGTACAAGCGCCGTATCCGCTTGCATCTCTCCATCAATCACGACGTCAGGGCGCTTGCGCTTGACGATCTCAGTCGCCATCTGCACCACCGAAGTCTCAGGCCCCTGGTTTGAACCAAAGTTTGAATACGAGAGCATGGCCACTCGAGGATCGACGTTCATGAATTTTTTCACATGATCCGCCGTCTGAATCGCGATATCCGCCAACTCCTCAGGCGAGGGGTTGATGTTCACCGTCGTGTCTGCAAACCAGTAGACCTTGCGCTTGGTGATCATCATGTAGATGCCGGCAAGCCTTGAGCCCTCTTTCGCACCAATCACGTGCAGCGCAGGACGCAGCATCTCAGGGTACGACATTGCAGCCCCACCCAGCAGCCCGTCGGCGTGTCCGAGCTCAACCATCATCGATCCGTAATAAGTTGATTGTCGCATCATCTGACGTGCATGAGTCAATGTGACGCCTTTACGTTGACGACGATCGAAAAACTGCTGTGCGTACTCCTCATACTTTTCGCTCTGCGAAGGATGAATAATTCGAACGTCTTTTAATACCTCATCCATCTCGTTATCCGTGATCCGGCGTCGAATGCGCTTT
>JBILEK010000065.1:0-15318 GCA_044352155.1 Bdellovibrionia bacterium
CCTCAACTCCGGGATGAGTGTCGACGCACTGGAGCTCAAAAACGCGAACATGGATCTCGCCCTTAAGAACGCGCGGTTCAAATACAGTGGGTTTATGGGCATTCTACGAGGCGAGCTCAGCATCTCAGAGATCAACTTAGATCAAATGAAGCTGCACTTGAAGTCCACCTCTTCGCAGCCTGAGGCTCAGACGCAGACCCAGCAGCCGGGCGCTCAGGCCTTAGCGAAAGCGCAAAAACCCTGGAAAGGGAGTGTTCGTATTCAGCTGGCAAACATCAAAAATGTCGAAATCACTTCAGATCAGCCTCTGGTGCCAGCCGTTAAATTCGATCTTATGAACGTAACTGACTTTGTCGCAAACGCTGAAGGGATAAAGCTTCAGCGTGCTGTTTTGAAAAGCTCTTTGATCGATCTCAGTGTCCCAGCACTCGAGTACGCTGTGGGCGGACTTAAGATCCAAGGCGAGATCGCGGGCATGCTCAAGCCGACACTCGTTCAGGAGCTGAGAGCTGAGCTGCCACTTGCGCTGAAGGCCGATCGCGGTCCTAACGGCTGGTCCGTGCAGCTGATGGCAGCTCAAGGGAAGTTGCGTCTCGTCCATCAGCCGGATGTTTTTTTAGGCTTTGAGAGTGCGAACTTTACTCCGAGCGAGCTTTTTCAAACCCACTTTCCTCTTTCGAAAATGAGCGTCAAAGGCAAGGCAGGTGATCTTCTTTCTGCAATGGCAGGACAGCTTCAGTGGCAAGGGGAGTTCTACTTAGGCGAAGCGCTCTTTGCATTTTCGGAGCCCCCTGCGGCAGGGAGCGAGGTTGGACCCCAAGGTGCGGTTGCAAAGTTTGAACGGACTCCCGAGCGCTTTGAAATCCGGGTGAAACCCACGGGCGTTCAGCCTGCAGCTCTTAAGACGGGAGCCGCCGTACTCGTGCTTGACTCTAACCGAGGTAAGCCCGTCGCAGACACGCTTGCACATTTGAGGTTTCAAAAGGCGCTCAACGAGCTGACGCCCGAGGAGCGCAACCTTGTGGATCGAGATGCTCCTTACTTTGAAGCGGGAGCGGGGCTCGAGCCTTTGTTGAAGGAGCCTAAAAAGCAAACAAAATCAAAGCCTTCGAGCAAGAAGCGCAAGTAGTTTCTCGCCGCTCTCCCCGCCCGGACCTCGACCGACTTGAAGGATTTGAAATCCGCTTTGCCTGAGCAGCGAGGAGAGGTCGGCCTTCGTGTAAGCTTTTCTCGGGCCCTGAAGCTGAGAGCGCCCCTGGGCCTCAGGGCACGAAACCCAGAGTGCTCCCTGAGGTAAGAGCGCTTGCGCGGATTGCGATACCCACGCAAGGCATGCGGGAGGGTCGAGTGTCGCAAACAGCTCATGCAGATAGATCCCACGGTAAAGGGATTGAGGGAGCGATGGGGCTTGAGGCGTGAAGGGGGCGATCCTGACATCCGGATGCAAGCTCTGCAGATTGAGTCGTAGCAGAGGATCAGACACGCGAGCTTCAAGGTTTGAGGGGTGAAAACGTCGGTGCTTTAGGCGCTCAAGGTCCAGATCCAGGCGAGGCGAGATGAGGAGCAGGCGCTCAGACCCAGGGGGGAGGGCATCGACAAATGCTTCCAGCGGCGAAAGCGAGATGTTAGTCTCCGAGGCAGTTAGTTCTTCAAAACCATCGGCGGAGAGAATGGATTTTTTAGCTTCAGTCATGACAGCGCTTTGGGATGTGGCCCGTTTTGCCGTGGATCTCGTGATGAACATCGACGAGCACCTCAATGCTTGGGCAGCACAGTGGGGAGCATGGACCTATGGCGTTCTCTTTGCCATTGTTTTTTGCGAGACGGGACTTGTGGTGACGCCCTTTCTTCCCGGAGACAGTCTTTTGTTTGCGATTGGGGCGCTCTGCGCCATGGATGGAGCCGTTTTAGAGTATTGGAAAGTGACTTGGCTTTTGTTTGTCGCTGCAGTTTTAGGCGATGCCGTGAACTATCACATCGGAAAGTACATTGGCCCGAAAGTGTTTGCTCGAGAGGACTCACGCTTTTTGAAGCGTGAATACTTGCTGCGAGCGCAGGCTTTTTACGAGAAATACGGCGCCAAAGCGATCGTGCTTGCGCGCTTTGTTCCGATCGTGCGGACGTTTGCGCCTTTTGTCGCAGGCGTTGGAAGCATGCAGTATCGAAAGTTTTTGATCTATAACGTCGTGGGAGCTGCAGTCTGGATCTGGAGTCTCACGACGGCTGGGTACTACTTCGGGGGGCTTGAGTTTGTGAAGAAGCACTTTGAGATCGTTGTTTTTGCAATCATCGTGATCTCGATACTGCCAATCTTTATTGAACACTGGAAAATCAGGCGCGCCGCCGGAACCACCCCGCAAAACTAAAACGCTCGCGTGTTGATGGGAGTACGGCGTGGGGCACTTCGGCGCTTAAAAAAAACACCGCGCGACCTGGCATTGGCGAGACTCGTACTGGAGGTTGATCTTTGGGCTCAGCGAGAAGCTCGCCTCCGAACTCCTGCATCCACTCGAGGTTCAAATAGACGATGCAGGAGACAGTGCGGCGATCATCGTCTTTAAATCGATCCAGGTGGCGTGCATAGCCTGATCCTGGGGGGTACAGGGCGTAATGCCCTTCCCAGTCCTCAAGGCCTAAATAGAGCGAGGAGTTGAGCTCCGTACGCAGCTCTTCAAGCCGCGTACGGAGTATTGTTTGCGCGGGGCTAAGCTCAGCGTTGAGATCCCACCACAGAGTGTGATCCCCGCGCACTTTCGAGTGCGAGAGCTTTTCTTTACCCAGGCGAGCGGGTCTAAGCTCGGAGCGTCGCAGCAGAAGGTCCTCATGAAGGAGTGCAGTCTCCGCAAGAGAGAGAAAGTCATCCGCAATAAAGAGACCCGTGCTCTTCAGCGCAGCCGAGCAAGAACTCGCGCGATCGCTCGACCCTGTTAGTTGCCTTTGACGATCGTGCACATCTTTCCGTAGAAGCCCAAAATATTGTTAAAATGGCGATCAACCGACGCCACCGCATTGATGCCGCCAGCTTTTTTCGCAGACTCGATCGAGGCGTCGCCCGATGCGTAGAAACCTAAAATATTCGTCGCGCAAGCCGTTCCAGTCTTGTTGCCGTTTGCGCTGGTCGCCATGACACCTTCTTTGAAGTCCGTGATCGCAGCATAGCCTGTGCCGCTATTGAATCCGGTTGTGGCGCACCCCGATAAGGCGAGCAATGCGGCGAGCGAGAGAAATAGAGTGTTTTTCATGGCTGAGTTCCTTTCTTGGTTCTTCATTATTCAATACACTACTCTTCATGAACTCTCTTCTTTTTTTGCTCCTGGTTGCTCTCCCCGTCGCGCAGGCTCAGGCGTCTTTAGAGCTCAGTGGATGTTCAAGTGCGCGCGAGTACGTGACGACGTTAGAGTATTTGCGAAAGAAAGAAGATCTTAAGCTCCCAGATCTTGAAGCGCGAAAGATTGCAGATCAGGTCTCAAAAGGCTGCACGGACGCAGCGGAGCGATTTATTCGTGTGTCTGAGCTCCTGATTCGAGCGCAGCTCTCGGTCAAAGATGCGATTGCACAGGCTCTGGCGCTCTCTCAGCGGCCGCGTGAGGTGGCGGAGGGGTTTGTATCGGCTTTTCAGTTGGCCTACTCCAGTGAGCGACTCGATCTTCGAGTTCAGTCTGCGGTTGATTTAGCTCGAGCAGTCTCGCAGGAGTTTGATGGAGACGCTCTGGTTGCAGAAAAAGATTTTCGCCAAGTTGTTGAGCTCTGCACTTCGGAGAGAGGGTTTCCACTGAGCAAAGAAGACTGTGCGGCGCTTGGACTGCGAGTGGCTCGCGCGGGTGGACGCATTGGAGAGTCAGTGGGAGCGACTTTTGTGACTGCGTTTCGAGAGTTAGTCGCGCGTAAGAATGCGCCTCTGATTGGGAGTGAGGCGATTCGCACGGCTGAGGAAATTGCCGCTCAAGGGGATCAGGGATTAGAGAACTTTCGGGTGGCTTACCGCTATGCCCTCTCGCAATCGGGCCTGAAGGCTACAGAGCCTGAGGCTTACGCATTTGCCCGTCAGATGGTCGCTCGAACAAGGGGCCTAGAAACTAAGTTGCAAAGTGAGCCCCGGAAAAAAGCTGGCGCTCCTTGAGTGAGACGCTCCAAAGAGCGCGCCAGGAGAGATCGAAGTGAGGGGGCCATAGATTCTCCGCTTATAGTTTTCTTGATCTCGCGCAACTTGGATTGCGCGAGACTTAAAAACAAGCGGACTTAGTGCAGCTACGGCTGCAGCGGCGCTGATTCCTGTTGAGACGCCATCATTCTTGTCGGACCTGTCCAGGAGGATCAGATTCACGGTGAGGTTGCTTAGCGCAGAGATCCAGGCGAGTCGCTTTTCGATCCTTGCTGCAGCATCGATGGCCTCCTCCGCTGCGCGCTCACGCACGAGTTGCTCTCGTTTGGTTTTTGAAGGTAGTGCTCGAATGCGCTCAAGCTCAGACGCATAGGGATGATACACTCCGGGAAGCACAAAGCTGAGAGTGAGCCAGGCTCCGCCTACGATCAGTCCAGGGAGTCCTGAAGAGAGATCTTCCTTGGTTCCATCAGCTCGAGTGTGGCCGCGAGGAGCATGGAGGAGTCCAGAGGCAAGCGTGCTCAGTGCGGAGACTTGGATTGGCGCGTATTGAAACAGTCCGCGACTCTGCTTGGACTCTTGAGCTAAGCGCTCACTTGCAAGAGGCGCAACTTGAAGCTCAGGATACTCGTACGTGCTCTCGGCCTGTGCATCAGGCGCAGAGATCGATGTGATCGAAAAACACAAAAATAAGATGAAAGTTACAAAGTTTCGCATAGAGTTTTGAGCATACATGAATTCATTTAAACTTCCTTTAGAGCTTTGTGTTTTTGGTTTTTTGGTTTGCGCGGTTTCCCACGCGGACGACGCAGTTTTGACGCAGATTGAGGGAGGTCGAGTACAGATTTTTTCAAATCCCTCTCGAGAGGTCACTGGCCCATCACCTCGCGCTTTGTACGAAGGAGAGTACTACACGGTGCGTGACGCAAAGATTGGAGATCAGCTCTCTTCGGGCAATGTGATCCGCACTTCGCCAAGCGCCAAGGCGCGTGTGATCTACTCCAATGGTGATCAAATGCAGCTGACACCAGGGACGTCTTACCGAATTTTTCTTCGGCAGAACAAAAAAGAGCTCGAGCTTAAGTACGGAAAAATCCGCGCAGTTCTTTCGAAGGGAGGACCCCGGTCGGGTTTAAAGCTTCGAACAAAAACAGCCACAATGGGGGTGCGTGGGACTGACTTTGTATTAGGAGAGTCAGACGTAGCGGTCTTGAGAGGTGAGATTGAAGTTCGGGTGCAAGGAGATCAAAAAGTTAAGACGGTACTAAAAGGCGAGTCTGCGGAGATCTCCAAAGAGCCTACGACCTCAAGAGTCGTCGCAGAGGTCCGTAAAACGACGCAAGCAGAGTTGATTGAGATTCAAAAAGCGAGTGCGATTGAGCCTGCGCGCGATGTCCCTCATGAGCTCAAAGAGCAGTTGAGCGCTCTTGAGCGTAAAGCGGTTGAAATGACTTTGAAGGATATTCAAAAATCCGATCCCGAGCTGCATGCAAAGCTTCAAGGAGTCCAGTCAGCATCAGATCTCAATACCGCGACTGTGGGGAGTGTGTTTCAAGCTGCACCTGCAGCAAAAAAACCAGGTCTAAAAGATCTTGAGTCGATCGAGCCTGATGCTTACCAAAAGTACTTTAAGCTCAAAGACTAGCTTTGATTAGCGAGTATCGAGTAGGAGCTTGGGGCCCATTTTTGAGCGTGGCGGCTCAACGACAGAGCGTCGTTTGGTCTTTTGTGCATCCGCAGAGCGTTTTGGATTTCGGAGCTCTTGCTCGCGCTTGTACTTGCGTACGATTTCACGATGCTCAGGCTTGTGGGGCTGAAGGAGCGCTTGTTGGAGCTTTCGATCCTTGTAGTCTTTGGCGACAAAGAGATCTTTTTTAGACATCGGGTCAATTCCGCTCCAGTACATTGCAGTTGCAAGAGTCATCGGAGTGGGAATAAACGCTTGAACCTGCTGGAGGTTCCAGCCTTTCTCTTTGAGGTAGGAATAGACTTTGTCCATTTTTTCTGGAGTCGTTCCTGGAAACCCAGAAATAAAATAGGGCACAACGTACTGCTCTTTTCCGGCTTCTTCAGATACTTTTTCAAAATAGGATACAAACTCGTCGAAGTTTTTAAGTCCGGGCTTTTTCATTAAGTGCAGCACTTCGTCATCCAAGTGCTCGGGCGCGACTTTTAAGTGTCCACCCACATGATGCGTGATCAAGTCACGCATGTATTTTTGGCCTGATTTCTTGTCTGCGATCGAAAGATCGTATCGGAGGCCTGAGGCGATATGGATTTTTCGGACCCCCGGGAGCTTGCGCGCTTTCTCAAGTAGCTCGACTTGCGGTGTATGATCGGTGTGCAGATGTGGACAGACTTTGGGATGCACGCAAGAGAGCTTGCGACATTTGCTTTGGATCTCAGTGGACTTGCACCGTAGCTGATACATGTTGGCGGTGGGGCCTCCGATATCACTTACAATGCCTTTAAATCCGGGGACTCGATTGAGTCCTTCGACTTCTTTGAGTAGGGACTCTTCCGAGCGCGACTGAACGATGCGGCCTTGATGGAGTGTGATTGCGCAAAACGAGCAGCCTCCAAAACACCCTCGCGTCGAGTTGACCGAGAAGCGAATCATGTCGCTTGCAGGAATGCGCTCTCGATAGGAGGGGTGCTGCTCTTTGGTGTAGGGGAGTTCGTAGACGGCATCGAGTTCTTGGGTTGAAAGAGGGAGTGCTGGAGGGTTGATCACGGCTGAGAATTTGCCGTGCGGTTGCACGAGGCGTCGACCGTTGTAGGGAGATGCTTCATACTCGATGAAGTAAGCGGCTTTGGCGAATTTGCGTTTGTCGTCGCGGACCTCTTCAAAGGAGGGCAGGGTTAAGCGCGGTTGAAGCTCTCGCGCCTCTTCGCGCGTGGCCATGTAGGCGATCCCGCGCTGAGTGCGCATGAACTTTAGAGCCTCTTGTGTGGAGGGATGTGAGCGCGCAACCGGCCCGCCTTGCGCAAGCGAAGCTTTCTCAAGCTCTTCGATCAGGACTTTGATCTGCCTCTCGCCCATCCCAAAGACGAGCAGATCACTTTTGAGCTCGGCTAAGATCGAAGGTCGAATCCGGTTCTGCCAGTAGTCGTAGTGCGCAAGTCTGCGCAGAGAAGCTTCCACCCCCCCAACGATTACAGGGGTCTCAGGAAATGCTTCGCGCGCTTTTTCGGCGTATACGATCGAAGCGTAGTCGGGACGTTTTCCGCCACGTCCCCCCTCAGAGTACATGTCGTCGGAGCGAACTTTCTTGTTTGCGGTGTAATTGTTGATCATCGAGTCAACCGTGCCGCTTGAGACGCCGACAAAGAGGCGCGGACGCCCGAGCTTTCGAAAGTCCTCGCACGTATCCCAGCGCGGTTGCGCGATGATGCCAACTTTGAGTCCGAGTTTTTCGAGTGACCGGCCTAGGCAAGGAATGCCAAAGGTCGGGTGATCGACATACGCATCTCCTGTGATGAGTAGGACATCAAGTTCGCTCCAGCCTTTCCACTCCATCTCTTCGCGAGACATGGGGAGAAACTTCTCGCACGCTTTGCGGTAGACGAGGGCGTTTGTGATGGGGGGGAGGGTATGGTTTTTCATAGTGACGCGCTTGGTCGTACCTGGAATAAGGTTAAAGGGCAACGCTAAAGCTCCGGCAGCTGGCCCACTACGTTGTGCGTGGAGTGCGGATTTCATTATTGTTTTCAGAGGGTTAGCGACCGTGCGGCCAGGCTCTGAGCCCAAAGTGCAGTATCTTACTAAAATTTATAGAGATTTAGCCTTGGTGTGCACATTCAAGGGGGCCAGTTTTTTAGAGGTAAACCCGTTGCACTCGACCAGAAATCGCCGTGTACAGTTCATAAGGGATCGTCCGGGCTGCAGTAGCCTGTTTCCACGGATCTATGTGCGGCCCCAAGAGCTCGGCCCAAGCGCCGATCTCGGTGGAGGGGGCGCAAGAGATCGCAGCGAGATCCATCGAGATTCTTCCTAAAAAGCGCTCTCTCCGACCGCCCAGCCAAACCTCCCCCTTTTCCGTGAGCAAGCGATGCAAACCGTCGGCATATCCTGCAAACACAATGGCTGCTGACTCGCGTGACTTTCGTGCGTGATATACGCCCCCGTAGCCGATACGCTCACCTTTGCGGAGCTCGCGTCTGAGCGCGATGAAAGTTTTCAGTACCATCGCAGGCTCAAGATCCGACGCACGCGCTTGTGACCAAGGGCGCACTCCGTAAAGCGCAAGTCCAGGCCTTACGGCATCGGTGAGGTCGCGGAGTTTGAAGCCTCGAGCATTCCAAATCGCAGCGCTATTGGCTAAGTGGTAGCGCACGCTTGAGTTCCAGCGCTCCCAGGAGGCGCGAAGCATCCGAAAGCGCTCGAGCTGCAGTTTGCTCAGGGAGGCGTGGGCGTCTTCGCCGAGTGCAAGGTGAGAGAGGACCGCATCAGGCGCCCGCGCACCGCTCTGAGATGAAAGATCAGATTGGATTTGGCTTGTGTGCTCAGGAGATATTCCTAAGCGGTTCATTCCGGTGTTGAACTTGAGTTCATACGGAATTCTGCGCGCCCAGCCTTGTTTGAAAAAAATCTGCCAATCCGGATCAGACGCAATGACCGGAGTCAGTCCATGGCGCTCGCAATAAGCTCCTTTCTCCTCACTCCACGCGGTCGCACCTGAGAAGACGAGGATTTTCGTTCGCGCGTTGATCGGACCTAGGTTCTCTCTTAAAAGCGCGCCTTCTTCTAAAGTGGCAATGCCCAGGGCATAGAGTTTGGGTAAATGTGCAAGCGTACGTCCCACCCAAGCGGCACCATGCCCGTAGGCGTCAGCTTTGATCATCGGGATTATGGATTGCTCCGGAACGCGTTTACAGATTGCAGAGAAGTTTTTGATCAAAGCGGCGCTTCGGATTTCTGCCACAATTCGCGGCTGTATCTCAGACATTTTTGAAGTGAGATCCTTGGCTAAAAGATGTCTGTGGCAAACGCAATGGACGAGGAGTTGAGCCCAAGCGCAAGATTGTGCCCATCATCCGAAACACGTGCTCCCGATGCATCTCAGTCTGAGAGTTTGTCTGTAAAATCACAAGAACTCCAATGAGTCTTGGACCGCCCATCAGCCCCCAAGCCTCAAAACATGCAACCCCGAGACGATCGAGTAAAAGTTTCTGTAGTGGAGCGTAGTCTGCAAGCGAGATTCGCGCTCCTTGTGTTGCATGAGTTGAAATGCTCTCAAGGGCAGCAAGTGAGAGTGGGAATGCGGCTGCCGCAGGAGCTCTCTCGCTTGAGAATCCTGCATCCGTCTCAAGATAGAGAGTGCGTGACTGAGGCTCGAATCGAAAATAGAGAACGGGACTTGCGCAGAGTTGAGCGCTAGTTTCACACAAGAGTGACCAAACAAGGCGCAAATCTCCTGTCTGCTCATAGAGAGTACGCGACTGATGCTCAAAGCGCGCAACGAGATCCTGTGCAGTGACTTTACGCACAGGGGGCGTAACTTTTTTTGAGCTCGGGATGACGCGAGGCTTTGGGGCAAGGGCTTGAAGTTTTTTTGTTTGCTCTTGATGAGCGTTGATTTGAGCTTTTGCAAAAGCTTTTGCTTCAGAGAAAGCCTCAAGCGCAGGGGCGATCGTCGGAGCTGGGTCTGCTGATGCAAAGCGAGAAAACACTAGGCCCAAAAATGACAGCGATCCTAAGATCAAAAGTCCTTTCCCAAAAAGCGAAGTAAAAGGCGACGTTGGCTTATGCTCAAGTACGCGCTCAGTTGCGAGCAACGCGGCACTCTCTTTTAGAGGACTCCAAGCGGCGTTACTTTGGACTCCTTCAAGAGTTTTGAGAGAAGCTCTGCCTGTTGATTCACGCCGGATGCGGAGTCCTAGATCTGAGCTTGAGAGATCAGCTCCCACAAGCTCTTTTTGAGTGTGAGCAAGGACGCGTCCGCTGCTTTCAATCAGTAAATGCCTTTGACTTGAGGCAGAGCGAGTACGAAAAAGTGCAAAGCGCGACTGCGGCGAGATCACGAGCACAGTCTCAATCTCGGGAGTGCGATGTTGTCGCAAAACAAGATAAGGCACGCGAGGCTGCGCAGGATGGACAAACACACCGCGTGGCGAGCGCGAAAGATCTGAAGCAAGCGGCTCCATTGACGCGCGCATCAGACTTTTTTGAATCGTGCCATCCTTTGCGACCTCAAGCCACGCATCCACTCTGCTGATCTGAAAAGCGCGAGCAAGGGATTCAGCGGAGAGATCGGGCCAAAGTTTGATTTGATCAAGCAGAGCGTTTAACTCGGCTTCAAGAGCTAAATGTGCAGATTGATGGACTTGGGAGATCTCAAGCAAGTCCTCGTTTTCACGACGAAGAGAATCGTTTTTCGTCGCACCCAAGCCAAGCCATAGCCCTCCGCCCAGACCGGCGAAGGCCATCCCCAAAAGACATCCTGTCAGGAGAGAACGGCGCATGCTATGAGCAGGATAACACAGGAATCTAGGTTCAAGAGGACAAGGATGCAGGCGTCAAAAAAACCCCGGGCGCTGATTTTAGGCTCCGGAATCGCTGGTCTCTCCGCAGCTCTTAAGTTTGCGGAAAGCGGGCGTTGGCTGGTGGAGTTGGTATGTAAGGATCGCCTGGATGAAGGTGCGACTCGCTATGCACAGGGCGGGATTGCCTCGGTTTGGTCGAAGACCGACAGTTTTCAGTCGCACATCAGCGATACGCTGAGAGCTGGTGCTGGACTTTGTAATCCCGCGATCGTGGATTTGTGCGTCCACGAAGGACCTGCGCGTGTGCGCGAGCTCGTAGAGTACGGAGTGCCATTTACACGGGCGAGCTCGGCAGATGCGTCGCAGGACTTTGATTTACACCGCGAGGGAGGACATACGGAGCGTAGGATTCTGCATGCAGATGATCTGACGGGACTTGCGATTGAGCGCACGTTGATTGAGCGGATCCGCGCGCGTCCGGAGATCCACGTGCACGAACACCATGTGGCAATTGATTTGATTACCGAAGGAAAAGTTTTTAAGCGTTGGCGAGCGCCTGGACGATGCTTAGGAGCCTATGTTTTGGATGCGACCTCAGGCGAAGTGCGCACTTTCTCGGCCGATGTGACTGTGCTTGCCACAGGGGGCTCAGGGAAAGTCTATCTCTATACCTCAAATCCTGATGTTGCTACCGGCGATGGGATTGCGATGGCTCATCGCTCAGGAGCGAAAGTGGCGAACTTAGAGTTCATGCAATTTCATCCTACCTGTCTCTACCATCCAGGTGCAAAAAACTTTTTGATCTCAGAAGCTCTGCGCGGTGAGGGAGCAGTGTTGCGCACTCTTGGGGGAGATGAGTTCATGCTCAAGTATCATGAGATGGGGTCGCTCGCGCCGCGGGATGTTGTTGCTCGCGCCATCGACATCGAAATGAAAAAAAGCGGCGATCGTCACGTGTGGCTTGATGCGCGTCATCTCTCGAGTGAGGAGTGGGAGAGAAAATTTCCGAACATCTTTGCAAAGTGCAGGGAGTTTGGAATCAACCCCGCTCTTGAGCCCATTCCTGTCGTGCCCGCAGCTCACTACATGTGTGGCGGGGTGCTCGTCAATGAGATGGGGCGATCCACGATTGAGGGACTTTATGCCATTGGTGAGGTGGCCTGCACCGGGTTGCATGGAGCAAATCGTCTCGCATCAAACTCCCTTCTTGAGGCTGCAGTTTTTGCACACCGCTCGTTTTTGGATGCAGATCACTTCACACATGTCCCTCGTGAACATGGAGCACCACCCGCATTACCGCGATGGGAGAGTGGGCTAGCTGTTGAGATTGAGCAGCGCCTTGATATTGCTGCGATCTGGCTTGAGATCCGCACTTTAATGTGGAACTACGTTGGCATCATGCGCTCGGATGAGCGTCTGCGACGTGCAAGTCGGCGCTTGGAAGTCTTAAAGAGTGAAGTCAATAGCATCTATTGGAACTTCTTGCTCACGCGTGAGCTCATCGAGTTGCGCAACTTAGTGACCGTTGCGGACTTGATCGTGCAATGCGCCTCTCAACGTAAAGAGAGTCGTGGTCTGCATGCAACAGCGGACTACCCTGAGAGCAATGATCGTTTTTTCGCGCAATCTACGATCCTTTAAGAGAGCTTTGTTTTGGAGATTGCAAAGCGAAACTCCGTGTGTCCGCTTTCGTCCGTGTATTGGAGTTTTCCGCCGTGTGCGCTGATGATTCCGCTCACCACGCTGAGACCCAACCCGGTCCCCTCGTTCACAGGCTTTGAAGTAAAAAAGGGATCAAACATTCGAGATTGAATCTCATCTGGAATACCGTGGCCGCTATCACGCACTTTAAATAGAACTTCTTCACCCTGATCGATCACCTGAAGTTCGATCCACTTCTCAGGCAGCACTCGAATCGCGTCTCGTGAGTTGATCATCAGATTGACAAGGGACTGACAGATTCCGACTTGACGGCAAGTGATCGCAAGGTCGTCGGGGATGGGAGAGATATTGACTTTGATCCCCAGGTTCTCAAGGCTTGCTTGAGTGAGCTCCAGTGCGTCTGCGACGATACGGCTCACCAGGGAGACTTCAAACGGCTCGGCGTTTGGATCGCGAGAAAACGCTCGGAGTCCTTTGATGATGCGGGCAATGCGCTGAGAGTGTTGATCGATTTTTTGAATCGAAGCAGCGGATTGAGCGCGAAACTCTTGATCTGAAATCCTTGAGTCTTGCGCCTTGCCAAGCAGCAGTTCAACTTTTGTGCTGATGATTGCGAGAGGATTGTTGATTTCGTGAGCGACTCCTCCTGCCATGGTGGCAAGACTTGCAATTCGAGAGGCTTGAGCTGTTTGCTCGCGTGAAATCTCAAGCTCTTGCTCCATGCGCTTTTCGGGAGTGAGGTCTCGTCCGGTGATTTGAATCCGAAAATCAGGATGCGCACTGATGAGGAGTTCGAGATAGAGATCTCCAAACCAGTCCTCGATCTTCTGGGCGATTTGAAGAGAGCGAACTTCATCAAAGACTTTAATCAGGGATTGCGGAGCTTGATCCCCTGGATGCTCTAAGTTGTATTTCAAGAGCACTGGAGCGCAGGCGGGATTGGCAAACTCTAAGCGATTTTTGGAGTCGAACGCGAGGATCGGATAAGGAAACGCTTCAATGACGGCATCAAAGCGAAGCGGACTTTTTGGTGCGCGTCTTTTGCGGCTCATTTCAAAATCTTTTCGGCGTTAGGGCGCGCTGCCTCGAGTGCGCACGACGTCGAGGTGTCAATTTTATGATTCGCGTGAGTGAGAGGGAGCATGGAATGAAAATTTTTTGGGGCGCGAGTTGACTTACGCAAAACTTACGCATACTATTTTTTTAGACGATGGCACTCACTCCGAAGCAGCAGAAAGTCCTTCAGTTCATCGAGCGGTTTGCAGCTAAAAATGGCTTCGCTCCCTCGCAGCAAGAGATTGCCCGTCACTTTGGATTTCAATCATTGGGAACCGTCCAGAACTACCTTGTTCGGCTTGAGCGGCATGGATCGCTGCAAAAAGGCTGGAACGAGCGACGGGGCATTCAGGTCCTCTCCACACCACCTCGGGACCCTTTGCCATCACCACCAGCCTCCGCCTCGGTCGCAGGGACGGTTCCCATCCCACTTTACGGCGCTGTTGCAGCGGGACGTCCACTTGAGCGAATAGAGAGCGAGGAGACGCTTGACGTGCCGGTGAGTTTGCTCGGTCGAGCTTATGGAGCGCAAAAAGGCGCAAGGCAGCCCGAGCATTTTGTTTTACGAGTGCGTGGCGACTCGATGATTGGAGACGGGATTTTAGACGGCGATTACGTTGTTATTCGCAAGCAGGAGCAAGCAGACAACGGTCAGACTGTGGTTGCACTTTTAGGCAACGAGGCCACGATTAAGCGTTTTTACTCGGAAAGGGGGAGGGTCGAGCTCAGAGCCGCAAACCCTGTGTTCGACCCTATCTTTGTTGATTCGATGACGGACTCCGAGTTCAAGATTGCAGGAGTGCTCGTAGGGCTCATTCGCAAGCTTTGAGTTTTAAATCATGGGCTTTGGTGACTCAGACAGACGGGCATGCTGATCGGACCACGGGAACGGTTAGGTTACCGCACTTGGTATGTCCGTCTGTCTGAGTCACCAAGACTTGCCTGGAAAGGACAAACGATGATCTCTCGTGAGGAGTTCGTTTTTGGTTCAGTCTTAGGTGTTTTGTTCTGGGTCGCCTGCCAGGCAGTGGGTTTGAGTTTCGAGCGCTTTGAAGAAAGGGGGGTAGGGCACCAAAGCGCCCACACCCCCGCACTTTTGGAGAGCTCTTTGGCTAAGCTCTCGCTTCACTGAGGGATGAAAACTGGAGTGGAGGGATCGGTACGCCAAGAATGACGCTTGAGGCGCGAAACACTTCGATCTCCTCGATGAGCAGTTTTTCGTCATGACTAAAGAGCTCAAGTGCTCCGCGCATTAAGCGTTCTTTCCATGCGGGCGGTAAGTGTTTGAGTGCGATGAGACTCTCTTCGAGTCGTCGAAGCGTTAGAGGCTCTCGTGCCTCAGAGCCAGGAGAGTAGGGTTTTGTTGTCAAAGTAGCGAGACCTTTAAAAAAAGCAGCTTTTGAGTCCTCTGTGCGCATGCTCGTATGTGTGAGGAGCCAGCGGTAAAAAATCACAACGTTCTTTAGGCGGGTATCGATATTGATCTCACTTTTGATCCAAGAGCGGATTCCACGAGCCGGAAAGAGACTGTGTTTGACCATGAGCGATAGGATCACTGCAAACGGATCAGGCTTAGGGAGTGTGAGGAGTATCGACTCGATTTCATGGATGATCTGTTTTTTTTGCTCAGCGTTTGCAAGTTGCTTGAGGGTTCCGATCGCGAGTGTAGAGAGCTCAAATCGCGCTCCTTTTTGCGCAACCTCTTTGGTGTGCATGAGTGTGGGATCGATGAGAGATTTTAGGATCGAGGAGGCACCATCCCAAGTTTTTAACTGCTCAAGGACGGCGTTAGGAAGTTTTCTCAAATCTACCGAGGATGAGCTCGGTACTGATCGGGTGTCGGCAAAGGTTTTTAAAACGTGTTGAGAAAAGAGTTTAAGATCTGTGCTCTGGGCTTCTCGAGCTTGAAGCATCTGGAGCGTTGGGTGCGAATGAGCTTGAGTTTTCTCCCAGTTTTTTTGAACGAGGGTCGGATCTAAAAAAGTAGGATCCAGAAGTTGAATGCGCTCACG
>JBILEK010000104.1:0-4745 GCA_044352155.1 Bdellovibrionia bacterium
TGCCGTGGCATGCCTGGCGGATCCGTTCGGCCTCACCCGCGTTGTAGGTGCGACCGACCACGCGTGAGTACTGATCAAGCACCGTGTGGAGGATCAATCCGTTGTACTGATCACGCTTTCGCTCGATCGTGCACTCTCCGTAACCAGGGTTAGGGTACGGGTTTGGATTAGGGTACGGGTTTGGATTAGGGTACGGGTTTGGGTTAGGGTACGGGTTTGGGTTAGGGTACGGGTTTGGGTTAGGGTACGGGTTTGGGTTAGGGTACGGGTTTGGGTTACCGCCCCCATCACACGTGCGCCACGAGATCTGATAGATAACACCGGCTGCGATATCCATCGAGTCTAGAGTTGCAATCGCGTTTTCGGCTCCAGAGTCCGCCTGGACCGACATGCTAGCGTTGGTACGCAGATTTACATCCGCTCCGCAAGCCGACCAGACACGCGCCGAAGCGACTAAAGTATCGGTGAGCAAGAAGTTGTCACTTGAGGGACCCACAAACGTCCGAGAAGTCCGCGGACCTTGTGAACCTGCAAAGAAGTAATCGACGTTAAAGTCGGCACGAGCGCCGTAAGGAAGCGCAGTGTATCCGCGGTAGTCGATTTTCAGGATCGAAATGCTGTAGCCTTGCGGAACGGTTACGGGAATCGCAAGATTGCAGGATTTACGATCCAGTGATCGACCCGAGTAACCCCCCGCCTCAGCTTGAAAACTATCGAACAACACACTGAGAGAAGTTCCATCCGGGCTTAACGTCGCACTTGCTGAACCACCAGGACAACCGGTACCACCATACGAGGGGACTCCCAAACGGATGCCTGGGTTGGCTTCTGCAAAACTTCCGAAGCCCGCAACTGCCACAATCGCGGGAAGGAGTGTTTTAAAGTTCATTGAATAATCCTCCACCTGTTCAAATTCTAGACTTCGGGTCCGACACACAGCATTGAGCATGCCAAAGCCTTTACTCAATCAATAAAATTTATTTGGCGTTAAAAGCCATTAATTGCAGATACTTAAGTGACATGCTTGCGATGCTCCCGCATGCGCTTTTGGCCCTGGGGACAAAGTCGCACCAGATAAAGTGCACCTATACCTTGCGTCGCATAAAGAACTGTCGATTGCAGGCTCTAGAGCATGCCCCCTACACTAGGAGGCATGCGAAAACTCATTCTCCTCGTCGTTCTCTTGGGCGCGCCGTTCGCCCAGGCAAAGGAGCAAGTCTGGCTCTACACTTCAATTTATAAAGAGTTCCTCGACGCGATCGAAAAGGCGTTTGAGAAAAAGTATCCCGATCTTGATCTCCAAGTTTTTCAAAGCGGCTCAGAGAAAATCCGCGCAAAAGTTCAGGCCGAGCAGGTGTCAGGTAAAGTTCAAGCCGACCTCATCGCGGTCTCTGATCCTTTTTGGGCTCGAGAGCTAGAGAAAGAGGGAAAAACTTTGATTCGCCCTGAGCCCGCCTCACGGCAGATCAACTACTTCTCCCTCATGGTGCTTATCGTGGCAAAGAGTTTTCCTGAGCGAGAGCGGCCTCAGAGTTTTTCAGATCTCACGCACCCTCGGTACAAAGGAATGATCCACATAGGCTCTCCCCTTGAGAGCGGAACAATGTTCTCCACTGTCGCTCTCTTAAGCGAGCTCTATGACTGGGGGTATTTTGAAAAACTGCACACAAATAAGATGACTGTCTCTGGCGGCAACTCAACCGTGATCCAGAAAGTGGAATCGGGCGAAAAAAAGATCGGCTTCGTACTTCTTGAAAATGCGCTTGCTGCCAAAAAACGCGGAAGTCCGATCGATATTATCTACCCTAAAGAAGGCGGTATCCCCATCCCAAGCGTGCAGATTCTATGGAAAGACCGAGCTCGCCCTCAAAGCGCACAAAAACTCAGTGAGTTCCTACTCTCAAAAGAGTGCCAAGAAATTCTGCGGAGCGCTTGGGTTTACCCATCCCTCACGGGTATCTCCTCCCCCGAGGGAGCGCTACCTCTCGAAAAAGCGCAAGGCGGCTTTCGCTGGTCAGTAGCCACTGCGGATCGCATCGCAGGCAAATCGACTGAAATCAAAAAGAAGTTCTCAGCAATTTTTCTTGAATGACAGCTCTTCGATGGAGTTGGGTCGGATTTCTTGCGCTCGTTTGCCTTGCACCAATTGCTGGACTTTTTTCACAGGCGCAGAGTGCTGCTTTTTTTGAAATTTTAGATTCAAAGTGGTTTTTAAAATCACTCTCAGTGACTTTAGTTTCAGGACTTGGAGGGGCTGCGATCTCTGTTTTTTTTGGGATGCTTCTCGCACGTCCTTTTGCTCTTTTTTTTTGGAAAGGACAGCGCCTTGAGAGGCTTGTGCTTCTCTTTCCTTATTTGATCCCTAACTTTATTCTCGCAAGCGCCTATGTGACTGGATGGAACCCCACATCTGGCTTGCTGAGCGATGTGCTTCCTTTTCCAGGGGGACTTTACGGGTTGGGCGGGATGACTTGGATTTTTGGGGTCGCACACCTTCCAATCGCGTTCCTGATGGCAGAAGAGCGCTTTCGGAAAATCGATCCCGCTCTGCGTGAAGCAGCACAGCTCTCAGGAGCAAGTGGAAGACGAGTTTTCCGAAAAATCGAACTCCCACTTTTAACTCCCACTCTCGCGGGTGCGTTTGGATTATGTTTTTCCCTTAATCTGTCTGCGTTTGCAATCCCAGCGTGGATCGGAGCTCCTGAGCGCGTCTATCCGCTGAGCTACAAGATTTTTCAATCCATCCAGGTCGGTGGAATCGAAGGACTCCCTCAGGCAGCAGTGCTTTCGATGGTTCTGTTTGGGATTACACTTTTTCCTTACTTCATGATCCGGAAGCTTCAGTCTGCCCAAGAAAGTGTGCGCCTCATCAGTGGCAAAGTTGCTCGCGCATCGGGCTCTTCTTGGAAATGGCGCGAGTCGGCATTGTTTCGTAGTTTTTTTTGGGTACTACAACTTCTTTTTTGGATCTTGCCGATGGGATCACTCTTTCTCTCAACCTGGGTTAAACCAGGATGCCTCCAACAAGAGGGGCTTACCTGCTTCTTAGAGCCCACGGCACGAGCTTATACTTATGTAATTTTTGAGCTTCAAGAGACCGCTTTGGCAGCACAGGGGAGCTTAGGGTACGGCACGCTTTCGGCGATCTCGATTCTACTGATCGCGATTGCATCGCTCATTTTTCTCGCAAAAAGTCGCCTTGCACTCCAGATCTCTGAATGGATTTTTTCTGTGCCACTTTCGACTCCTGGAGCGATTTTGGCCTTAGGACTTATTGTTGTGGCCTCAGGACGATTCGGGATCAATCTCTACAATACCCCTTGGATTGTGGTGGCAGCTTTTTTAATCAAACATTTGAGTCTTGCTTTCCAGCCGCTTCGTGCAGGATATGCAGCGATTTCAGAAAGTCTCACGGAAGCAGCACAACTCTCTGGAGCGAGTCGAGCTCGGATCTGGGGACGAATTATTCTCCCCATCCTTAGACCCGAGTGGATGGGAGGATTTTTTTTGGTCTTGATCCCCATCTTGGGCGAGCTCACGATGTCGATCTTTCTGGCCAGCCCCTCGTTTCGCTCATTTGGAACAGTACTTTTTGATCTTCAAGACTACGCGGATCAAGCGAGCGCCGCAGCCCTCTCGATTTTGCTAGTCGTTGTTGTACTTTTTCTCAATCAACTTGCCTACTCTCTTAGTCGCGGAAAGCTAGGGTACTAATGGCCACCTTACACATCCAAAATCTAAAAAAGTCCTACGGCACAACACCTGTCCTCAAAGGGATCGATCTTGAGTTTCACGAAGGAGAATGGGTGTCGCTCTTAGGTGCCTCGGGCTCAGGGAAGACGACTGCACTCCGTTGCATCGCAGGGCTTGAGCGTCCAGACACCGACTCTGGCAGGATCGCACTAGGCGAGAGTATTTTTTCTGAAGGATCGGATTTTATGCCTCCAGAACAGCGGCGGCTTGCGATGGTTTTTCAGAGCTATGCTGTTTGGCCACATTTGACAGTCGAGGAGAACATCCGCTTCCCCTTAGAAATCCAGTTTAAAGGGCAGACAAGAGAGATTGAGCGTAGAGCGAAGCTCGCACTTGAGCAAGTGCGCATGGTACACTTGGCGTCGCGCTTACCGCATCAACTTTCCGGTGGTCAGCAGCAGCGCGTCGCCATCGCTCGAGCGATCGCGGTTTCGCCGCGCGTCCTACTACTGGATGAGCCACTTTCGAACCTCGATGCACTCCTGCGTGAGGAGCTAGGTGCTGAGATCCGCCGTCTACAACGTGAGCTGAAACTCACAACAATCCTTGTCACTCACGATCAAAAAGAGGCGCTCGCTCTTTCCGATCGGATTGTTCTTCTTAATCATGGCAAAGTCGATTGCGAGGGCTCACCCGAGGCACTCTACCAAAAACCACCCACCGCGTTCTGTGGCGAGTTTCTCGCCCAGGGACAACGCGTTGGCGAGCGTTTTTTCCTTCCACGACTCTGGCACGAAGGTGAAGGCGAGTTCGGAGAGTTTAAAATCCAAAGCCGCCTCTACCTCGGTCGCGAATACGAGTACCGCGCGCAGAGCACAGCGCTCGAAGAACCCATCCGGTTTTTTTCAAAAGAAAAACATGAATTGAGCACGACACTTAAGCTCACGTACACAGGAGACCTCTAAGATATGCTGCTGACGTTCATCGCACTCGTCACCCAAGCCCACGCTCTTGAGATCCAAGGTCACCGCGGCGCGCGTGCGGTGCTCCCC
>JBILEK010000110.1:0-3805 GCA_044352155.1 Bdellovibrionia bacterium
CGTGCTCTCCTACTTTGAGTTGTAACTGAGCTTCGAGCTCAGGGTCGATCCAGACTTGCGACTCGCCCTCTCTTTTTCCGCCTCCACGCAGTTCAAAAGAGCCGTAAAATGGAAACTGAGCTTCAAGCGCAACAACTTCGACCAAACGTGTCCCCTGCGGCGAAGAGAGCATTGAAAAAAGCTCCACGCCCTGAGCCACTCGATGGGGAAAACTCCCCAAGTGCTCTGAAACTAACCTCTGCTCCTCAGCGCTCAGGGGTCTCCGGGCCTCCACTGAGAGATCCGCTCCCAAAATTGCGCGCGAGCGCTCTGACAAACTCGCACGCACTGAGCCTTGAAAGGCCTGTACAAGCGCGAGACCAAACACTCCAAGTGCAAGACTCGCTACAAAAGCGATACTCCAGCGAGGCGTCCCTCGTATGTCTCGCCAAATAAATCTCAGCGTTCTCATTCGCGCACCGAGACGAGGCGTCCTTTTTCCATCCGCAATTCTCGACTGCAGCGCGAAGCAAGCTCTAAGTTATGAGTCACCAGTACCAAAGTGAGATCTCGCTTGCGTACCACTTCAAAGAGCTGCTCCATCACCTGAGCTCCTGTCTCAGGATCTAAGCTCCCACTGGGCTCATCCGCAACTAACAGCTCGGGCTCAGTGACGAGCGCACGAGCGATTGCGACTCGCTGTTTTTCGCCGCCGGAGAGCTGCGAAGGCCGATGCTCCACTCGGGACGAAAGCCCCACGCCCTCAAGTGCAGCTCGAGCGCGCTCGAGAGATTGTTTTAACCCTAACCCAGCAATCTCAAGCGGAAGACTTACGTTTTCAAGAGCGCTGAGCCCGGGCATCAAGTGGAACTGTTGAAACACCATTCCCAAGCGCTCCGCGCGCAAGCGTGCGGCTTGATTCTCACTGAGCTTAGAAACGCAAATCTCATCCCACCAGACCTCCCCTGCGCTGGGCAAATCAAGTCCTGTCAAACACGAAAGGAGTGTCGTTTTTCCTGAACCCGACTGGCCGACGATCGCTAGGCGATCTTGACGCTCGACTCTGAGATCAACCGCTCGCAGGACTTCGATTTTTCGATCTCCCTGCGCATAGTGTCGCGAAACACTGCGTAGCTCAACGAGTGACATTTTTTAGCTCCTTCCGCACGCGCGGCTCAAAAAAATTAAAAACAACTTCTGCAATTTTTTGATGTCCTTTCTCGTTGGGATGAATGCCGTCTTCGAGGTTCAAGCGCGTCTCACCGGCAACCCCATCCAGAAGGAACGGAAGAAGAGCGAGCTTTTTTTCGTGTGCGAGCTCTTGGTACATGCGCTCGAAATCGCGTCGGTACTTTTGCCCGTAGTTCGGCGGTAAGCGCATTCCTGCAAGGAACACACGAACCCCCTCTTTCTGGGCGCGATCGATCGTTTGAGCGAGGTTTTTTTTGCTCTGCGCGATCGCAACTCCTCGCAGCCCGTCGTTGGCACCCAAAGCAAGCACCACCCATTGGGGTCTGCCTTTGAGGTGCCACTGCAAGCGCGGCAGAGCGCTCGCGGTGGTCGAGCCGCCAATCCCTGCGTTGAGAATCTCCACCGAAGCAAAACCTGCAGCGTGCAGCTTTTTTTCAACGAGCGCTGGGTACGCATCCTCCTGCGCGACGCCAAAACCCTCGGTCAGACTATCGCCTAAGAGCAGGATCTTGAGTTTCTGATCTGCGGCATGGGTTGCGGGGATCAAACAAAGCATTAAGAGAAACCAAAGTGTGCGCATAGCACCGCAGATCCTAGCACTCGCACATGAGCTCGTCGCGGTGGACTTTTTGATCACTAACGCGGTGCGCTCTCAATATTATGTGCCCTCATAGGCAAAAAATACCATTGCCCCTGTCTATTTTTTGACCTATCAAAACATCTTCGATGAATTCCAGCGTAAAAAATCACATGGAGCACGGAGGCCATGTTCGGCGAGGTCGACGCAAACTTGCGCGCCCCCTCTCCAAACGCCACCCGCTTCGTCTGAAGCTCCAGAGCGCACGAGCGCGCGGAGCTTGGGCATTGGATCGCTCGAGAAATCGCTCGACTCTCCTCAGGCTCCTCACTCGCTGCGCACGCAAATGGAGAGTGCGTGTGATCGAGTTGCGAGTACTTCCGGATCGCCTGGAACTCACCGTGCGCTTTCGGAGTGACCTGGAGTTTCGCTCATTTTTACGCGAGTTTCCCGGACGTCTCGCTCTTGCAATTACTCAAGCATCCAAAGGGCGTGCTCAAGGCAGGTTTTGGGCCTTTACTGCCTATAGCTGTATCCTTTGGATGGGACTACGGCTCAGTCGCTCTTGGAGGCAATCGCAGTTCTCCCGGGGGCTACAACGATTAAGCCTCACTCTCTCTACGCGACGCGTGGATTCTTCTTAGTGCGCACGCAGGGAAGTTGTTCTAGACTCAACGACAAAATGAGCACTGCATCTGCAATCCGACTCGTGAATGTTCATAAGAGCTTTCGAAACGGGAGAGACCAAATCCTTCGTGGGATCGATCTCGACTTTCCCGAGGGAAAACTCACTTACGTTCTTGGCCCCTCCGGTACCGGCAAGTCTGTCACGATCAAGCACATCCTAGGACTCCTCCAGCCTGACTCGGGTGAGGTCTTGGTGTTTGGTAAAGACATCTCCAAAGCCAGTCCACGCGAGTTACCCCAACATCGCATGCAGTTTGGGATGCTTTTTCAGAACTCAGCACTTTTTGATGACATGACGATTTTTGATAACGTCGCATTTCCGCTGCGCGAGCACACTCAAATGAGTGAAGAGGAGATTCGACGCAAGGTCGAAGGAGCGCTCGTTCACTTGGGTTTAAGTCAAGGGTTCGACAAGTTCCCCAACGAGCTCTCCGGCGGGATGAAAAAGCGCGCCGCGCTTGCGCGCGCGATCATTCGCGAGCCACGCGTGCTTCTGTACGATGAGCCGACGACCGGTCTCGATCCAGTGACGCGCCTCATGGTCGATGAACTCATCGCTCAGCTCAAGAGCGAGCTTAAGCTCACTTCAATCGTCATTAGTCATGACATTCCGTCTGCGCTCCATCTGGCCGACCAGATCGCGTTTCTTTACCAGGGACAAGTCGTTTACTGCGGCGATGCGAGCGGATTCAAAAAAGCGCCCCACCCCGAGATTCAGCGCTTTTTGAGTGCGGAGCGTCATAGCTTGAGTGTTCTCTAGGTTCTATTTGACCCTGTCGGTTCAGGTGCGCGATCCTTAGAACTCATGGAGCCAAGCACGCCTCAGTGGCTAGTCCGCACTTCTCAAAACCTGATCGCAGGCCCTTACTCGCGCGATCAAGTGCGCCAGATGATTCTATCAGGGCAACTCCGAGCTCAGGACGAAGTGTGCCGATCCAACCACTACTGGATCCAACTCCATGAACGTGAAGAGGTCAGCTCAGAGCTCGGCGCAGATCTCCTCACTCATCTCGCCCTGGAATCCGACGAGGAGGCCACTCTCACTCGTACAGACCCCGCGGTAACCCTACGTTCGAGTGAAAGCGAACACTCTCTCGACGCTCAAATCCCCGATCTCCCGGATCTGACTGAGTATGAAGAGCCGCAAACTTCGGTGCTCACGCTTCCCAAGCTCGAGCGCCCCCCCTCACCTTCGGAGCCTCGACTCACACCCTCTCCGCGGCTCTATCCGGACACTCGAGGTGAGCGAGTGAGCGCAATCGAACCCCCGTCGCTTTGGCGATGGATTATAGGCGCGTTGGTGTTTGGATGCGTTCTGCTGTTGTTTTACCTTCTCAAACGCTTGCAGTAGCGATTAGGTAAAAAAGATTT
>JBILEK010000066.1:0-14906 GCA_044352155.1 Bdellovibrionia bacterium
CGCGCGCACGAGACGAAACGCCTCCGTGTTCAGCTGCAAATAAGCATGCGCTCCGGCGGGAACATGCTTGCGACCTTGAATCAATGCAGGAGGGTCGACAATCACAAGATCGTATCCACCACTCGGGAGCGAGCCGAGCCCCTCAAGTACATCGCGCTTAAGCAGCTCGTGCCGAATCTCAGCGCTCGCCAAGTTCTGACCCGCAAGCTCCAGCGCACGCGCCGAGGCATCAACCACCGTCACCTCCGCTCGCCCACCTGCTTGCAGTACTGCACGCCCCGCCTGTACGCTCCACTGTCCCACATACGAGCAAAGATCAAGGATCTTAAAAGTGCCAAAAATTTTTTGATCGCGTAGACGAAGCCCTAAGCGCTCAGCGTTCTCCGATTGATCTAGGAAAAATGCTGTTTTTTGACCTTCCAAAAAATCTACCCGAAACGTGATCCCACGCACAATGATCTCAGCCGTTGATTGAAAAGCGACGCCTTTTTTTAGAACCTGAGGTCCTTCAATGGCCAACCCCTCAAGCTCACGCGATCCTGAGGAGCGATCGACGATGACGGTCGTTTTTTTCCACTCCTCCGCGTCTGCAACTGCAAGAGACAGTAAATCAAGGATCTGCTCATTTGTGCGCTCAAGTCCAGCAGTCGAAATCTGAAGAACCAACACACTCCCCTGCTTCGTAAGATAGCAATCCAAAATCCAACCCGGTAGACGATCCGCCTCCGAGAAAACCCAGCGGTGTGAAGTCCCTAAGAGCCCCAATCTCGCTCTCAGAGAGCGTGCGTCTCGAAGCTTCTCTACTAAAAACGCCGACGACCACGGCTCCGAGATATCCGGATCACGCGAAAGCGTGCGAAACGCGATCAGAGAGCGCGGGTTTCCGTAACCGCGCGCAAGAAACTTACCTCCCGCATCGCGAAGCTCTACTGGCGCTCCGGGCTCAAGCCCTTTGGGACTCTCTGCAAGTTCATTTGAAAACGCCCAAGGGTGGCCACGGCGAAACCGCTCCGCCCCACGAGCTGTCAGAGTCCATATCGTTACAGATGTATTCATAAGGGTGCGCAGTTCATACCCGAGGATTCGGATCTGTGCTACATCCGAAAGACGCGTGCCATCCCAGCCATCCGCTCAAAAGCCTCCAGTTCTTAACGCTCGCGAGCTTGCCCAACTCGTCGGCGGGATCGCGTTGCAGGCCGAAGGACTCTTTTTGGATCGGATCCAAGTGCCTGAGCGCCCAGGAGGATTTCAAAAATCAGAGTGGTCCTTAGTGCTCAGTGGCCGTAGTGGCTCCGGGACCCTCACCTTCTCAGTGCGTGCTCAAGCTCCTCACATCGCTTGGTACACAAAGAATGCTCCAAAATCCGCCAAAAATGCAACTCGCTCAGCGTTTGACTTATCGCTCGGAAAACTTTTGCGCGGAGCGAAGCTTCTGCGCATCTCCACTGAGCCCAGGGATCGAATCGTTTGGCTCGACTGGAGTAACCAACTCCGTATGGCACTCGTCCTAATCCCCTCAGGCCCAGAGGCCGTACTCCTTAAAGACGAACAAGTTCTTGCGCGATCTCGCTACCCGGAACGCACACACTGGAGCGCACCACCTCCTCCACCACTCAAACGCACCGAAGAGCTCCCCATCCGAGAGCAGTGGGTGCAAACTCCCGAGCACTACAGCCGCTGTCTGGATGCCTACTATCTTGAGCATGCTTTTGATTTACGTCGTAAATCAATCCAACAAAAACTAAGTGCAAACCTCCTTCAAAGCGAAACTCGAATCCAACAAGCCACTCGTGCACAGACCGAAGCCAAGTCAGAGCCTAACTGGCAGATCTTAGGTAACTTACTTAAATCCGCACTCCATCTTGCTCAAAAAGACTGGCCAAAAGTCGAGGTTTTTGACTACGAGCAGGATCGACTCTGCGTCCTAGATTGTGATCCAAACCTCACGCCAAAAGAACAACTCGATCGCTACTATGAAAAAGCGCGACGTCAAAAGCGCAAAATCGAAGAAACCACGACGCGGATTTTGGAGCTCAGTGAAAACGTCACGCGTATCAAGTCTGCACTTTTGAAAGTTCAACAAACTGTAGACTCTGCAACTCTCCTGCAGGTAGAGGAAGAGTTTCAACTCAAGCCTCCCAACTCTGATCCGCTCACTTCGCGCGTCCTGTCACGCTTTTCGGGTAAGTCCTACGTCTCTCGCGATGGCTGGTCAATCCTTGTAGGACGATCGAGAGATGAAAACCTAGAGCTCACCTTTCGTGTTGCTCGCGGAAACGACCTCTGGATGCACGTTCGCGGAAAGCCATCCTCCCACGTCGTCATCCTCGTACCGTCATCAAAAACAGCGCCGCTTGAGACGCTGCTCGATGCTGCACAGCTCCTTTTGCATGCAAGCGGAGGCTCTCAGTGGGGAAAGACGGAGATCGACTACACGTATAGAAAGTTCGTTAAAAAAATCCCAAACTCCACCCAAGTCTCCTACACTCACAATAAAACTTTACTCGTCACGCCAGATCCAGCGAGGCTCGCGCGCCTCCTCTCACAGCTGGGAAGTACTTCATGAGCGTGCTTATTCTTGCTTTTTTAACTCTCAATCCGATGCCTAGTTCAGCGCTTGAGTACTCGCTCCCTCCCACAGTGATCGAAGCGCCTCCTCTCGAAGCACTCAGCTATGACTCTCTGTTACCAGAGGAGCGCATTGAGCTCTCACCCACACGAACTCTCGGAAGTCAGTGGCGTACGCGCTCCAGTTTACCATTGAGCGATTACGGGCGATCAGGTGCGCTCACTCAATTTCGAGGTTATGGTCGTACTTCAGATGATACGAGCGTACAGACTTTAGGAGTTCCACTTAACCCGCCCCAAGGCGGTGGCGAGAATCTTGCCGTTTTTCCGCAGTTTCTTTGGTCTCATAGCCGCTACCAAAGTGGCGTGGCCGCAACGCCGCTTGACCCTCTCGCCTCAAGCGGGGCACTGACTCTGGATCTATGGTCTGCAGCTAAGGTGCGCGCGCGAAAACCTTCGCTCGAACTCGTGCAAATGCTCTCCAACACCTTACAACAGACTGCCGTCGGATGGGCTGGATCTGGCGAGACTCGATCACTTGCACTTCGTGCAGGGATGAGTCTCGGTCATGCTCGCGGGTATTCAGGCTCCTTCAGTGCGCGTCAAGATCACGGAGATCACTGCTGCTCTCGAACGCAGATCCATCTTCTGAGCACGGATCTCACCGAGCGAAGCGAGGGATCTCGATCTCTTCCCACTCCTGGCGCCACTGTTCGCACAAGGCGCACTTTGCCTGTACTTGAGTGGAGCGGGCAGAGTCTTAAGGCGAGCATTTTTGGAGATTTTGCGCGCCGAGAGTACCAAGACGGATCTCAGCGCTCCGTCGATGAGCCTGAGCAAGCGGGAGCGCAGCTCGCCTACCTTACGCCAAACTGGACTTTAGGAGTCGCTCTTCGATCTACTCACTACCGAGGTTCAAATCTAGGAGAGGCCCAAGAGAGCACGGGCGCAGCTCTCGCAAATTTCCGCTTCGATGCGTGGGGATCACTCGTTGAGATCGCAGCCGGAGTGAGACCAAGACTCTCCTCAAGATCTGAGCCTGTGCTCTCTCCGACGCTGAGTTTAGGCGCGAGACTTAAACCTAGTCCCATCGATACGCTCTATTTCCGTAGCGGACTCACCTCAAGGCTCCCCTCACTCTCGGATCGTTTTTATTCGATTCCAGGCTTTTTTGAGCCCAATCCAAATCTTCGCTCCGAAAAAACGTCCTCAGCACTTTTAGGTTGGGAGAGTGCGCTTTCTCAAAACCTACAGCAGCGCCTCGAGTCGATCTATCAACATAAACGCGATCTCCAACTTCTCGTGGCAATCGATCAGGCAAGATATCAAGTACAGAACACGCAGTCTGCAGATCTCCTGCATCTCCGCCACCAGCTTGATCTGAACTTGGGGAGATTTACATTTCAAAATGATCTCCTGTTCACCCGCACGCAAGTCGGTCCTTTAAAAAATCCCCTCGCCTACTCGCCACTTTTCACGCATCGAATCGGCTCTCAAGCTCTTTGGGGCGCGCTCAGTATGGGCGTATTTTTTCGATCACAAACCTCGTCGCGAGGTCCAAGTGGTCGATCGCTCGGCGGTCACTCGCTTGTGGACTTCGAGGGAAGCTACTTGCTCTCAGCACGACCCTGGACGCTTGAGCTCTCCTGGGCGGTTGAAAATGTTCTTGATCGCGCGGTCGATCTTATTGAGGACTACACAGCCGATGGCCGAAGACTCAGTTTAGGCCTTGTTGCGCGGATGTGATATCATCCACGTCCAA
This sequence comes from Bdellovibrionia bacterium, assembly GCA_044352155.1. Classification (GTDB taxonomy): domain Bacteria; phylum Bdellovibrionota; class UBA1018; order UBA1018; family JBILEK01; genus JBILEK01. The sequence continues at coordinate 4,331 of JBILEK010000066.1, forward strand.
AATGTGCTCAACTTCACAACGCCATTGGAATCAGATTTTTGACCTCAGCTACGAAGAACTGCATGACTTTGAGTCAAAGCGCCGCCCCGAAGAGGATGAAAAGATCTACATCCAAGCTCTGCGCGCCTATCACCAAAGAGATCAAGATCAGCTCGAGAAAATCATCGCTTTCGTTAAAGAAAAATCAACTCCGCACTTCAGTGACCTATTACAGGCGATCGAGCTCAGATTCGCGCTAGTTACAAATCGAGCGCCCCGAACTCTTGTCGTGCCCCATCCTGACTGGGAGGGGGAGATTTTTTTTCTTTTAGCGCGCTGGCATGACCTTCAGGGAAAGGGAGAAGCTGCGGTAGATCACTATCAAAAGGCACTGGTCGCGTTTCAGGCAAATGGCTCTCCTAAAAAAGCGATCAAATCTGCTTTCAACGCCGTCGTAATTGAACTCTCCCTGCAGAGCACATCGCAGGGGGCGATTCTTGAGTTTTTTCAGATGTCCCGTATCGCTAAATCAGCAAGCGAGTTTGGAGTGATGATTCAATCCTCACAAAATCTTGCATGGGAGCTTGAGCAAGTAGGCGCACGGAAACTTGGAATCCAGATTCTTCAAAGCTCACTTGCCGAGATCTCTGATTATCTCGCAAGCTACGATCGAATAAGTACGCATGCCCTACTTTACGATCTTTTGCTTCAAGAGGGGCGCTCCGCTGAGGCGGAGTATGAGCGCGAGCTCGTGCTTGCCTCTGCTTTTTTAGAGATGCATCAAGCTGTAGAGGTCTCGCTGCAGGCTTGGGTCAACGGAAATCTTCCCAAACAAGATCTCCTCTCAACACTGAACTCCTCCTGGCAGGCTCGTTGGGAGTTGAGGCTCAAAAACAACCGGATGTCGATTTTGGAGTTAGCTGAGATCGAGCAACATACGCTCCAGATTTTACTTTTAGGGCCGCGCACTCGTAACGAGTTGATTGAGGCTATTTTTCAGTCCGGACTACCTGCAGAGGTCGAGCTCTCACGATTTAAGCGGCATCTTTCTCGGCTTCGAGCAAAAGTCCCAGGACTGATCGAGTTTAAAAAAAATCATTACTCGATCTCAGCTCATCCTAAGTTGAGTACCCGCCTCGGCGAGTTACTCGGCTGAGACGCTCTGCTCTCTTCACTCGAGATAAGTGCAGCTCGCAGCACACTCTACGCACGAGCCTTCAGGTGCGCCTGTTGCTGCGTAAGGATGGGGACGAGTGGAGTCACCATTCCAAGAAAGCGCATGAAGAACCCATCGTCCGGCCTCACGACGCACAACACATCGACCTCCTCCTTTACCGGTACCTTGTGCGCCGAGATCCGCTCGGTTTCGACTGAGTGAGCAATGAATGAGCTGTTTCCCTGAGTGTGTCGATAAGTCGAGCGTTACCTGTGGACCACCGATCGCAACTTGAGTGGCACCCACAGTAACGCGATTTCCGTTCGTGACCCATCCCTCTGTAGGTTCAGGGTAGCAGGTAGTCGTGGTCGTATGGAAAAGCACTGGACTTTCGTACGCTTTCAATTGCCGCCAGCGTGTGTCGCCTAACTCGTTTGTAGCAGAGAGCAACCCGCCTTGAATGATCTCGCTTTCAGGATTGGGCCCAGGAAGTCGTAGAGTTTTTGCCGTGAGTCCATTTGAGAACTGAGCGCTCTGATCGGATCGGATCTCAAGCGCAGGTTGCGTAGGCTCATAAAAGCTCTGCCCTTCGGGAGTCACAAAGAATCTCATCGCGCTTGGAACACTTTGAGTCGTCCACTCTTGATTCGAAGCTCCCTGAGCTAAGATCTCAATCCCTGCAGCCGCTCCGCTATGAATCACTCCACCATCATCAGTACGTCGCACTTGAGCACTCGCAAGTATGCGCCCAATCAGATCCCCTGAGATCACAGGTTGAATCACGCCTCCGGATACTTTGCGTCCACGAAAAAACTGAAACTGCGCTCCCTGTCTAGTGATCGGAAAGTCAGTCGTCGCGTCCTGCGATGTTTTGTGCGCTAAAAACTCTGGCTCGAAAGTCATTTGATCCAGATACGCTCGCACGCCCGAACGTGAAGCTAGTACACCTTCTGCAAAGATACCGTTCCGATAAGGCGCGGTCACAGGGCGCTCTGGATCGTACATACTCCCCAACCAAGATCTTAGGCCGGCAGTGCTCGCAGCACTGCCGATGATCAGATGCTGTGGTACACATCGGGCCTCAACGCCTCCTTCTGTGAACGCGGGGTTTGCAACACCTCCTAGATCAGTGCAGCTGATCGGATGAGCGCCTGGAGCCGAAGCACTGAGGCAGCCGAGCATCTGATCTCCCCGGGCCTGGACCTTGAGCCAATACTCGGTCTGAAAATCATTTCGACCACTTGCTCCGGTGTCGAGCGACTTTCTTCCAGTCGCACGGATGGTCACCAAATGCTGGGACTGCTCTGCGGTTACGTCAAGATCTCGAAGCAGGCGAAACTCAATTGTATCTACTTGAAATCCACTGCTTTGTGCTCCAAGCGTCAGTAGACGAAGCTCATCAGAAATCTTAAGCCCTTGCGACAAGTCTGAACTACCGCGAGCTTGCAGGACTCGTCCTGTGCGCGGAAACGCGACTGAGAGTTTCATGGCTTGGCCAGATGGGTAAGGCAAGTTCCGAAGGATTTGTGTACACGCTTCAGCGCTCGATAGAGCGAGACTTAACTGGTTTTGGGTCTGAACGATTTGTGCCCCCAAGGAGACTGAGCGCGCGTTTTTCTGCACTCCAAGAAGACTTGCTGCAATCCCTGCCGCTGCAATCGCAGAGACTCCAATCGCAATGCCAGCCTCAACGAGAGTGAACCCTGCGTTTCTCATATCGTGAAATCCCCCAAGCACATCCCTAACTATGAGGCTCAATGCGTTTAAGCGCCGGGTGCAGCTAGTTAGTGGTCAAAAATGACACATCCTGAAGTGCTGTTAGGTTCGATATCATAGGGTGAGCAGGGTTAGGATTTGGGAGAAGGGGGATAGTGGAATGAAGTTTAATGCCCTCGGGTTTTTGATAGGGGCGCTCGCGCTCTCTTCCTGCTCTCAGGATATGGGCTCTTCGGCATCGCTCAGAGAGGGGACACTGGGGCCTCATGATAGGAGCGATGGAGGATCCATGAACACTCTAAATGTTTCGCGCTTTCCGGAGCTCACCGAAGAACAGCGATCGCAGATTGCGACGCTTGACTGCAATAGCTCTGAAAGCAATGCAACTTTCTATTTTTTGCGTGATCTCGATACAACTTCTGTAGGGCGTGCAACTCGTACGGTGTTGTTTCGATCTCTCGACCCTGAAACGGGATGCTTCAATATCTACGCGATCAACTACGGGCGAGCGACTGATCTGACTCAAAATCGAGTCGTATGTACGGTCAACTCGATCTACCAGTATCTGAGTCGATCGACGTTGAGACGAACAGAGTATAACTGGGCATTGGGCGGTGAGTCCGGGGAGAACCCGACTTGCCTGAATCTGCCAGGAGGGGGCATAGGGAGGTATTTGCAAACTGGCCTCACCAACTGAGTAAAGTGGCAAGAACTCCAGCGAGTCCTACGGGGCATGAGCCATCAGCCTGCTCGAGGTCTGATTACTCGCGCTCCAGTGCGCTTCAAAAGGGCCAGCTGATCTCTAGGCAGTGGGGGCCCGAGTGCTCTTAGGACGCCGTCAGCACTTCGTTATGGTAGCGGACATAGATCTGGATATGGTGCTTAAGATTTTCGGATTTCTTTGAGAGGCACCAGTTTCGTCTCAGTAAGCGACTCACATTGGCTCGAAGCATCGCAGCCGTATGATTGAGAGAAAAAAGTGGGTCATAGCGCCTTTTCTTTAACTCCCCTTGGCCGCCAACACAGCCTCGAGCACCTGGGTTCGCTCGGTGTTCAAGCTCCGGAAGAGTGAGCGAGATCGGACGCGGGTATCTCGGACAATCATCTGAGCGGATGATGACTGTTTGCGCGAGTTTGGGTTTAAGCTCTAACAGGAGTGCTCGTATACTCTGTGCGCGCATATCAGCTCTGGGACCATATTTTTTTCGCGAAAAAGCTGCGAATCGGCCTTTAGCCGGCATCTGTGCTACGTCAAATGCTAGAATTTTGCGCGTCGCCTGATCCACAATCAAAGGAATACTCACGGGCCTAAGCTTTGAGTGCTCGGATGACTCCATTTCATCAAACTGAATCTCCATGCCTGGCGTGAATTCTCTTAAAAACTTCTCCTGCCAGAGCTCAGCGCGACGAGAGAGATAAAGAAGCCTCCGAGCGATCGTCGATCGATGCACGCGCAGAATTCGCGCAGATCTTCTTTGCGAAACGGCTGAGCATAATAGCTGCTCAAGAATCGGGTTAATTAAGCGCTTTTGTTGTCGGTACTCAAGCGTGCCACTAGACTGAGAGAAAGAGCGTTTGCAGTTTGTGCATCGAAATCTCCGAACCCACTTTCGATCACCTTTACGGTAGAAACTTCCAATCGAGTGTATGCGCCTTTTCGCGGATGGGCAGAGACAATCGAATGAATGAGCGCGATGAAGAGAGGGCACCTTGGGTTGCGCCACTGCAATTCCCAAACCGAAATCTCTACACTTTAAAATCGCTTAGCGATTTTTACTCAATCAGCCTTACTCATTTGATGAGGCCAGTTTATACGAAGTACTTCACCACAAACTCCAGCGCCTCATCCTTCGTCGTGATCTTTCTCTCAAGTGCTAGATCCTCCACCATCCGCAGAATCTTCGTAAACTGCGGCCCTGGCAAGAACCCCATCTGAATCAAATCCGCCCCATCCAGCAACCGTGGCAGCGCCGGAGACTCTCGATACGCCTTTAAGCGCTGAGAGCAGAACTCATACGCCGCGAGATTTCCATCCGTCGCCGTGACCTCCGCACGATGGAGCGAAAGAAGCTCCTCAAAGTACGGTTGCGCAATCCAGCGCAGCAAAGTTGCCTCGCGCATTTGAAAAACATCACCAAACTTCAGCATCTCTGACGAGAGCGCCACAATCCGCTCCGTCTCACTTCGGGGCAGCCTTAAGCGCTCCCCTACTCGCTGAATCAAAAGCGCCGCCTCAAGCTCATGCCCGTTAAAGTGCTTACCAGCGTTTTTCTTCGCGGCGATTGGCTTACCGACGTTCATCAGTACCGATGCCCACATCAAAGCCACCGACGCTCTTGGAGTTTGCTTTTTGAGAAGTGAAACTGTCTTCAATGTAGTCGACCAAACATCCTCAGCAGGCCACGGCTCTTCGAACGGATTCGTAGGATCCATCTGCTTCACTCCACGGAGAGCTTGCACTTCAGGCAAAATCAAAAATAGAAGCCCATACTCGGAGAGCATTCCAAGAGCTTGCGCCGGATCTGCGCCAAGCCACATCGCCTCAAGTTCGTCGCGAATACGCTCGGCGCTCACTTTCAGCACCAATCGAGCGTGACGCTTAATTGCCTCCATCGTCCCAAGATCGAGCCTAAATCCTAGCTCCGTCGTGAACCGAATCGCTCGCAAAAGTCGGAGTGCATCCTCCTTAAACCTCTCGTCCGGATCTCCGATTGCACGCACGACTCGAGCCCTCAGATCATCCGCGCCCCCTACACAATCGAGAATCTGCTGCGTCTTTGGGTCATAGAACATTCCGTTGATCGTGAAATCACGACGGAGCGCATCCTCCTCAGGCTCAGCCAGCTCCACTCCCTCAGGCCGTCGATGATCCGAGTACTCAAGATCTCTCCGAAAACTTGCAATCTCTACATCGCCTGGAAACTTCAACACTCCAAAAGACTTTCCGACCGTGATGGCGTCGGGAAAAATCTCACAAATCTCATCCGGAGTCGCATCCGTTGAGAGATCATGATCTTTAGGCTCTCGTCCGAGCAAAAAGTCACGCACGCTCCCTCCGTTGACGTACGCCAAATGCCCACGCGCATTGAGTCTCTGAATCGCCTGCCGGATCTCAGCAGGAAGAGGCATCGGGCGCTCAGTCCGTATCGACTTCCAGATGCTTGCCGTCGATGTGGTAACGGCTTTTGAGACCCGTTTCCGCTTCGAAGCGGTTGAGGGCTTTCGCGCCTTCGACTTCTTTCGGCCTCCGCCCACGCTTAGACCCTTTGCGAGGACGGGAGGCGTCTTGAGGTTTTACCTGCGCGCCCGGAGCGGTGCTCGGAGTCCCGCTCTGCGAGCCCGGTGAGGATAAGCCTTCGCTCCGTGCGTCGGTACCGAGGCGTAAGCCCGCGGCGACGCTCACGAGCACAACAAGAACACGCGTTAGATGCACTCTTTTTTTTCCTCATTTTCCTTCAGTCTAGCGAATCAAGACCTCTCGAGGCCGTGCGCCCTCTGCAGGACCCACGATCCCACGCGCCTCCATGGTCTCAATCATTCGCGCAGCACGGTTGTAACCTACCTTGAGGTGCCGTTGCAAATAACTCGCACTCGCATGACCTGAGTGCTTCACAAGCTGAATGGCCTCATCAAAAAGATCGTCTTGATCTTCGTCGCCGTTTTCGGAGGCTTCTTCCTCATCGTCCACCAAGATCTCGTCACGATAGATTGGCTTGCCTTGGTCTTTCAAGAAAGCTGTGATTTTTCCAATCTCATCATCGTCAAGATATGCACCATGGAGACGCAGCAGTTGTGAGTTCCCTGGCGGAATAAAAAGCATATCTCCTTGACCCAAAAGTCTCTCCGCACCTGCACGATCCAAAATCGTCTTTGAGTCAATATAGCTTGCGAGCTGAAATGAAACCCGCGAAGGCAAGTTTGCCTTGATCAATCCAGTGATCACATCTGTTGACGGTCGCTGAGTCGCAATGATGAGGTGAATTCCGGCTGCGCGTGCTTTTTGTGCGATACGGGCGATCGAGATCTCGACCTCTTTTTTGGCAATCATCATGAGATCGGCGAGCTCATCAATGATCACAACAATATAAGGAAGTCGACCTACACGCGGCGCCCCGCTCTCATCCGGTTCAAACGACGTGATCCAATCCGATCCGGTCGAAGGCGTTGTCTCGCCCTCCTCCTCGCTCTGGAGCAGATCATTAATCGTGTCCGCTCCCATCTCCTCAACCTTTTGGTTATAGCCTGCGAGATTTTTTGCGCCTACTTTGGCTAAAATACGATAACGCCGCTCCATCTCGCGCACAGCCCACTTTAAGGCGGTGGATGCATTTTTGGGGTCATCAACGACCGGGAGCAAAAGATGAGGCACATCTTGGTACGCACGGAATTCAATGAATTTCGGGTCCACCAAAATCATCCGCAGCTCATCGGGAGTGAACCGATAAAAAAGAGAACAGATCAAATTGTTCATGAACACCGACTTCCCTGCACCCGTTTGACCTGCGCAAAGAAGATGTGGCATCCGTGCGAGGTCAGAGAAAACCGGGGTGCCGGCGATGTCTTTCCCCATCGCTACGGGGAGTGAGTATTTTTCAGCATAGAACTCAGGATTTTGAAGAAATTCGCGTAAAAAAACTTTCTCCCTCTGATCACTTGGGATTTCAATCCCGACGACAGACTTCCCAGGGATCGGCGCTAGAATCCGCACACTCTCTGCAGAGAGCGCCATCGAGAGATCGTCGGCGACGGCCTGAATGCGTGAGACTTTAATCCCTGGCCCTGGACGAAACTCGTACAAAGTGATCACAGGCCCTGGCCGCACCGCTGTCACATCGCCTTCGATCCCAAAGTCTGCGAGCTTTTGCTTTAAAATATTGGAGTTTTCGATCAGTCGATCCCGATCCACTGCGGACTCGATTTTTGGCGCCTTCTTTAAAAACTCAAGCGTCGGCAGCTTCCAAGCTCCACGCTTCACTGCGCGAGTCGTCTTCTTGGGCTCAAGAGATTGAGGTTTCTGCTGCACTGACTTTTCGTGGGGCAGGATCGCAGGCACACGATCTGTTTTCTGTGGCGCAGGCTTTAAAGGAGCGGAGTGAATCTCTTGGTCATCAAAGTCGGGGATGAGGCTACTACCTTGCGCGAGAAAATCCATCTCGTCCTGAACGGGGATCACAGGGCGAATCGGTTTTGTCACTTCAGGAGACTTGGGAGGTCCTACTTCGAGCGGTTCCTCATCCGGACCAGCGTCGTGACGCGTTTTTAGTGCGCGTGCGCGCTCAAGCGAGCGCTCGACTGCGGACTTCATAGCGTTTGCTGCACCATGGGCGCTCTTCATCAGTCCAATGCCAAGCCAGTAGACAACAGAAGTGAGCGTAAACATCACGCTTCGGTAAGCTATTTTTGCACTCCACTGAATCGCTACCCCTACAGCACGTGAGACGCTCACGGGAGTGGAGAGCACGAGAGCCACTGCAAAAACACCCATGGAGACGATCGAAGCTCCAAGCGGATTAAAGGGTTGAAGCAAAATTTGCGCAACAAAGGCTCCGAAAACGCCTCCAGTCAGAATCTCTTTCCCAGCAAAACTCCAGCTCTGCCACTGAAGCGCCACAAAAACCGAAAGCGCCAGTGCCGCGATCGTCATTCCTGAAAAAATTCCCGAAAACTTCCCAAACCCCTCGCGCTGATGCAGGGTGGCTGCAAAAAAAAGAAACGCTGCCGGCACGAGAAATGCGCTTAAACCCACCGCATGAAAGAGCAGCGACGCAAGATACGCTCCCACCCACCCACACGCGTTTGTGGCCTTAGCACTCGTCGCCATAAACCATGAGGGATCTTTGGGATTAAACGTAAACAAGGCTGCCACCGTAAAGATTGCGGCCCCGAGCATGAGGATCGAGAGGACTTCAACTCCCAGACGTTTAGATGCAGATTTCGAAGAGGTTGGTTTCATCGCGGAATCATCCTTGATTCCTTAAGTGTAGCATGTCACTCCCTTTGCGCCATGAAGCGCAAAAGTCAAAATCTCCACGCTCTCGCGTTTGACCTTGGAGGAACGAAAGTCTGGGGCGGCGTCGTGGATGCACGCGGGAAAGTATTGAAAGAAGCACGTCGACCCACCGAGCTCTCGCGTGGACCTCAAGGTCTTGTGGCGCAGCTTTCAGAAATGTGCGCAGAGCTCCGCTTCGGGATGCCAAAACCCATCGGCATCGGCATCGCATCCGCAGGTCCGCTCGATCCCGCGCGCGGCACGCTCCTTGACCCAACTAATTTTTTCACTCGAGGTAAGTCCTGGGGCGAAGTCAGGCTTGCGCGCGAGCTGCAAAAACGCGCACGTCTCCCGGTCGCGCTCGAAAACGACGCAGCCGCCGCGCTGCTCGCTGAACACTGGAGGGGCGCAGCGCGCGGGGTGAAAAACGCCATGGTCCTGACGCTCGGCACAGGCTTGGGTGTCGGTGTGCTCGCGAACGGAGCGCTCGTGCGCTCAGGTCGCGGCTTGCATCCGGAAGGGGGACACATCACTTTATCTGCGGGCGATGCTTTGGCTCCCTGCGGGTGCGGACTTCTGGGGTGTGCTGAGGCGTATCTGTCGGGCCGCAATTTTGCTGCACGATTCGGCACTCGTCACAAGCGGCCTGGGATCACAGGACATGAAGTCTCAAACCTCGCACGCGCCGGAGATCGCGCAGCGATTGATGCATTTTACGAATACGCTGAGCGCCTAGCCCAAGCGATTCATACTTATGTTGTGCTTTATGCGCCTGAGCGCGTGATTTTTGCGGGAAGTTTCGCGGAGAGCTTTGATCTGTTTCGGCCGCAGACGTTACGGAGACTCGGGACGTTACTTGAGCGCCGACGCGTGGGGCACGATCTGATGCCCGAGCTCCTCCGCTCGACGCTCGAGAATCGGGCGGGGCTACTCGGAGGAGCGCGGGTGGCGTTTGATCGCTTTTGAAAATGATCCGCAAAACTGTGCGCAATCTCAGTGTGATCTCTTTTGGGGCAAGCCTCTGCACATCTGGCAAAGAGCTATGATTGACAAAAACTCCAAACTTCCCTTAATGACGTAGTGCGCTACTTTTTTGACGCCACAACCGATGGCGTAACGCTTATTAGTTGACAGCCCTCCGGACTGAGGCCACTCTTTTTTCATAAACCAAAGTTCTTCTGACAACTGAAGTCGGTCTGCTCTCTCGGTCCTTCAACAAAGCAGTACTCCGACCGAGAAGCGCCCTCACTACGGAAGAGAGAAGTTTGGTCAACTGAAGGAGAAATAGAAATGAAAAGAGTGCTTGCACTTGCTATCGCGATCGTTGCCCTGACGGGAACGGACGCATTTGCTTCCCGCGCCCGCGTTTCGGTATTCGGAACCGGCGATGGCGGCATTGGACTCATCAACGACGGCAGCTTGTACGCTGATGACGCGCACAACATGTTCTACAACCCGTCCTACATCGTAGGCGGCAAGGACTGGGTCATCATCGAGAAGAACAACGGCGCTGGTAAGGCGCAAGGTGGCTTCATGACGTCGATGGCAGGCTTCCACATGGGTGCCTACCTGAACCGCCCGATGAACTTCTACACGGTCGGCTCGAACACGATCACTGCCACTGACTTCCGCCCAATCGAAATTTTCGTGGGTTCTGACATGGGAGTGAAGTGGGGTCTGACGTTTGGCATGGGTAGCAAAAAGGAATCCACAGACGTCACGGATTCCGCGATGAA
>JBILEK010000017.1:0-37715 GCA_044352155.1 Bdellovibrionia bacterium
TAATCACGCTCCAAGATAAAATCAGAGGGATGCATCGCGCCACTCAGAAAGCACGGAACATCCCAGTATGAACGCTCTTGAGCCAGAGATTTTAAAGGTTCCAATCACGCCGCTTCAGATTGGTCCATTTGACCCCATGCTTTTTGGAGCGATACGACTACAGCTTGAGATGGACGGAGAAGTGATTGCTCGATCTGTTCTTGAAACAGGTTGGACTTGTCGCTCGATTGATAAGAGAATTCAGCAAAGTCCTTGGGTATCTTTGCTTCCCTATATGGACAAGATTGACCCAGAAAATGCTGTTTTCGCAGAGCTTGTTGCGTGTTTGGCAATAGAAGAACTTCTTCAAGTTGAAGTTTCAGATCGAGCCTCTGCGATTCGAGTGATTCTATCGGAACTCACTCGAATCGCCTCTCATTTAAAATACATCGTCAAAATCGGCCAAGCGGTTGGCTCTGAGGCAATTTTTCACTACGCGCTTCGAGATCGAGAGAAAATTCTTGATCTTCTTGAGTTGTTAACTGGAGCACGCTTCTCTCTCCATTTTTTGCGTATTGGAGGCGTGAGAGAAGATGTGACCGAGGGGTTTATTGAGCGGATTCTTGAAACTTGCGAAATGATTAAATCTCGAATCAAGGAATACAATGATGTGCTCACCTTTAATCAAGTTTTTCTTGGTCGAACGGCATATCTCGGAGTTCTTAGCGAAGAGTTTGCGCTCAAGGTTGGGGTGACAGGACCTAATGCACGAGCATCTGGAGTGCGAATCGATTTAAGAAGAGATGAGCCTTACGCGCTTTACGGAAAGCTCGATTTCTATTCTCCGCTCGGGAGTGGCGAGTTTGGGATCACAGGAGACTGTCACGATCGCTTTCTTATTCGGTTGCGTGAAATCGAGCAAAGTGTAGAGATCATTCGGCAAATCGCAGAGCTCACTCCCTCTGGGGCGCATTTGAACTCAGAAGCTGCAAGAATTTTTCATCAAGGCGTTTCAGCAGGCACGAGTACGCAACGCGTAGAGAGTCCGCGAGGGATTATAGAGTGTCAGATCGAGTCTGAGGGCGGACCTTTTCCGTCTCGGTTCTCATATTTCGCGCCTTCGAACGCACATTTACAATGTGTTCCCGAGCTGCTTGAAGGATGCCGACTTGAGGATTTGCCGGTTGTTTTGGCAAGTCTTGATTATTCAATCTCTGAGGTCGACCGATGAGATTTTTTTTCATCGATCTGAGTGTGTTTGGGCCTTATTTTGCGCAGGTCTTCGTTTACGGAATTCTCACGTTGCTTGTGATTTATGCTCCCTTGATTGCCCTGATCTCAGTGTTAACGCGCAAGTGGGGAGCAGATCTTCACGCAAGAGTGGGCCCAAGTCTCTCTGGGCTTTCAGGCGCAGTCCAACCGATTTTTGATCTACTTAAGTACGCGGGTCAGGGCCCCCCTCAGGGTTTACACCGACGAGAGCGCTTATCTCTTTGGCTCTTAGGTTCGTTGTTTTGTGTCGCGCTGATTGTGTTGCCTCTCAGTTCTGAAAGGATTTTTTTTGACTCAGATTTTGCAGCTCTCGTCCCCTCATTGTTAGTCCTTGCCTCAGCCCAAATTCTTTGGCTTTTAACTTCGGGTCAAGGCTCGTTGACGAGCCTTTTTGGGGGTCTTCGCTACACTTCACAAGTGATTTCAGTTCAGTTTGCGACATTTATCTCACTCTTTGTCGTGGCGTTAGAGGCAGGCGGGTTTTCTTTTCAATCAGTTATTGAAGTGCAGAGTTGGTCACCCCATCGTTGGAATGCATTTAGGTCACCATTTGATTTTTTGGCGGCATTCGTTTTTTATTCGGGCGGACTACTTCTTACTCAAATGAGTAAGCCCGAGTCGAGCTTTGGCGTTCGCTCTGTAGATCGCGATCTATTATCGCGAGTCCATGGCCGCGGATATATGTTCTTCCTTTTTGGAAGGTACTTTTGCGCACTCTATTGGGCGTTGTTTACAGTGATTCTTTTTTTTGGAGGATGGAAAGTTCCACTTCTACTTCAGGAGTCCCTTCTGCATGGCGAAATGCACGGCGTATTGCAGTTTATAGAGTGGACTGTGCTTGCTGGAAAAAGCCTTGTTTTACTTTTCTTTACGCTGATTCTTTGGAAGGTGAACCCCGCACCTAAGATGGATCAAATCACGCAATCAATCTGGAGATATCTCACCCCGCTCGCGATCGTAGCGCTATTTGGGAAAACGGCTCTTTTTATTCTAAGGGCCACACTATGAAGTCCTCCAATTTCTGGAGATCGATCATTGAGTATTTTTCGGAACTTTGGCGTGACGGCGCATCCCTGGTGGGAAGTGTGCGCTCATCTTTGCCTTATTTGTTGAGCTTTGGTGAAAATCGTCGCGAAGTCACTGAGCAGTACCCTGATCCCGTGTCCTCGCGCACGGCAGACGAGCTTCCGCCTCGAACCCGCGGAATACTCTTTAACGAAATTGATCGCTGTACAGGGTGCGGGGACTGTAGGCGAGTGTGTCCTGCGTCGTGCATTACTTTAGAGGCCGAGCCGGGGCCAGATCTTGAGAAAAAATGGGTTCGAGTTTTTGACATTGATTTTGGAAAGTGCGTTTTTTGTGGTCTTTGTGTTGAAGTTTGTGGTCCGGAGTCACTCGTTCACACCAAGCAGTTCGAAGGCGCTGTTTTTGATCGTATCGACTTGGTGAGAAGTTATGGGCGAGGACTCGTTTCGGCGCATCAACGCGAAAAATGGGAGCGTTCAGATCTTCAGGGTGATTCGGAGTATGGCTTATGACAGAAGGAGCAGCCGTAGGGGTTGTTTTTTTTGGAGCGCTAGCATGGATTGGCGCGATCCTTTCAGTGGGGACGCGTGAACCGAAGCGGATGGTATGGGGGTTCTCTTTTTGTGGAATTTTTGTTGGTTCGATTTACTTAACTCTGGGTTTTGAGACCATCGCTTTTGTTCAGTGGTTTCTCACGCTTTTTATGTCGCTTGCTTTTTCTGTATACTCTTACCTTTTTGTCGGTGAGACAAAAGAGCGGTCATGGAGAAGGGTGGTGAGGGATCAGGTGATTCCTGCGATTCTGATTATGACTCTTTCCTTGATCATCTCGATCACTTCGAATTCGATCATTGTTGCTTTCGGCGACTTTCAGAGGATGGAGGATGTCGCAACCTTCGGAAGGCGCCTAATTCAGCAGCACTTATTTGCGATTTTACTGATGGGTGTAATTCTCTTTCTTTGCATTGTAGGTGCAGGAGTTTTGGGGCGTCCTGAAATGAGACCTAGGGGGGAGCAGTGAGTATCATTGGCCTAGGACTAATTTCGATCGGCCTTTGGTCGCTTTTGGTGAGAAGATCGTTTCTCTCGATGCTGGTCGGGTTTCAGATTCTTTTTACTGGAGCTGCGTTGACTCTTGCGCTGTCGGCGGGTGCAGCAAAACTTGTGAACGAAGTGACGGTTTTCGTAATTTTTGTCCTACTGATGAGTCTGGTGCAAACGGTGATCGGCTTTGGGTTGCTCCTACGACTTGAGTATCTTCGTATGCATCGTTCTCCACGACTCTTAAAAAGCTTAAGGCACTTATGCGAAGACTCCACGCAGAGTTAATTTTTCTTGGCCTAGTAGTGACGGGCGTCTTTTTGATAATGAGTGCGGGTCTGGTTGGCGCGCTCGGCGATGCTCGTGAGACGTGGTCTATTGTTTTTGACTGGTTTCAACCGATTAAAGCCGAGCTCAAGCTCGGGGGCGCCGCAGTCTTTGTTTCGATAGTTATTTTTCTTCTTTCAGCATCTTATTTGTTTTTTCGACAAATCAAAAATGATCGAGATTCTTCGTTTGATTTGCCTTTTGCTCTTTCTGCGTTTGGGGTTTTGTTTTCCTGGATTTCGAAGACACCGCTTTTGAGCTTAGTGGGTCTTTTTCTTGCAGTTTTTTCTGGGTGTATTTTTTTGTCTCGCTGGGGCACTCGCTCATCAGCTGATCGCGAGTTACTCATTCCATTTGCAATGAGTGGGTTTGTTGCTAGCCTATGCGCAGCAACGGGAAGCTCTTGGGGATCTGAGGCGGGCACTCTTTTATCGAATTTTTTTGCAGTCCTCGTGATGAGTCGAGTCTATCCATTTCATTCTTGGGTCTTTAAGGACCCCAAGTCTCCGGCTGCGGAAAGAGCGCTCATTCTTGGTTTTTTCCCAACTCTCGCTTTGTTGGGGGCGCTTTCTGCCCATCAAGCACCCATTGAGATTCGAGAGAGTCTCTCTCCTGTTTTATGGTTTGGGTTAGTGGTGGTTTTGATCCACCAGCTCTCAGCTTTATCTCGATCTAATGCTCTTAAAGTGATTGAGGCGGGTCAAGCCAGTGCTTTTCTTTTTTGTGGCTTAATTGCAATCTGGTTGGGGCAGTTTGCAGCACTCATCTTTGCTGTGACTGTTGGGTTAGGGACTTGGGGGATGCTCCAGTGGCTTTCGACGACTCATGCTAAACCCGAGAGACTCGAGCTTGCATACCTTGTGATCCTGGCGCTTGCGATGTGTGGATTTCCTCTGTTTTCATCCCATCAGGTTTTTGTTCATTTGATTCATGAGCTACTTCCTCACCCGATTATCTTTTTACCGCTCGTTCTCTTTGCTGCGCTTGCACATTTACATGTTCCAGCATCACTTGGGCGAACCCGCTCCTTAAATGGAGCCAAAAAATCGAAAAAAGCACTGAGCGCTCTTGGTCATATCTTACCTCTATTCCCCCTGATCTCCTTGGTGTCCCTCGGGGTACTTTTTGGCGGATGGAAAGAGATCGAGGTAGGACGTTGGTTAAGACCGCTTGAGATTTTTTTTAATGACCCCTCACTCGCCCTTGCTTCTCACGAGCAAACAGCGGCGCTGGGAGGGTATTTCATTGTGTTTTCGTTGGTTGTAGGAGTGGGTTGGTTTTTTTCTGGTGACGAGCGATCTGAGCGGTTGCATAAAAAAATAATCAAATTCCCAGGCGGATCGCGTCTTGTTCAGGCGGTCTTATCCCCTTTTCAGAGTTTTGCAAATCAGCTGCGGGCTGTTCTCTCAGAGGAGGCCTTGGAACACTGGTTTGAAAGACCTTTGATCGTCAGCTTCTTACGCTCGGGTCGTGGGATCGAGGCTGCTACACGATCAACAAACCAAGCTTTTGTTCGTATTGGAAAAAGAGCGCATCAGCAAATGAATGCAATCGCCCGTGAGCTTCAAAATGGTGATATTCAGAGGTATCTTTTTCTGTCGATTTTTGCGTCAGTTTTTATGGCGCTAATTCTTTTAGTGGCGAGGTGAACTGTGTTCGATCAACTCAACCTGGTGCTCTGGCTACCTTTACTTGGGGCGCTCGCTCAGGCGTTTCTGCCAGCGACCCCAGCACGAACGTCCGGGTTTGTTTTGTCCGTTTTTGCATCAGTCTTTGGCTTTGCTGAGTTTTCCCAGCTCTCCTCGTCTGGAGTGGCTTCGGTTGAGAATTTGAATTGGATCGGCAGTTACGGGATCAGCTATCTTCTCAGTTTTGACGGTCTCAACGCGCTTCCCGTACTTCTAGTGAGTATCTGTTTTCCAATCCTTTTGCTCTTTGAGTGGAATACGACTGAGGGGCGTCGAGGTCTGTATGCGCTCTTTCTCCTTTTTCAGTGCTCGCTCTTTGGGCTCTTACTCGCGCAGGATCTGTTTTTGATGTTCTTCTTTTTGTCTCTCTCGTCGTTGCCGGTATATTTTTTGAGTGCACTCTGGGGGGGGGGAGATAGAGAAAAAGGTTCGATTCGATTTTTGGTAGTTTCGGCGCTGAGTCTTGGTCTTTTTTTTCTGGCCTCTTTAGCGGTGTATTTTTCGATTGAGCCGCATCAATTTGATCTGACGAAGCTAGTGAGCTCTGGCCTAGCCTCTAAGTCGATGTCAGTTTTCGGCGTGCAGGTCTCAGTCCCTCAGCTCGCATTTTGGCTCTTCGTGCTAAGTGCGCTTACGCGCTTACCCGTTTGGCCTGCGCACACATGGTTTTTAAGCCTCACTCGATGTGCGCGACCGAGTGTCTTAATCGCAGTCTTCGGGGTGTTTTGCCCAGTCACATTCTTTGTTTTTGCCCGCTTAGTGATGGCCCTTTTTCCGGCTGAGCTTCGAGATGCATCTACTTTTTTACTGACCATTGGATTGATGAATGCGTTTTTTCCAGGAGTGATCGCGCTTTCAAGCACTCGTTTTCGGGAGATGATCTCCTTTCTTGCGCTTTCTCAATTTGGTTTTCTGTGGGTCGGATTAAGTACTTTGCAAGGCGTTTCCATCGTGGGGATGTATTTTCAAATTTTCGGTTGCGGCACCGCTTTAATCGGAGTCACATTGTTGTTCGGAGTTCTTAAGCGTCGTTTGGCCACGCAAGAGGATGATTTTGAGTTTCGCAGATTTCCGATTGCGAATATGCACCAAAAAAGCCCTTTTTTGGCCGCCGTTGGGGGATTGGTCCTCGTTACAATTGTGGGGTTTCCTGGACTCTCCACATTCGTTGGTCAGTATTTACTTTTAATGGGGAGCTTTAATGTTTCGCCATGGATTGTTGTGGCGCTCTTGCTTTCGAGTTCTGTAGTAGCAGCAGCATGTATCCTTGTGTTTCAAGGTCTGTTTTTGTCCGACTCTGATGAGGCCAAGTGGCAGCCGTTGACGCCTATTGAGCGTGTGGTTTTTCTTCCGGTGCTTGCGGTTGCGATGATTGCCGGTATTTTTCCTAGGCCTTTTATCGATCTCTTAAAGCCGATGATCGATGCATTATTAAGGACTGTGAATGGCTGATTTTCAGCTCATTTTTCCCGAGATACTCCTTTTATTGACCTTGGGTGGTTTGGTTGCTGCAGAAATGTCCTACCACGGTGAGCGATTTCGACTCACTTTTTTGATTAGCATCCTTGGACTTGGAACCGCGCTGATTCGGACACTTCTTAGTTATGGTGCATCACCAACCGAGCTCTTTGGTGGAGCTTATGTTGTTGATGGCATCTCGCTATATTTTAAACTTTTTGCAATCACGCTCGCAACGCTTACGCTCCTGGTGACGTCTGTATCAAAGACAATCCCAGAATCGCGAAAAACTGAGTACTTTGTATTCGTCATCGCCGGCGCGCTTGGAGTGTCTGTTTTGGCAAGCGCATTGGACCTTCTGCTGATGTTTTTAGGGATCCAGCTAGTCGCGATCGCACTGACTCTTCTTGCTGGATTCGCAAAGGAGCGAGCAGCGTCGACGGAAGCCGCAATGAAGCTTTTTTTATTTAATGGACTATCGGCTGGATTTTTCCTCTTAGGTCTCGCGATTCTTTTTGCCTCTACCGGCACAGTCAATCTTATGGCTATGCATGAGGCACTCGCTCGAGCGCCTCTTGTGCGAGAGTTAGGGCTTACAGTTTTCTTTCTTTTCTTTTTGTGTTTCTCATTCTTGATCCAAGTTTTTCCTGCACATTTTTGGTCTACGGATGTCCGTGAGGGGGCACCAACGCCTTCTTCATTTTTTCTGGGCTTAGCATCAACTGGAGCAGGCTTTGCGATTGCGCTTCGGTTCTTTGCTTCTACTTTCTCTGCGCCGGGTCAAACTGGAGTTTCAGGTCAACTACTAGGGACCCAAGACTGGACGTTGGTTGTATCCTGGGCGTCGTGTTTAACTTTGTTGATTGCCGGGGTCTTAGGCTTGGGTCAAAGGAGTATGAAGCGGGTGCTTGCTGCATTCTTTTTGGCGCAGTCCGGACTTCTGTTTTCGGGGTTTTTAGTCCTAGGGCATCATGGAGTTTCAGCGATTCTGTATAATTTATTGAGTCTTCTGTTTGCCTCAGGCGGTGCCTACGCAGCTTTCGCGTTTTTAGAGAATCAAGCAGGCTCAGACGATGCGCGTGAAGTCGCCAAAGTAGTCCCCCAGTCGATTCCTGAGTTTGTTGCTTTTATATTGTTTGTTTCGTGCATGATTGGACTTCCGCCTTTTCCAGGATTTATCGGGCGTTTTGCACTGATCGGAGCAGTGTTCCAAGGGGGCTGGATTGTTCCCGCAGTGATCGCAGGATTCAGCCAGTTGTTGGTGATGGGTGTTTTCGCGCGCATTCTCTACACGCTCGCACAGGGTGTGGCCGAAAATTCAAGACACAAAGACGTCTCGTTTCAATGGAGTCGTCAAGGGATCTTTGCTGCCATGCTGGCTCCGCTTCTTGTTCTGAGTGTTTTTGCGGAGTTTTTCTTGAACTGGGCCGCTCGAACGATCGAAGTCCTTTTTTAATGGCGCGGTTACGTTCGAGGCGAGTATAACCTAAAGAAGTTAACTTTAAGAGCGAGGGGTTATGGAGTACCTGCCGGTTCTCATCATGATGGGGATTGGTCTACTTATCGGTTTAGGCGCTATGGGGATATCGACCATCATCGGTCCCCGCTTCAAGAACCGAATGAAAGATCAACCATTCGAATGCGGAGTGCCGCCAATCGGCGAAGCGAAGCAGCGCGTTTCGGTGCGATTTTATCTAGTCGCGATTTCATTTCTGCTCTTCGATGTAGAAGCACTTTTTTTCTATCCCTTTGCAGTGGTGTTTCGCGAGTTCATGGCTTTGGGCCCTGCAATCTTTTGGATCATGGGGCTTTTTACTTTTTTGGTGCTACTCGGATTTTATTATGAACTTCGGCGTGGCGCTTTGGAGTGGGACTAAAAATGGGTAAAGACGGGTCCGCAGGATTCATCACAACGAAACTTGAAACCGTGGTCAATTGGGCGAGAAAAAACTCGCTCTTCCCCCTCCCGTTTGGCACGAGTTGCTGCGGGATTGAAATGATGGCCACGCTCTGCTCTGACTACGACATGGCCCGATTTGGCGCAGAGGCCATCCGCTTCTCACCACGGCAAAGTGACTTGCTGATTGTTGCTGGAATTGTGAACGCGAAAATGGCTCCTGTTCTAAAGAACGTCTATGACCAGATGTCAGACCCAAAATGGGTGCTCTCCTTTGGGGCGTGCGCATCTTCTGGTGGAATTTTTAACGTCTACAGCGTGGTTCAAGGAATCGACACCGTGATCCCCGTGGATGTTTATATTCCAGGATGCCCCCCTTCACCCGAGGGCGTCATCCATGGGCTTTTGAGGCTGCAGGAGTTGATTGCGCGCAGTGAGACCCGAGCACAAATTCGAGAAAAAGAAGCCGGAAATCGGCTCATTAAAATCCCCTAGGAGCGAAAAAGGAATGGATATTAGGACTCCAGTGGCGACCTTAAATGGTGATTGGGTCACAAAATTTGGTGAGCTTTGGAAACGCCAGATTCAGAAGATGCAAGAGCGCTTCGGTTCGGCAGTGCTCGATGTGAAGACACCTTGGGACTCTGCGACGGATGTGCCGATTGTTTATGTTAGCCCACATGTGTGGGTGGACCTCGTATCGTTTTTGAAAACGGAGCCGGGATTTGAGTATCAGTTTCTTTCAGATCTGACAGCCACAGATGAGTCACCTGCAGCACAGCGTTTTGAAGTTGTGCTGAATCTTTTTTCACACACCAAGTTCAATCGGATCCGAATCAAAGTGAAGCTTCAAGAGGGAGAGGAGCTTCCGACGCTCTCGGGTGTTTGGCCTGGCGCCAACTGGGCGGAGCGCGAAATTTACGACATGTTCGGGATCCGATTTTCGGGGCACCCCGACCTCCGTAGAATCTTGATGGACGAGCGCTGGCAGGGTCATCCTCTTAGAAAAGACTATCCCCTTCGCGGGTATCAAATTTTCCCGCTCGCCGAAGAGATTAACCCCAAGCTCCTGGATAAGTGAGAGCGTAAGGAAACGTCATGAAAGAGAACTCAAAAGTTCCGTTTGAAATTGCGCGAGGAATGCCGCAGCAGATCGATGTCATGTCTCAACATGATCCCGATGATCTCTGGGACGACTCGCGGATGATTGTCAACATCGGGCCCACTCACCCTGCGATGCACGGTGCTTTGCGATGCATGGCAAAGCTAAACGGTGAAACAATCGAAAACTCTTACTCCGAGTTTGGTTACACACATCGAGCGAAAGAAAAGCTTGGCGAAAATCGCACTTATCATCAGTTTATTGTCTATACAGACCGATTAAATTACTGCTCAGCATTAATTAATAACGTCACGTACGCCATGGCGGTTGAAAAGCTGATGGGTATTGAAGTCCCCGCCCGAACAGTTTGGATCCGGATGATGGCGTGTGAGTTGGCGCGTATCACTGATCATTTGATTTGTATTGGAATCTCCGCGGTCGATATGGGGGCGTTTACGTATTTCCTCTACGGATTTCATCAAAGAGAAGAGGCGTACTCTTTGATCGAAAAACTTTGCGGAGCACGACTCACAACTTCCTACACCCGCGTTGGTGGCCTCATGCATGACGCTCCGGAGGGTTGGGAAAAAGAAGTTAAAGCCTGGGCAAAACGTACTTCCACAGTGATTGAAGAGATGGATCGACTTCTCACTACAAATAAGATCTGGTGTCGGCGCACAGTGGGAGTTGCAGTATTCGATAAAGAAATGTGCATGAAGTATAGCTACTCAGGTCCTAATGCGCGCGCCGCCGGGATTGATGTGGATTTACGTCGTGACCAGCCGATGATGCACTATAAAGATGTCGAGTTTGATGTGCCCGTTGCACAAAATGCGGACGTATTTGACCGCTATCTTGTTCGGTTAGAAGAAATCAAGCAGTCGCTTGCGATTCTGATTCAATGCGCGGACAAGATCAAAAAAGGCCCAATCTGGTCTGAGGATAAGCGAGTCCGAATCCCTGATAAAGAAGTTGTGTTCAACACGATGGAGGGGATGATTCATCACTTTAAATTTTTTATGCAAGGATTTGAAGTGCCGCCCGGCGAAGCCTACACCTCTTTTGAGGCGGGAAATGGAGAGCTCGGCTTCTATATTTCGAGTAAGGGCGCATCAATGGCTCATCGTATGAGAATCCGTGGGCCCTCGTTTTGGCACTACCAAGGGCTAGATCCTATGATTAAAGGAATTTTACTTGGCGACTTGGTCGCAGCCTTGGGGAGCATCAACGTGATCGCAGGGGAGTTAGATCGGTAGATTATGGCGAAGCTTCTTCCTGAAAAGTTTTACGAAGAAATGAAAAAACTGGAGCCCCGCTACCCGACCAAGGTTGCGTTGCTTCTACCGGCACTTCACGAGGCTCAAACAGTCTACGGATGGCTCCCGCCCGAGATCCTAGATGAGGTTGCAACCTACATTGGGGTTCATCCTGCGCAAGTTCGAGAGGTGGCTAGTTTCTATACGATGTACAACCTCAAGCCCGTCGGAAAGTACCACATCAAAGTTTGCACAAATGTCGCGTGCACACTTCGAGGCGCTGTGGGACTTGTGGAGCATTGTGAGAAAAAGCTAGGCATCCAGTGTGGCCAAACTACGCCCGACATGAAGTTCACTCTCAACGAAGAAGAGTGTCTCGGGGCGTGTGGAACTGCTCCCGCGATCATGCTTAATGATGATTACCACGAAGAGCTCACGCCGCGACGGATGGATGAACTTCTGGACTCTCTGAGGTAACGATGTCGGAAACTCTTTTTATTCAGCACTTCAAGAACGAGGGCGCCCGAAAAATCGACTATTACAAGTCGCAGATGCAGGGTTATACGGCGCTAAAAAAAGCCCTTTCGATGGGTCAGGACTCCATCATTGAAGAGATGAAAAAATCTAATATGCGCGGGCGTGGTGGCGCTGGGTTTCCTACTGGCATCAAGTGGGGATTCATTCCGAAGCAGTCTAATAAGCCGAAATACCTTGTTTGCAATGCAGATGAGTCGGAGCCGGGAACCTTTAAGGATCGGGATCTGATGCGCTACACTCCTCACCTTCTGATCGAGGGGATGCTGATTGGTGGCTATGCCATTGGCGCAAAGAGTGGATACATTTACATCCGAGGCGAGTATACGCGTGAGGCGAAGTTGCTCAACTTGGCGATCGATGAAGCGTATCAGGCCGGGATGCTTGGTAAAAATATTCTTGGTTCGGGATTTGACTTCGATCTTACAGTTCATCGTGGAGCGGGCGCTTATATTTGCGGCGAAGAAACAGCACTTCTAAACTCGCTTGAAGGCAAGCGCGGCGAGCCGCGAGTGAAGCCTCCGTTCCCCGCGCAGGCGGGCGCATTTGGCGGCCCAACGATTGTCAACAATGTTGAAACACTCACCGCAGTGCCCTACATCATCAATCGGGGTGGTGAGTGGTTTTCAAAACTTGGGAAGCTAGAGAAGTCAGGAGGCACACGCCTGTTTTGTGTCTCTGGCCACGTAAAAAAACCAGGACTCTATGAGCTTCCAGCTGGCGGCGTGACGATGCGTCAGCTGATCTATGACTACTGTGGCGGAATTTTGGGAGATAAAAAATTAAAAGCCGTGATTCCTGGCGGCTCGTCCTCTCCTGTGCTTACTCCCGATGAAATTGATGTCGTTCTCGATATCGAGCCACTGATGAAAATCGGTTCAATGCTGGGCTCAGCCGCAATCATGGTGGTGAGTGAGGAGATGTGCGTTGTTGAGCTTATTCGGCGGATTACACGATTTTATGAGCATGAGTCTTGTGGACAGTGCACACCCTGCAGAGAGGGATGCAAGTGGATGGAGGATGTCTTGCACCGGATTGAGCACGGCCATGGCCGCGACCAAGATATTCCACTCTTGCTTGATATTGCCGAAAACATCAACGGCAAGACACTTTGCGCTTTAGGAGATGCAGCTGCAGGTCCTGTGCTGAGTTTCGTTAAAAAGTTTCGTGCTGATTTCGAGGCTCATATTCGAGGTAAGAAATGCCCACATGCGTGATTGACGGAAAAACGGTTGAGTTCAAGCTTGGTGAGAACCTTGTCGAAGTTGCGAAGCGCGCTGGCGTAGAGGTTCCAGTGTTTTGTTATCACCCAGGGCTTACCGTCGTAGCTCAGTGTCGGATGTGTGCCGTTGAGGTCGAGAAGATGCCTAAAATACAAACGGCATGCTCAACCAAGGCTGCAGAAGGCATGGTGGTCCATACACAATCCGAGCGAGTCAAAAAAGCGCGCGAGTCTGTGATGGAGTTTTTATTGATCAATCACCCGCTGGATTGTCCGATCTGTGACAAGTCTGGGGAGTGTGATCTCCAAAATAACTCTTATAGCTACGGGAGCGCCTACATGCGCTATACCGAAGAGCGACGCACTTATGTTGATCTTGATATGGGTCCCGTCATCAAGAAAAACATGAATCGATGCATCCACTGTACTCGATGTATTCGGTTCGGCGATGAAGTTGCTGGCGTGCGCGAAATGGTCGCGCTTAAGCGAGGAAATAACACGGAGATTACCACGCTTGATGGTCGCGCTCTTGAGACCGATTATGCCGGCAACTATGCTGATATTTGTCCAACCGGATCCCTAACTCTGAAGGACTTTCGTTTTCATAAGCGCGCTTGGATGCTGAAAAAGACCCCTACAATCTGTGAGGGTTGCTCAAAAGGCTGCAACATGGAAGTTCAGCAGGACAATGGGGTCATTTATAGATGCGTTCCGCGAGAAAACCCCGAAATCAACAAACATTGGCTTTGTGATGAGGGGCGCTTCAATTTCCACTACCTTCACGACTCTGCGCGAGTCATTGAGCCATCAACGCTAGTGAGCGACGACTTGAAAATCTCTTCATGGGATCAGGCGCTCGAAGCGGCACAAACGATATTGAAAGGTAAAAAAGTCGCACTTCTTGTTGGATCTGATCTCACACAAGAAGAGCTTGAGCTTGCAAGAGAGTTCGCACAGAAACAACTTGCCGGAGCCCCGATCGCACATTTTGGGACTGAGGGCATAAAAAAAGTTGCTGACGATGGACCGGCAGATCGCATCTTAAAGAGAAAGAGCAAAACAGCAAATCTCAACGGTGCCGAAAAACTTGGGATCCCAGCTTTCGATCGTCTCCCCTCAGGAACGCAGGTAGCAATAGTGATGCGTGGTGGTCGAGCTGCCCTACCCCCACTTGTGGGTGTTGATACGATTGGGATCGGCGTTTTTATGCGTGATGAAGCACGTCATTTTAAAGTGGTGCTTCCAGGCACGGCGTTCGCCGAAAAAGAGGGAACGATCTTCAATCATGAAGGACGTGAGCAGCGCTTTGTGCGCGCGATCGTCCCACCTCGACAATGCAAACAGCTTGCTGAGACTCTTATGATGTGGACTCATCGCCGAGAAAAGACGGGGGCCGCATGAGTATTTTGACCTCAGACTTATCTCTGACAGTCATTAAAATCATTGCAGTAGTGATTGGTCTCCTTCAGGTTCCCCCTATCATGCTTTGGGTGGAGAGGCGGGGTTCGGCCTATTTACAAAAGCGCCTTGGGCCAAATCGTGTTGGACCTCTGGGTCTCATCCAGTCCCTAGCTGATGCGGTCAAATTTATTTTTAAAGAAGACCGTGTCCCAGGCCATGTGACAGATCGTTTCTGGTTTTTAGCAGCTCCAATTATTTCAGTAGTGCCCGCCTTCATGACTTTTGCGGTGATCCCGTTTGCGAGCTCACTCACTTTACCTGACGGTCGTATTTTGGAGTTTCGAGTCACTGACCTTGATGTCGGACTTCTGTATATTTTCGCGATTTCGTCGCTTGGGATTTACGGGATCATCATGGGAGCGTGGGCCTCGAACTCAAAGTATGCCCTTTTCGGCGGGCTTCGTAGCTCCTCTCAGATGATTAGCTACGAGCTGAGTCTGGGTCTCTCCATTGTGGGGATCCTGATGATTTTTCAGTCTGTAGACTTGATGACGATTGCAAAGTCGCAGGGTGAAACCTGGTTTAATCTTGGCGGCTTAGCGGTACCGAAGTGGGGAATCTTTCTGCAGCCGATTGGTTTTTTAGTTTTTGTCACCGCGATTTTTGCAGAGACTAATCGCCTACCTTTTGACCTGGCGGAGGGCGAGTCTGAAATCATCGCAGGCTACCACCTTGAGTATGGAGCAATGAAGTTCGCTCTGTTCATGTTGGCTGAGTACGTCAACATGGCTGTAGGCTCGGCTTTGATTGCAACCCTGTTTTTTGGCGGTTGGCAGCTCTTGCCGGGAATGGATTGGATCTTGTCTGCCGCGGGTCTCAGCGGACTCGCACACGATCTTTTTAGGGTCGCTCTTGAGATCACTTCCTTTCTGTTGAAGACAGGCTTCTTTCTTTGGTTGTTTGTTTGGGTGCGTTGGACGCTGCCTCGATTCCGTTATGATCAGTTGATGGATTTTGGTTGGAAAGTCATGTTGCCGCTTTGTTTTGCCAACATCCTTCTCACGACCGCGCTGATTTATTGGGGAGTCTTTTAGATTGAGGGATCCTTATGTTGATTAAGAAAAAAACGGGACTTCTCCAAAAAATTTACATCATTGACGTGATCAAAGGTTTGATCATCACGATGAGAAATTTCATTTTTGAAAAAAAAGTTACCATCCAGTTTCCTGAAGAGAGGCGAAACTACTCAGATCGATTTCGTGGGATGCACTACATTAAGGCGGTCAATGGAGTCGAGAACTGTACCGCGTGCATGCTCTGCCCAACCGTATGTCCTGCAGAGTGTATTCATATCGAAGCCGGAGAGCGACCAGACAAAGAGAAGTATCCAGTCAAGTTTGAAGTCGATGTTTTGCGGTGCTGTTTTTGTGGGATGTGTGAAGAAGCATGTCCGAAAGACGCTATTAAACTCAGCAATATTTACGAGATGGCGCAAGCAGATCGCACGGTCTACGACAAGCAGTATCTCATGGAACAAAGAGGAAGTAAGTGATGGAGCTCTCGCCGGTTGGCTTTTATGTTTTTTCATCCATTGCAATTGCCTGCTCAATCTTGATGATTCTTAAGAAAAGTCCGATTGCAGCAGCCTTCAACCTGGTGCTCGTTTTTTTCTGTATCGCAGGTTTGTTCGCGATGATGGATGCGCACTTGCTTGCGGCTCTTCAAATCATCGTATCAACCGGCGCTGTGATGGTTCTCTTTGTGTTTGTGATCATGCTTTTAGGGGCGGATGCGCCAAGCCTTGATCTAAAGCGCACGAGTAAGTCACTGAAATCAGTTGCAGGCGCAGCACTCGGTCTTGTTGCGGTGTTTATGGTTGTGGTTTTTAAAGGCGTGAGCATTCCCGGCGGTAAGGGCGTCTACTCAGCAGACGCAATTGCGCAAGCTGGAGGAAACACGCAAGTTCTCGCCCGTGTGATGTTCTCTGAGTATATTGTTCAGCTTCAGCTTGTGGGGGTTCTTCTTTTAGCCGGGATCATTGGCTCCGTTGGGATCGCGATGCGGAAAAAGAAAGAAGAGAAGAAAGGCGTCCAAAAATGATGCAGGCCGTTCCACTTTGGGTCGTTCTCTCGCTAGGGGCCATTCTTTTTTTCATCGGGATGATCGGGCTTGTGCTCCGAAGAAACATCCTGGTCATTTTAATGTGCATTGAGCTCATGTTGGCAGCCGTGAACCTGACCTATGTTGCGTTTTCGCGCTCTCTCCAAGGCGTAGGAGGAGAGTTGTCTGTGTTTTTCATTATTACGGTTGCCGCGGCAGAGTCGGCAGTGGGTTTGGGTCTTTTGATCGCGATGTTTAGAACGCTTCGCACAGTGGACACGGATGATCTCCGGGTCTTAAAGGAGTAGGACGAAATGCTCGCTTGGATTCCTTTACTTCCGCTGATGGGCTTTGCGCTCAACGGACTTTGGTACTTATTCTTTCAGTCCCGCGAAGGACAAAAGCCTGCGGGTTCGATGGGCCCAGGAGTGATTGCGTCTCTCGCCATTGGTGGCGCTTTCGTGGCGTCCCTTCTGGGGTTTTTACAACTTCAGTCCATGGACCCTGCGGCAAGAGTGATTGAGCAAACGCTCTTTTCTTGGATGGAGATCCCAGGGGCTCTGAAGATCGACATGTCTCTTCGGTTTGATGCCCTCTCATCACTTTTTTGCTTAGTGATCACCGGAGTGGGCACGCTGATTCACATCTACTCAATCGGATACATGGCCGATGATGAGACGCCAGGGAAGTACTTTGCCTATCTCAATTTATTTTGTTTTTCGATGTTGATGCTCGTTTTAGGGGCGTCGCTTCCGGTTTTGTTCCTGGGTTGGGAAGGTGTGGGACTGTGTAGCTACCTCCTAATTGGCTACTGGTATACCGACGACGCAAAGGCCTCCGCAGGCAAAAAGGCCTTCATCGTGAATCGAATCGGCGATCTCGGTTTTTTGCTCGGTATGTTTATTCTCTTTTTCGCTCTCGGTACGTTGGATTTTGTCGGAATGAAAGCCGCGTTGCCGCAAGCGAATCTTGCTCCCGCAATGATCACAGCAGTGTGTTTGCTTTTGTTTGTGGGGTGCACTGGGAAGTCAGCTCAGATCCCTTTGTATGTATGGCTACCGGACGCAATGGCCGGTCCGACCCCTGTTTCGGCGCTCATCCATGCGGCGACGATGGTGACTTCAGGGGTCTACCTCATTGCAAGGATGAATTTCTTTTTCGATCTCTCACCTACGGCACTTGAGGTGATCGCGTGGACCGGTGGTCTTACCGCGCTTTTTGCAGCGACCATGGCGATTGCTCAAACCGATATCAAAAAAGTCTTGGCGTACTCCACAGTCTCCCAGCTGGGCTACATGTTCCTTGCTTGCGGAGTGGCAGCGTATTCGACTGGTGTTTTTCACGTAATTACTCATGCGTTTTTTAAAGCGCTCATGTTCCTTGGGGCGGGTAGCGTGATTTATGGGATGCACCACGAGCAGGACATTTTAAAAATGGGTGGTCTCAAGAAGTACATGCCAAAGACTCACTTTGTTTTTATGATCGGTTGGCTTGCGATCTGTGGGATTCCGCCTTTTTCTGGTTTCTTCTCAAAAGACGAAGTGCTGTGGCATGCATTCGCAAATACCCACGGCGGCGTAGGTCTTTGGTTGCTGGGCGCGATTACTGCGATTCTTACCGCTTTCTACATGACTAGGCTTTACGTGCTGACGTTTCATGGAAAGTTTCGAGGTGACGCACACTCGCACTCCGAGCATGCGCACAAACCGCATGAAACACCGATGCTCATGGTGGCTCCGCTGATTGTACTTGCCATCTTAAGCGGGATAGGTGGGTTCATGGGGATTCCTCACATGAGTTGGCTGGCACACTGGCTTGAGCCGGTGATCCCGCACCACGCAGGTTTTAGACCTGGAGTCGAGCCTGCGATGGAGTGGGCTTTAATGGGATTAAGTGTGTTTGGCGCGATCGTTGGGATTTCGGTTGCATGGAAGATTTTTTCAAACCTCAAGACTCCTGAAAAACTTAAGAAAAAACACGCCGGCGTACATCGACTTCTCTCAAATAAGTGGTATGTCGACGAGCTTTACGAACACATCGTTGTCGAGCCCATTCACAAGAGCTCAATGTTCTTGTGGAAGAAGTTTGATATCGCGATTATCGATCGCGTCGTCCTGGGATTTGGTCGCGTGTCTTCCTGGACAGGTTCGCAATTGCGGGTGATTCAAAGTGGCTCACTCCAGGTTTATGCGCTCATGCTGCTCGTGGGTCTCGTCATAACGTTAGGATATGTCGTCTATGGAATCGTGGGTTGATACCAGGCTGCTCTCAGTATTGACGTTTTTTCCGATCCTCTGGGGAGTGGCCGGCCTAATGGTGCCATTGCGTGGAGCTGCTCAGAGCGCTTTCACACGATACTGGACTCTCGTGGGGACCCTGATTGCCTTTGGATTATCTGTATTTCTTTGGAACCGCTTTGATCCCTCAGGAGCGGAGTTCCAGTTTTTGGAAAAAACTCCGTGGATCAAGGATCTCGGGATTTCCTATCATCTCGGAATCGACGGCATCAGTTTGCTTCTCATCATGTTGACGACGTTCTTGATGCCTGTGGTCGTTTTAGGGTCGTTCTCGGCAGTTGAGCAGCGACAGAAGGAGTTTTACTTTCTGCTTTTGGCGCTGCAGACGAGCATGATTGGGGCTTTTACGACGCTCGACCTATTCATGTTCTATGTGTTCTGGGAAGCCATGCTCATCCCGATGTATTTTTTGATCGGGATCTGGGGAGGAAAAGAGCGGATTTACGCTGCAACTAAATTCTTTCTCTATACGGTTGTGGGCTCGCTCCTCATGCTCGTTGCGATTTTTTATCTCTCCTCAACTCATCAAGCGCAGTTTGGCCAGTATTCGACAAGCTTTTTGGATCTTTACAAGCTCGTACTTCCAGGCGGAGCGGGATATTTCTCTGTGCAGGGCTGGCTGTTTTTGGCCTTTGCTCTCGCTTTTGCGATCAAAGTCCCGCTTTTCCCACTCCATACATGGCTCCCCGATGCTCACGTTCAGGCTCCCACAGCCGGTTCAGTTGTTCTGGCGGGAGTGCTACTTAAGATGGGAGGGTACGGGCTGATTCGAGTTGCGTTTCCGATGTTTCCGGATGCGGTTCATGCGTATCAGGGCGTTTTTTTGGCTTTAGGCTCGGTGGCAGTTGTTTATGGGGCTTGGGTCGCGATGGTTCAGCCCGATGTGAAAAAGCTCGTCGCTTACTCCTCAGTGAGTCATATGGGCTATGTCATTTTGGGTCTTTTTGCCCTCAATTCGATCGGTGCGACTGGAGCAATTTATCAGATGCTCAACCATGGGATTTCAACCGGCGCTTTGTTTTTGTTGGTGGGAATGATTTACGAGCGCAGACATACCCGAGAGATTTCTGAATTCGGCGGTATCAGTAAAGTAATGCCACTTTTCGCCGTGGCGTTTCTGATCGTCACCCTCTCGTCAGTCGCACTCCCGGGCACGAACGGATTTGTTGGAGAGTTTCTTATCCTGCTTGGAACCTGGAAAGCCAGCATGTGGTCGGCGGTTGTGGCCGGTACCGGAGTGATCTTTGGTGCGGTTTATATGCTTTGGATGTTTCAGCGTGTGATGTTCGGCGAGATCAAGAATGAAGAAAACAAGAAACTCAAAGATCTCAATGCGCGCGAACAGTGGGTGCTGATCCCGCTGATTGTCATGATCTTTATTATGGGTCTTGCGCCCAATCTCTTTCTTAAGAAAATGGAGCCTTCGGTCGCTCGTTTTCTAGAAAGAACCAACAAAGTCTCAATCACGGCCTCGAGGTAATCAACCATCATGAACGGACTGCCACAGATACAAGCTGATCTTCTTAATGTGAGCGAATCTCAGCTCAGAATGTTGAGCCCCTATCTTTGGATGCTTGGCGGAATCACGCTGGTAACCGTTGCAGCGGTGAGCCGTTGGTTCTCATCAAAGTCGATGATTTTTGGGCTCTCAATTGCGACTCTGATTGCAACGATTTTATCTTCAATGAGCCTTCTTGGAGGCGAGTCAGTCCTACTGTTTAATCGTGCGATGGCCGGAGATGCGTTTTCTAATTTTTTTAACATTCTCTTTGCAGCCTGTGCGGGCCTGACTTTATTGGCCTCATCAAAGTACTTAGATCGTGAAGGCCTTAACATCCCCGAGTATTCACTTCTCGTGCTTTTTTCGACGCTCGGGATGATGTGTATGACGGCGGCGCTCGACTTCATAACGCTTTTTATCGCACTTGAGCTGATGTCGCTTACTGTGTATCTGCTCGTAGGGTTTCGTCGCTCCGATCGCAAGTCGAACGAAGCTGCGATGAAGTATTTTATCCTCGGTGGCGCTGCCTCTGCTGTGTTCCTTTATGGAACAGCACTCCTTTATGGAGCAACAGGAACGACTAATATCCGAGGAATATTAGAGTTTGTTCAGGCTCCCGGAGCGCAGATCTCGCCACTTTTTACGGTAGGCAGCTGGTTTGTGATAGCGGGCTTTATGTTTAAAGTTGCGTCTGTTCCCTTTCATATGTGGATGCCAGACGTCTACGAAGGCGCGCCAACGACTGTGACGGGATTCATGACCACCGGACTAAAGGCGGCATCGTTTGCCACTTTTCTTCGTGTGTTTATCTCTTTAGGTTACGGAAAAGGGATTACTCAGGCATTCGAGCAAAACGCCTATGCAATCCTCTGGGTGTGTGCAGTTGGCACAATGGTGATTGGTAACTTTGTTGCCCTCTCGCAAACCAACCTTAAGCGCATGCTTGCGTACTCATCTATTGCGCATACGGGGTACATCCTGGTCGGTCTGATTGCTGGTTCAAAAACAGAGTACGGCTACGCCCCTTTAGTTCTGTACTTGGTCGGTTATTCCGTCATGAACATGGGTGCTTTTGTGATTCTTACTATTCTTGCATCCAAGGGGGATGAGCGACTTAATCTTTCAGATCTCAGTGGGCTTTCAAAACGTCACCCCTGGCTCGCCTTCGCGATGGCAGTTTTCTTGTTCTCAATGGCAGGAGTGCCGCCGACGGCTGGATTTGTGTCAAAATATTTACTCTTTTACGGAGCTGTTCAGGCGGGTGAGATCCCCCTGGTTGTCATCAGTGTGCTGTGTAGCGCAGTTTCCGTGTATTATTATCTCAGAGTACTCGTGTACATGTACATGCGTGAGCCTGTGGGAAGCGAACCGAAGGTGCAAGTAGCATTTTGGCCTGCGCTAGCGGTTGCAGCGATGGTAGTCCTAACTTTTCAGTTTGGGATTTTACCAGCACAAATTCTCGAGCTTGCGCGTCTGGCTGTCACTAGTCTTTAAGCTTGGGCGCTTTGCCCTTGCTTGAGAGCAGAGCAGGGCGATGCAGCGCTACAAGATCCGACTCGAATCTGGCCGTATCCTTGGTCCCTTGGATCTCGCGCGGGTGCGCGCGCTGATTGAAAAAAAACACATTACTGGAAAAGAGTTTGCCCGCATCCTTCCTGATGGCGAGTGGAGGGATATCCATCATATTCCTGAGCTGTCGCAGTTAATTTTAAAAGCTCTTCAGCCCAACACTACAGAAACCATAATCGAGCAAGTAGGCCTTCCTGATGACGTAGATGTCTTAGGCGAGACCTTAGCGCTTCCCACAGGTGAAGACTTGCTTCCGGGCGCAGATCTACCCACGGGAAGCGCGGTATCGATCGGCAGTATTCCCGAGCTAGAGGCAGACGGACGGACTTCGGCGCTTCTTCCGAGCTCAGAGGAGCTCGAGCGCCATCAAGACGAGGGCGAGAAGACGATGATTGCCGAGTCTTTGAAAGGTTTTGAGCCTGAAGACGGGACGATGATTGCAAGTCCGATAAAAATTCAAAAAAATAAGACCAGCACGGAAGATCCAAGTTCGCCCAGCATTTATGAAATCGAACCAAAAGAGCGACCGCTCTCGCAAGAAAGCACGGTCGTTTTTGAAGGAAGAGTTCCCAATCGGAGACCAGAGCCACCAGGAGCGATTAAAGCAACTTCAGAAAAAAAATCCTGGGGCCTAAGAAAGACGATCGTGATCGCATCAGCATTAGCGACGATTCTCTACTTTGGGCTTCTTGAAGAGCCAGAGGAACGGACTGAAACGAAACGACCCAAAGCGCTTCTAAGTCTTAAAGCTCGAATGCCGAATCTCACCTCCGAAATCTCTGATCCTAAGCGCAGCGACGAGCTCTACTTTAAGGCGCTGGGGTTCTATGGTCTTGATCACGTGGAGGGATACCATAGGGCGTCTGAGCTTTTGATGGAAGCCATAAACTTAGATCACTTTAACGCAAAGGCCATCGCACTTTTGGCATCTTGTTATCTCAATTTGATGGATTCGATCCAAAAAGATCAAACCTACTTTGATACGATTACAAAGCTCATTGAGGCATCAAAAGCGAAGACCGTCGATCTAACAGAGAGTGTTATAGCGGATGTTGAGTTTCTCACGATGCTCAATCGTTCGGAGCTTGCCGTAAATCGTGTCGTTGATTTCACACGGATCCATTCGACTTGGGCGCTCGATATGTTTTATTTTATTGCGCTTGCCTACTTTAGTCGTGACGAATACGCCACCGCTTCACGTTACGTCATGCAGATTCCAGACGACAAAGTGTTTAGCGCAAAGGTTTTTTACATGCGCGGTCAGATTGCTGAGCGTTTGGGCACACCCCAGGATGCCCTCTTAGAATACAGCAGAGCGCTCAAGATGAATCGATTTCATGCTCGATCACACCTAAAGTTTGCTCAAATTTCTCGACAAGAAGGCGTCTTAAATCAAGCGTCAAAGAATATTGATTTTTTGATCGCTCACCCCCAGCTTTCATCGCCGCGAGATCTCGCTGAGGCAAATTTTCTAGCCGGAGTTTTACTGCGATCACAAAAAAAATTAGATCGCGCACTCGCCTTTTTAGAAAAAAGCGTTTCTCTTAGACCTCATCACCCACCTTATCTTTTAGAGCTTTACACTGCCCAGTATGAAGCTGGAGCAGACTTAAAGGAGGTTCAAGCTCAGGCGAGGATGTACTATTTTCTCGGGTTAGGCGAGACTCTCGCACGTGAAGGAAAATACGACAGCGCACTTAAAGAGTACTTAAGTGCACGCGAGTCTGCACGAGATCTAGTTTTACCGTTACTCAAAATGGCACAAATGTTTTCACGAATAGGTGATCACGGAAATGCTCGAATCAACCTTGAAAAAGCAACAGAGCTTCTCAAGAAAAACCCAGCAGCGAATAAAAAGTTTTATTCTGAAGTTTGGATTAACTACATCCAGAGCCTGATTCGCTCTTACGAGTGGGATCAGGCAACCAAAGCAATCGCACAGCTCCAAAAGTCTCAACTATCCAGAAGCGCGCTGTTTCGACTCAATGGAGATCTTGCAGCACTACAGGGTCAAATGGGTCAAGCGTTACAATTTTATCAGATGGCGATGAAACAAGAGTCGATTGATCAGAGCGTTTATCTCTCGTACGCTCAAGCACTTAACGCGACAGGAAAGTTTAAGGAGTCACCTTTCTTTTTTTCGCTCGTGTTAAGAGACAATCCTCTCGATATTGAGGCCATTGCTGGTTTGGCGCGCGCAGTCTCGGAGGCAGAAGGCGTTGATGTGGCGATCCGTTTTTTAGAAGAGGAGCAGCGGCGTCAGGGAGCACCTCGAGCAGAACTCTCTGTGGCGCTTGGCGAGCTCTTGTTGCGGAAGGGCGACGCCCTAGGGGCCGAGCGTCTTTTAAAGCAAGCGATGACACTCGATCCGGGGCTTGCCTCCCCGTGGAAGGTCTTAGCGCGGGTTCATTTGGCGCGCGAGGGAGTCGATAAAAGAGCAGTCGAACGTGCTCTGGATGCCTATAAGTCATACTCCGATCGCAATTCCTCAGATCCAAGTGGATATTACGAGCGCTACAGGATTTTTTTAAAGATGGGTCGAGTGCGTGATGCGGAGACTGAGATTGATCGAATTTTGACTTTGTTTCCAAATTATCCTGGTCTTCATATCCATAAAGGGGATCTCTATAAGTTGAGGGGGGAGTCTGCAGTAGCGATGGATGAGTACAAAAAAGAGCTTGAGCTGCATCCTCTGAGTGCTGACGCATATCTTGCGATCGGCCAACTCCATTTAGATCAAGAAGATGGCACTAACGCGCTGACTCAGCTTAAAAAAGCGATGGACCTTGCCCCGCTTGCTGCCGAACCTAAGCATTTGGCGGGTTATGCTAATTATCTTCTTCGAAATTATGAGGGTGCAGCTGCCCTCTACCAGGCGGCACTGAACATTGAACAAAACAATCCACTCGTCTATAAAAGACATGGGCTTGCGCTGCAGCGTCTTGGAAGAAACGAGGAGGCTAAGGCGTCCTTTCGTAAGTACTTGGATCTTGATCCAGGTGCTGCGGACAGATCAGAAATTGAAAGGTATCTGTAATATCAATGCTTGAGACACGGTTTTTCCAAGAACACTTATCAGAACTTGAGGCCGCTCTTCAAAACCGGCAGTCAGATCCTAAGCTCGTTGAGCAGGTGTCTACTTTGGCCAGAATGCGTGGAGTGCTCCTGCGCGAAACCGAGCAGTTAAAAGCAGAGCGGAACCAATCTTCCAAGGAGATTGGAGCTCTTAAAGCAAAAGCCAAAACCGACCCGAAAGCCAATACAGAAGCCGAGAGGCGAATGCTTGAGACTCGAGCGCTGGGAGATCAGATTAAACTCAAAGAAGATCAACTCAAAACGGTTGAAGCTGATTTTGAAATGCTCGCCCTCTCGATCCCAAATATTCCGGACGTCTCTGTCCCAATAGGAAAAGATCAGAACTCAAACCAAGAAGTGAGAAAATGGGGTAATCCAAGCTCTCTTTCTTTCACTCCTAAAGACCATGTTGAGCTAGGACAGACTTTAAAGATTTTAGACTTTGAAAGAGCGGGAAAGCTCTCTGGAGCGCGATTCACGCTTTATTTTGGAGCAGGTGCTGCGCTCGAGCGAGCATTGATTCAGTTTATGCTGGATCTACATACGCAAAGACATGGTTATCGCGAAGTGATTCCACCATTCATGGTTAACCGCACTACAATGACAGGTACAGGTCAGCTTCCAAAGTTTGAGGAAGATCTGTTTAAAACTGGAGTCTCAGACCGAGAGCTGTTCTTAATTCCAACCTCTGAGGTCCCACTAACGAACATCTTTGCTGATGAAATTTTAGAAGCCAAACAGCTTCCCGCTTACTTTACGGCATACTCGCCTTGTTTTCGAAGTGAAGCTGGCTCATATGGGAAAGATACACGCGGGCTCATCCGTCAGCATCAGTTTCAAAAGGTGGAGCTTGTTAAACTTTCAGATCCAAAAACCTCGATGGATGAGCTCGAAAGTATGGTTAAAAATGCCCAAACCGTGCTCGAGCTCTTAGAGCTCCCCTATCGAACGGTGCTTTTATGTACTGGTGATATGGGTTTTGGAGCGTGCAAGACTTATGATCTTGAAGTTTGGCTCCCCTCTCAGAATACCTATCGTGAGATTTCTTCTTGTTCAAATTGCGGAGATTTTCAGGCGCGCCGTGCAAAGATTCGCTTTCGCCGCGAAGCACAAGGAAAGACAGAGCTCGTTCATACTTTGAACGGCTCTGGTTTAGCAGTGGGCCGGACTTTCGTCGCGATTCTTGAAAACTTCCAAGACGAAAAA
This sequence comes from Bdellovibrionia bacterium, assembly GCA_044352155.1. Taxonomy (GTDB): domain Bacteria; phylum Bdellovibrionota; class UBA1018; order UBA1018; family JBILEK01; genus JBILEK01. Next base: position 25,952 of record JBILEK010000017.1, read on the forward strand.
GGCCACATTCGGATCCCAAAAGTGTTACACAAGTATCTCGAGGATGCTCCGGGTTTTAAAAAACAAGGAGCAGAGCTGTTTTTGGTAGGATTGAATTAGTTTTTTAAGGAGAGATGGCTGAGTGGTTGAAAGCACCGGTCTTGAAAACCGGAGACTCCGTAAGGGGTCCGTGGGTTCGAATCCCACTCTCTCCGCCACTAAAGTTGTATTGGCCTAGGATCGTGCGCTAACGCGAACAGAGTGGATTAAGCACCAGATCGTCGCTCCCTCTGCGATCTTAAGCTCATGGAGCGACTTTTCACTCACTCGGGAAAAGATAAACGCATTCCCCAGGCGAACTCTGACTAGCACCAGAGGAGAAGACTCTTGGCGATCGACCAAATCAACAACTCCTTGGAGCTGATTGAGTGCCGAGGTACCCTCAACGGGATTACGAGCGAGAATCACATCGCTTGCTCTGATTCGGATTCGTGTGCGTTGCCCTAGAGCCAAGCCTATGTTTTGAGTCCACACAGAGAGACTACCTGTCCCGGTGCGCATGAGATTTTGAGCCCAGTTACGCTCCAGGACCTCGCCATCCAGAACGATGCATGCGTCCTCGTGTGATTCGCGCGCGAATTTTGTTTCAGAAAGCTGATTAAAAACACTCCCGGAGGAGTAGATCAACCCTTCGTGCAAAATCACAAGATGATCCGCTAAACGAGTGAGCTCATCTAGGGAGTGTGTGACATACAGAACTGGGATTTTAAGTGCTCTTTGAAACCGCTCAAGCCAGGGGAGAGCTTCATTCTTTCGCTCCTGATCCAGCGAAGCCAGAGGCTCGTCCATTAAGAGAATTTTTGGGTTCGTTGCAATTGCTCGAGCGATCGCGACTCGTTGTTTTTCTCCTTGAGAAAGCTCATGGGGTCGTCGTTTAAGAAGAGATCCAATTTCAAGAAGTTCAACTGCATCAGCTTGAATCGATCTCACGCTCTGATCTCCGCATCGACGAATGCCGTATTCGAGATTAGATTTTATGCTCAGATGCTCAAACAGACTTGGCTCCTGAAACACATATCCAATCTTGCGATCCCAGGTGGGCACATCAACTTGTTGGACGGAGTCGAGCCAGGTTTCTCCATCAATCACAAGAGTTCCGTGTGCACGCTCTAGTCCAGCAATACAGCGAAGAAGAGTTGTTTTTCCGGATCCTGATTTCCCAAACAGCACAGTCACTCCAGTAGAAGGGAGTGTGAGCTCTGCGAAGAGTTTAAATTGAGCACGATTAAGACTGAGAGAAAATTGAAAAAGATCTCTCACTAGATAGAGCGTCTTTTCTGAAGAAGTCGTGACATGAGGATGAGCGCAAAAAAAGAGAAAACAACCATCAGGCCGGAGAGAAGATGGGCCTCCTGATACTCAAGTGCTTCAACATGACCGTAGATTTGAGTGGACACCACACGAGTCACACCAGGGATGTTGCCGCCAATCATCAAAACAACTCCAAACTCGCCCACGGTATGTGCAAAGCTGAGGAGTGTCGCCATCAGAATCCCGGGCCTCGCAAGAGGAATTCCGATGGAAAAAAAAGAGTCCAAAGGTTTGGCACGAAGTGTTGCTGCTACCTCAAATGGACGTCGACCAACGGCCTCAAATGCGGATTGAATGGGCTTTACAGCGAATGGAAGTGAAAAGATAATTGAACCGATCACAAGCCCAGAAAACGTAAAACTCAGAGAGCCCAAACCTAAGGCGCTGAGCACCTCTCCTGCAAGCCCCTTGGGTCCGAGTAGGATCAGAATATAAAAACCAAGTACGGTTGGCGGCAAGATTAGTGGGATCATTACAAAAGACTCAATGACCGTTCGCAAAACAGAGCGCCCTTGGGATAGCCACCAAGCCAGCGGTGTTGCAATCACTATAAGAATCGCAGTTGTACAGGTTGCAAGCTGGAGCGTGAGCCAAATCGCACTCCAAGACTCAGCACTCATGGGACGGTGTATCCATAGCTTCTAAGGATTTCTTGAGTCTCATTGTTTTTGAGAAAACTCATCAGGGCTTGGGCACCCGGATGATTCTCACCTTTTTTTAAAAGTATAGCATCTTGCAAGATCGCGGAGTGCATTGAGGTTGGGATCAGCCAATAGGATCCTTCAGAGAACCTCCCATCCGAATAAATCTGAGCTTGTGCGACAAACCCAAGTTCAGCGTTTTCAGTCATAATGAATTGATGAGTTTGAGAAATGTTTTCACCCATCACGATTTTAGACCGAAGAGAGTCTGTGAGCCGCATCGACTCTAGAACCTCGTAAGCCGCTCTTCCGTAGGGCGCAAGCTTGGGTTGTGCGATCGCTATTTTTTTAAATCGATTTGATCTGAGAATTTCTCCAGATTGGTCAATGAGGTTTGGATTTTTGCTCCAAAGCGCAAGGCGCCCAACTGCGTAGGTGAATTGCGTGTGCGGAACCGAAAGCCTCTCCTTTTGTAAGGCTCTCGGTGTCGATGAATCGGCCGACAGAAACGCGTGATAAGGAGCACCGTTTTTGATCTGGGCAAAAAGATGTCCTGAGGAGCCAAAAGAGAGGACCGTCTTTTGTGCTGTCTTTTTTTCAAATGCAGCTGAGATTTTTTGCATGGGCTTCATGAAGTTTGTAGCAACGGCAACGTGTATCGGAGCATCAGAACCATGAGCACAGAGCATCAGGCAAAAAACAAACGTTTGGATCAAAGTAAACATCCCTAGCTTATATCTCCCAAATTGCCTGCGGTCGAACTTTAGGTTACTCAGAACATGATGCGTCGAATCCCCAGGGCAGCGATCTATCTCGGATTTGCGAGTCTTTTTACCGATCTTGCTGCTGAGGCGGTTTACCCGCATTTTCCGAGTTTTCTTACCACCGAGCTCGGTGCGACCTTGGTTTTTGTCGGGATCTTTGAAGGCATGGCTGAGCTCACGGCGGCCGTTTTCAAGTTCATCGGCGGCTGGGCATCAGATCGAACCGGATCAACTAAAACTTGGGTCTTAAGTGGGTATGCGATGGCAAACACATGGCGGCCTCTAATCGGACTTGTCTCCACTCCGATTCACGCCCTTGGGTTACGCATGGCCGATCGTATTGGAAAAGGGATCCGAACTGCGACTCGAGATCGCTGGCTTTCAGAGATTACCCCCCCGGAAGAGCGTGGGCGAGTTTTTGGATTTCATCGAGCAATGGATCATCTAGGAGGTGTGCTAGGACCACTGTTCTCAATAGTATTTCTATGGGTTTATCCTGGTGCGATTCGAGAGCTTTTTTTGGTGACGCTGATCCCGGGATTGCTCGCAGTTGTGATGGTTTTTCTTGCGCCTGCGACTCCTCCCCCAAGTGAGGTGATCAAAAAGCAAAGCATCAGCTCCACGCATCATATGTCATCGAAGCTCAAGCGCTATCTTTTGATTTTAGGAGTGTTTGCATTCGCAAACTCTAGCGATGCGTTTTTACTTTTACGCTTCAGTGAGCTTGGCGCCACACCGCTAGAGCTCTCTCTTCTTTGGATGGGTTTGCATGCGGTGATGGCTCTGACCTCATCTTGGGGGGGCGTTTTTTCGGACCAACGCGGACGGAGGCGAAGTATCTTGTTGGGGTGGGGAGTGTTTATTTTCTCGTATCTAGGGATGGCTCACGTCTCAGAGAAAATTTATTTTGTTTTCTTTTTTTTGATCTACGGTCTTTTTTCTTCACTGACGGAATCTGCGGAGAAAGCGCTAGTGGCAGAGGAGGCTCCGGTGAGCTCACGAGGAAAGGCTTACGGTACGTTGCACTTGATCAACGGAGTAATGCTGCTACCCGCAAGTCTTTTTGCAGGTTGGATTGCGCAAGTTTGGAGTCTTGAAGTGGCACTAAAAGTAGGCGCATCTGTTGCGGCGGTCGCAGCGCTTTTGCTTGCCGCTCAAGTACGAAAAAAATCTACTGCGCACTAAGTTGTTGTATTTCGGAAATTTTGCTTTGAAGCCACTCAAGGTAAGCTTTTATACCCCAGATGGAGAACCAGACTAAAAAAATCGTGAGAGTCAGAATCAAAAAAGTCCAAACCCATTTTTTCGAGCTCGAATAGTCTGGATTTTTCCAAACCAGTGGGATCGCAAGCGGCCCCACAGTTGCGACCGCAAGAAGTAAGACCCATGTGTTTTGCCAGATCTTTTTTTTCATCTGGACTTTCTCAGCGTGGCTCTGAGATTTTTTCTGAACGTTTTTTCAAAGAGATCGCGCTTTTGCTCAAGGCGCAAAAGCTCAAGATCGCTTGCAGAGCTCCCTAGGAGACGGAGGGTCACGGTTTTGCGATCCATAGAGACTCCCGTGATATCCACAAATCCTTTGTGACCACGGTCAAGTGAGTCTGCAACGCGCAAAAGAGAGAGTAACTTTAGAAAGACGTTTCTTTTTTGTGTGTCTTTCCAAAAGGGGATGAACTCGGGCTCGACTTTACCGCCAGCGTGGTAGAGACATAGTGCAGCGATTAAGTCTTCGGTCGCGTCATCGAGGCTCGCGAAATGAGTGCTTTTGATGATATAATAGGAGTGCTGCTCGTGTCCTGCTGGATTAATCCCCTCTCCTAGGTCATGCAAAATCGCTGCAGCAATCAAGACATCTCTCCACTCGCTTTTGAGGCGGTGCAAATTTTTTAGTTTGTCAAACAGTAACCCACTGAGGTGCACGACGTGTTTTAGGTGGGCCTCGTTTGCGCCCAGGCGCTTGGCTTTTCTGTGGAGCTCTTCAAGACGGATTGCGACTCTCGGACTTCGAGTTTGCCTGAAGTAACGACGCTCCTCCTCTAAGATCCCATCTCTCAACGAGTACTCTGTGGAGAATACTTTTTTGGCACCAATAACCGCCATAATCTCATCAAGTAAGATTGCTCCAGCGAGGATCATGTCTACACGCTTAGCCTCCATGGCCGGGATGCCAAGGAGTTGGGTCGTGTTCATCAGCGACATCTCTCGAATCCAAACTTTAAGCTCACGACGTGAAAATCCTGGCTTAGCTCTTTTTTGGCCTTCGCGCCTTTTTTGGATTTTCTCAAGTGCGCGGACCGTGCCGCTTGAACCAATGATCCGGCTCACCTTGGGCCAGTCATCTGCCTCTAGAACAGGTTCCATGACTTGTCGGATGTATTTCCGAAGTTTTGAAATCGGAGGATCTTCCCCTTTTTTGGCTATTTTAGGAGGGCTACTTTTTAAAAAAACCTGGTGAAGACGTGCTGTGCCAAGCTCAAAGCTTGCTGATTTGAGAACCTTTTTTCCATTGCAGACGGATATCTCAGTGCTGCCTCCCCCAATATCTACCAAAGCACATCGTCCCTGGATCTTAGGTTCGTTTTTTAAGATCCCGAGCGCGATCAGCCGAGCCTCGTCTTCGCCAGAAATAATTCGAATATCGATTCCCGTTCGCTTGCGTAGAGAAGAGATAAACTTAGCTCCATCCACTGACTCACGCAGAGCGCTTGTGCCAAAGGCCACGATCCTCTGCACATCGAGCTCACGCGCAGTTGCACGAAAGCTTAGAAAAGCTTGCAGCGTACGTTGACGCGCGGACTCGTCGAGGCGGCCATCAATAAAAACACCTTGACCCAGGCGGACCATTAACTTCTCGCGATGTAGATTTTTAAATTGCCCTGAGGCTTGTATCTCATGCACGTCAAAGCGAACGGAGTTCGTGCCTAAGTCGATGATTCCTAGCCGCATCTTTTTGGTTTAGTGGGAATCAGCAAAAACATCAAGGCTCGGTGATTTTAAACGATCGTGTTTTTCGGCCCAGCTGAGATCACGATGAGCCGAGGGCTTAAGAGTGCCTTTAAGGTTCGAGTAATCTACCTGCATGAGACCGGAACGCTTCCAGAAGCCTTTGATTTATTCAAGGTGATCAAGCAGCAACTAGGCACAGTGGCCACGTATGTCATCTCCTTGACTTCAGTCCTGAGCGATCGAGTGGAGAGGGGGCCGGAGATATTCTTCATAGTTTCTGTTCTCGTAATTTACGATCCCGTTTTCAGCGATCAACAGATGTCCTGCGGTTGTATTGCCCATCCGAGACCGGATTGCGGCTGTGGGAGCTTAAAATAATGCGTGCTCGCCAGTGGCGTTAACCCTCGAAGTGCTTCATACCGACTCACGCGCTGGTTTAAGGAGCCCCCCGGGTTGGAGTGTGTAGGTTTTTCCTCGCCACGAAACCGTATTGCCAAAAGCGGTAACGACCCAAAGCGGAAAAACAAGTCCCTCTCGGATGAGCCAAGCGATGAGAGAGAGGCGTTCTCTTGAGAGTCTCTTAACGAGAAGAGAGTCACAGATCCACCAGACGCTCAGGTGAGCAAAAAATCCGATTGGGCCAAGGACAAGTGCACCCAAAAGAGCAGTCGGAAGTGCCTGTAGAAAAACTTCTAAGAGAAACACTGTGAGGTTTTGTGCCTTCCGGATCCGCCCCCAGCGCAAATGTCGGCGCCAGAACTCGGTGAGCTGTGCTTGTCCTAGGTTTTGCTCGACTGGGTCATTCATTAAGATGACACGATAGCCGAGTTTTTTCATTGCTTCGCCCGCCATATAGTCCTCAGCGAGGTAGCGCGCAAGTGCTTGTATCCCACCAAAGCGGTTTGCAATTGAGCGGCGAAAAAGCATGCATTTTCCGATCACGCAGGTGTGACCCGCCCACTCTACCAGTAGCATTGATCGAGCGGTGAAGGTTCCAAGTGATGCAGCTTCTACTTTGGCGCCAAAGCCTCGTGCAGAGACCCCAGCCACAACAGCTGAGATCATACCGATAGAGCGATCAAGATGACCGACTAATCTTTTTAAAAAATTCTCTGGCACCCGAATGTTACTATCGCAGATCAACAAGAGGTCGTAGCGGGCCTCGCGGTAACTGCGAATCATGTTATTGACTTTAGGGTTTAGTCCCTGTTGTACATCTCCGACTAGCACGCGCGCCCGTACTTTTGGGTTTTGAGAGATCACGCGCTCAATGAGTGAGAGAGCAGGATCCCAAGCGTCGGCGACTGAGAAAATGAGTTCATACTCTGGGTAATCGAGCTTAAAAAACGTCTCAAGGTTTGATTCAAGGTTCGGATCAATGCCTTTGATTGGTTTAAGGATTGAGACTGGAAAAAGTGTAAACGCTTGATCAAGACGAGGTGGAGGTTTTCGGAGTTTCTGTAACGCGACCCAAGTGCCTAGGATTAAAACTGTAAGTGATCCGATCCAAGCCGTGAGGATCAAGCCAGTGACGAAGTCCATCCCGTCTCTCCTTGGGTTTAAGATGCAAGGGGTCGAAAAAGCGAAAAGTGATTTCTTGCCTACGAATGGATTCAAAAATGCTTTTTTGTTCGCGTGTGCAGGTGAACTGAGTTTTCCAAGAACGAATTTGCCGAGGGTGGTGAAGATCGCTACTGGCAATTTTTGGGAGGTTTTCGCAAAGCACTTCACTAAAAAGGTGAGGCCCGCTTGCAACTTCCCAAGCATCAAATGACCCGCGGAGTTGTTCACGGCGATCCCAAAGATGGAAAGTTTGCTTTTCGATTTTTCGAGTCGAAACGGGATGTGCTGCAATCGAGAGCCCGCCTTGTGCACGAATGGCCGCGCAAAGATCCACAACATCGCAGTCAGCGTCGATCCACTCCTCCACGCCAAGCGCAACAATATGGGCGCTCCGTGAGTTACGCACACTGTTCTTTGTGAGCTCGAAACCCGAAATCAAAACCATCCCATACTCCCGCCATGCCCTGACGCGCTCTGAACGGAGAATTTCAATATAGAGGGGAAAATTTGCTTGCGTGAGCGTGTGCTGCAGATGTCGAGCGGCCTGACCAAGCCAAGTGCTCTGCTCACAGAGATGATCAGTGATCGCCAAGGCGCCAAAACCCAGAGAGCCATAAAGATCCACAAGCTCCGGAATGGAGCGCTTGCCGTCACTAAAGGTTGAGTGAACATGGAAATCGCCTAGAAACATCCTGGGGATAGTTTCGGCTGTTCACGGCGCTAAGCGGGTTAGAATCTATTGAGGAGTCCGTCAGCGTTTGGTTGGTATTCTTAAAGGAATCCTAAAAATAAGTCATAATGCGGCAGGCTATACAAGGGAAGATGGGAGCAGAGTTGTTCAATACTTGGGGTCTTGCGCTGATAGCAGCGCTCAGTGCGGGTCCTATGGCGTTAGCCTGCGCTGCGGGCCTTGCGCAAAGCTCTAGCAGGGGCTTGCGTGAGGGTTTTGAGCTCCTCTCTTCAATCCCTTTTTTTGTTCTCGCACCTGGGTTTGCGATTAGTTTTCAGTCATTGGGTTTTCCTTCGACGACGAATTTAGTGATCGCTGTTGCTCTTGCAGGGGTGCCACTTTTAAGTTTGCAGTTTGAAGCGATTTTGCAGCGTCCTCCAGCTCGTCTCTACGACGCAGCCCTTGCCCTTGGTGCCACGCGAGCTCAGGCGTTTTGGCTTGCGAAAGTTTTTCCGACGCGCTGGGCGCTCAGTGCACGCGCTTTACGATTCGTGCTTAAGATTCTGATCGAGGTGGCGGCGATTGAGATTGTTTGTTCGATCATTTTTTTTGAGACGCCGCTACTTTTTTCGACACGTTTATTGCGCGGATCAATCGAACCGCTCGCAGTGTTTTTTTACTGCATGATTGTTTGGAGTCTATATTTTCTGAGTGAAGCGATTTTTGCTCGCCAAGAGGCGCTCTGGAGGAGAGAGGCGTGAGATCCCGAATCATTCTTCAGTTTTTTACGCTCGGGTTTCTCGCTTTAAGTTTTGGAGCTCTTGTTTTTTCATTTCATGCGATTGAGATCCATCATGGAGTTATCAATCTGATCTGGCCCTATTTTAAGATCATTTTGCTCTCCTCCTTGCTTGCGTTGATCTTAGCTGCGGTTGTTGCCCTTCCGATTTTAAGCTCAAAAAAAGGGGTCTCAAATCGAGCAAAATACGCCCTAGCGGGGATGTCGGGTTTACCAACGATCTTAGTGGCGCTGGCGAGCGTTTGGATGCTTCGAGCGGTCAGAGTAGAGCTTGATGCTCGATGGATGCTTGTATTGATGACGATCCTTTTAGTCCCTCGAGCGCTTCAGTTACTTGAACTCTCAATTCCTCGTAAGCTGAACCGCTACCGAGAAGCACTCCTCGCTTTAGGTGGGACTTCGCAACAGTTTGCGTGGGTATGGCTTTGGCGAGGACGCACGAAGCAGTGGTTGCGTCGATTTTTAAAGCTTTCCATTATTGGGGTCGCCGAGGCCTCAGCACTTTGGGTTTTTGTCGTTTTTTCAATGAGTGCCGATTTGAATCTTTTTATAGTTTTTTTAAATGAGCAGTTTATTCAAACTGCTCCGGCGATCCTGATGATTTGCGTCGTTCTTCATTTTTTTTATAGTGCCTTGGAGGAAAGATGAGCGCCCCGCAAGTTGCGATTCGGGATTTGAGCGTCTCTCAGCGCCAGTCGTCGCTGCTCGAGGGTGTGACGCTTGAGATTTTTGAGCGCGAAAGCTTGGCTCTTTTGGGCCCATCTGGGTGCGGAAAGTCGGCTCTACTGCGGTGTTTAAATCGCTTAATAGAAGAGGATTTGGCTACCTCTTGGCAAGGCGATATTCGCCTTCATGGCGTAGATATCCGCTCCATTGATATGCGCGAGCTCAGGAGAAAGGTGGGGTTTCTATCGAGGAAACCGTCTCTTTATCCCGCGCTCTCGATTCTAGAAAATATTGCTCTAGGGCTAAGCCTCCAGGGAGTCCGACGCCGCTCGAGGATCTTGGATCAAACCGAAACCGCGCTACGCGAAGTCGGAATTTGGGATGAAATGAAAGAACGCCTCGATGACTCAATCCACGGTCTTCATCGTGGCCAGCTTCAACGACTCTGTTTGGCGCGTGCTTGGGTGTTGCGTCCCGAGGTGTTGTTGCTCGATGAGCCGACCGCTAGTTTAGATCCGATTTCTTGCGCTCGTATGGAAGAGTCAATTTTGCGAATAAGAGAACATACAACTCTTTTGATTGCGACTTTTCAGACGCAGGAAGCCGCACGACTTTGCTCAAGAACTGCTTTTTTTCTTCAGGGAGAGATGATTGAGCTTGGTCTCACTGAAGATCTACTCACCACTCCACGCGACAAGCGGACGGAGGATTTTTTAACTCAGAGGTTTAGTTGATGCTCCAATTTGAGGAAGGCCTTAAAGATCTAAAGTCTTTGATTTTAAAAATGGGTGGCCATGTTGAGGTAGCCATTGAAGCATCTGTTCGCGCTATTTTAGAACGAAACGCATCAGTATTCTCGCAGGTCTTTGCTCATGAAGAGCAGATCAATCAAGCACACGTGGAGGTCGATGATCTTTGTTTGCGCCTTCTCGCTCGTCAGACGCCGCTTGCTCGTGACTTACGGTTGATATTAGGGGTGATCAAAATCAATACGGATCTTGAGCGCATGGGAGATCAGGCTGTGAACATCGCGTATAACGGGACTCATGTTGTGGAGGGAGCCCCACTTCAAATGTCTGTAGATCTAAAGTTGATGTCGGATCGGGTACGATCGATGGTTCGGGACGCTCTAGATGCGTTTGTTCGTGGGGATGTGCCTCTTGCGCGTCAAGTACTCCTGCGCGATGACGAAGTTGATCAGATGAAACGCTCCTTACTTCAGGAGTTGAAAGGCACGCTTCGTCGCGAGCCTGAGTGTTGCGAGGAGGCTTTAGCGCTCATTCTGATTGGTCGAAATCTTGAGCGTCTGGGTGACCATGCGACTAACATCGCAGAAGATGTGATATTTGTGACCTCAGGAGAGGATGTGCGGCACTTGCGACATGCCCCTAAGCTCAAAACCGCTGGGAGAAATCCATGAATAAGCTTCTGTTGGTGGAAGATGACGGAGATATTCGTGAGTTAATCGAGCTTCATTTAAAGCGCGAAGGCTTTGATATCGATTCGGTTGCGAGCGGAGAAGAGGGCCTCAAAAAACTTAGTGAAGGGAAGTATCAGTTTTTTGTTTTTGATTGGATGCTCCCCGGTCTCAGTGGGATAGATCTGATCCGAAAAGTGAGATCTCAACCTGAGCATAAAAAAGTTCCTGTCCTCATGCTTACCGCAAAGGGTGAGGCCCGAGATATTGTTGTGGGTCTTGAAAGCGGTGCAGACGACTATGTGACGAAGCCATTTGAGCCAGGGGTCCTTGTTGCGCGTGTTCGAGCGCTTTTGAGGCGCTTGCATCCAGAATTTTCTGAGGTCATCCAAAAAGCTCCTCTCGGAAACCGATCGTTCTTAGTGGGGGAGCTTAGCTTGCGTGAGGACTTTCATGAGGTCCGTTGCAGAGGCGAAAAGATCAATCTTACTCCCTATGAGTTTAAGCTCCTTGTCGCGCTTCTCGAAAACCAAGGCCGTGTTTTGACACGGGATCAGCTTATTGCAGTCGTTCAGGGGCAGGGTGTTTCGGTGGTTGATCGAGCGATTGATACCCATGTTTTTGGCCTACGTAAAAAGCTCGGGGCCTGTACGGACCTCATCGAGACCGTACGTGGCGTGGGCTACCGAGTGAGGATTGGTGCCTAGTTTAACGCTAGGCATTAAACAATGATGGCGTTTCTTGCAGCTCTCGCTTTGATCCGCTATACCCATAAAGACTGATGTGGAGAGGTGGCCGAGTGGTCGAAGGCACTCCCTTGCTAAGGGAGCATCGGGTAAAACTGATCGCGAGTTCGAATCTCGCCCTCTCCGCCATCAAAAGCAAAAACGCAGCTCTGCGAAAGAAACTCCGAAAGAAACTCCGAAAAAAAGTAGAGACCTGCCTTTT
>JBILEK010000067.1:0-14887 GCA_044352155.1 Bdellovibrionia bacterium
TCTGCGCCGGGCGAACTTTGAAAGATTGCCAAGTAACGATTGAGTTCGGTCGACGTGGGAGGTCGTTTAAAAACGAAACGCAAAAACGGCTGTAGAAACTGGCTGGCGCAGGTGGGGGACGTGCTCATCACCCCCGTTGCGGTTGTTGTGTTTGAGGCGTTTGATGTCCAAGCGCACGCTCCAAAGATTGTCTGCACGGTTTCACGCACAAGGACGGGGCAGTTGATGTAGCTTCCGTCGGGGTTTTGTCCACAGCTCGAGTGTGATCCGGCACTCGTGCCGCACACTTGGATCTGAGGTGCGGTAAACTCATGCGCAATCGTGCGCGCCACCGCAAAGGCAGCATCGATGTGGTACTGTGAAAGCCTTGCATCGAGGCTTGGAAACCGAGGATCTTGATCCGTCGGAAATCTCTCGAACTCCGGAAACACCCGGAGTCCCAAGCGTTGGTAGGCGCAGCCTTGCGCGTCGACTCCCGGTGAGGACTCCAGTCGCATCATGAACGAAAGCACCGACGTAACGGAGTTTAAGTACTCCTGCCGACTCAGGCGTTTGAGCGGCGTCGGTGCCGGGTCTTGGCCCGGAGTACACGCGATGGGGGTTGGGCTCGGGCTTGCGCTCGAGAGGCCGTTGATCCACGAGCGTAAGGTCTCAAGATGCGTCGGCGTAAATGCGGCACCACTCGCCGGTGGCATGTTTGCCGCCGCAAAGCCGGAGTGCCTTGAGCGCTGGATGAGGAGCGAAGCCGATGCATTCCCAGGAACGATCCAACCGCTTGCTAAAATTTCGGATTCAAGTGTTCCTGAGATTTGCGTGTGGCAGGCAGCACAGTGGTCGCGCAGCACTTGTCGCGCTTGCTCAAATCGCGAGGCTGGATCCCCCTCGATTGCGTCTCCATCGAGCGCGTAAGCCGAGAGACGTGCGCCAGCACTTTTTGACATTCCAAAACACCCGCTTGCTAGCGCTGGGATCGCAAGCAGTGCGAGTCGGAAAGTGATGGTTTGCAGTCGTAAGTGGCCCACGTCATCAGTATCGGAAGATAGGAGCACTTTCGTCAGTGCGGTGACGGTGACTCAGGATGGAAGAGATTGGGTTTTTTGGATTGCGCTAACCCGGACTAACTCAGGTTTGAGATGAGCGCGCATAAACTGTTTGCTCAGGCCCCGTGTGTCGCTGTTGACACAATCGTCGCACCCGGTCGGGACCGGTAGACTAAGGGTATGGGTGTAGGGATGCGATCGATTCTCGTTTGGCTGTCGGCGATGACTTTGGTGGGGTGCGACCCAGCGGGGCAGTCTTCGCTCAGCAGCGAAACTTCGGGCGCAATCGCTGGCAACGGCACTTACAACGACGGAAATGGATTTAGGACATTCAACATTCCAGATGCAAACCTAGCCCATGTGCCACCAGAGTTTCATGAGCTGATCCGTGAGACCGTTGCAAACCTTCCTTGTCAGGATCTTTCCGTTAACGCGTATTCTCAGGATAGCTCGCAAGTGTTTGTTCTCATGTCCAACAATCACGCTACACTCGCGGGCCACGGGATCATCTCGATTCTCTTTAAGGCGGAGGTGGCCGGGGTGATTCAGTTTGCGCAGGTCATCCTTGCACGTCGGGATTGCTCTCTTGATTTTCGCGAGTGGGCCGTCGGTAACCCGATTCGCTCCATCTCCAGTTCGGTGATCTTCAATAACTACGGAAGGTGGGCCCAGGTTGCGATCGGCGCGCCGCTCCCCGATGACTATCGCCAACGGGGACCCGCGCCCTAAGGCGTCCAGGGACGCGGAACAAGGTACGCGTCGACGTTGTCGCTGGGTGCCGTGTTCGGTGCGTCGGTCAGCGCTCGAATGGAGCCATCTGGCAAAAACGTAAGCTCTTTGAAGAACAAAATCCGTCGGACGCTACCGGGGAGCTTTTTGTGAAAAACGAGGTAGGGACGCCCCATCGGTCCGATGAACACTTCTCCGTGGCCATAGGAGGCTCCTCCGTTGAGTGTACGGTTGGAGCTTTGCACGAGGACGCGCTCGGGAGTTCCGACATTCGCCCAATTGGAGAGCGAAAGATCGCGCAGTTTTTGCCCTGGATTTCCGTATCGGTAGTACATGCCGTAGGCCGGTCCATCAAACGTGTTGCGACTCGTGATGACGTAGGTGCGGTTGTTGTAGTGGAAGGCCGCGGCCCCCTCGGCCACACCGTAGGATCCCCAGAGTGGCCCGTTGGGTCCGTAGCGGCCGTTGTTGAGCCACGATCCGTTCCACGCGATGCGGTTGGTGCTGTTTTCTTTGTGAAAGAGTGGAAAGAGAGTTCCGTTAAAGTCGAGCCTCAGTAGATCGCTGAGCAAGGGCATCGCAGCGATCTGTTGGCCGAAGTTCGCGCTTCGAGGCGCGGTATCAAACCAGTTGTACATCAAATAGGGCCTGTTTCGTTCGAGCGGATCAAAGTACACGAATCCATCAATCCCAATGGCCGTATTTCGTGAGCGTCCGCGTACGTAGAGACGTCCATTGGAGTATTGAAGTTGCCCGTTTTGTCTGCCGATGCGGGCGCGTGAGGTGGTCGTTGGAATCATGCGTCTCGTGCTCACTCCTCCATCAAAGCGAAGATTCGATCCATTTGGAGCGATGGGCGCGTTTTGCGGCGTATATCCATAATCGAATACATCCCAAAAGTGTTGACCCTGTAGAAACTGTGCCGTCGGAATGGAGCTCCGAAAGACGGAGTTGTATCCCAAGCGTTCGCCGACATTCTGGATTCCGCAGGTCTCCAGTGCGCCGTCCTCCACTCCAGTGAAGCTCAAATAGATTTGGCTCGAATCTCCTGGGACGAGCGTGAGCTGAGGCGCCCATAGATCGCAAAAGCGTCTTCCGGAATTGAGGGCAATCATCGGAGCGAACCCGGGGCGATCGATCCTGGCGTTCGGCGAAAAGATGCGACTATGGGGCTCCCAACGCACAAGATCCGTGGATCGGTAGATCCGAAAGTTCGCGACCCACTCATCATCGTTTGTGCCTACTGCAAAGTAGGTCTCACCAATGCGCACGACGCTCGGGTCTGCGAGATCAATGGGGTTGGATCCATTTGGGACGAGGCAGTACGCCCCATCTTGGTCCGGGAGATAGTTTTCGCGCACAGGCTGTGCGTTTTCGGGGCACGGGAGCCATGAGGCCGCTTGAGCCACGGGGCTAACGCCAAGGATCAGCAGGAGCAAACAAGGGAATCGACGCATGCAGTGCCTTCTCTCTTTTTCAATACTTTGCAGGGGATTTTGAATGCTTTGGAGTTAGGAGGAGTTAGCGCCATTTTTGGATACGGGTGTGCAAAACTTAGTCGGGGCTGCGCAAAAACTGGCCGCATCCATTGAGTAAGAACAGGAAAAATCTCTCTCCGGAGAGCCAC
Organism: Bdellovibrionia bacterium; assembly: GCA_044352155.1. GTDB lineage: Bacteria > Bdellovibrionota > UBA1018 > UBA1018 > JBILEK01 > JBILEK01. The sequence goes on from JBILEK010000067.1 coordinate 3,397, forward strand.
TCCCGCGGGTCGCGGTCACTCTCACGCGAACTGATGCTTCGTGGTTGTGCAGGGCGGGTAAAAAGTTATTTAATTCAGGTTCTTAAGTGAGACCCTGATCGGCGCTTACTCAATCGATGCGGCCAGTTTCAAAGGAGCAAACACATTCTTAGCTCGACTCCTCCTCCGATCGTGCCCAAATCCATCGCGGCGTGTTATCTCTTTCCGCGGTTTGGAGGTGTGTATGCGTGCTCTCGTAGTGCTGACCGCGTTGTTCACAATTGGGGCTCAAGCCTCAGACGTTCGTCTTGGGTTGCCAATCGTATCCGGCCGCAGTTGCTCTCCTCAGACAGTGTCCTTTGCTCTGGCACCAGACTCCAGTGTGCTCACCATCTTGTTCTCCAACACTTCCATCCAAGTGCCGGCGAGTTCATCCAACAACGAGGCCACCGGAAAATGTTCGATGACCGTCCCGCTTGAGGTGGTCCCTGGAAAGCGTCTTAAGCTGACACGTTGGGACTACCGAGGATTTTATTCCGTTGGCCCGAAGTCGGCAGCCACGCTCATTGTAACCCATCGCTACCTCGGACAAGGTGAGGACTTCTCGCGGCTTCCAACGCATCTCAGGATTGCCCGCACTCAGCGTACCTCGTTCAATCAAGACACCCAAGAGTCCGCCCGTGCAGACAACTTCCAACACTCTGCTCAGGTCCCAGCTTCAGGTCTCCCCAATACGTGTGGAAAAGACCTCCTTTTGAATATCGATTTTGATCTGCGCTTGTTCCGAGGCGATGCCTCGCAGGATGCGTTTCTCACGCTCGATTCTGCCGATGGGGCGTTGGGTGTCACCTACGGGCTTGAGACCGAAGATTGCCGCGGTGGAGACACCTCGGATCCGACGACCGGAGACTTGTACACCTGCTCGGTCGAGCGTGGCCCAATGAACCGTTATAAACCTGGGCGCTGTGATACGGGAGCGTCTATTCGAGAGATTGAAGTGGTTCAAAGCAACGGCAAGTGTGTGGGCCGTCAGCGACGTCCCCCCTTTCCAGGTATGCCCGACACGACCCAGAGGTTCTACAAGGCTGAAGGCAATTTTATCGTCGTGACGGGCGAGTGTTCTGGAACTTTCAAAGTCATTCGCTAGGAGCTAGCGATCGATCCAAAGGTACGCACCCTCTTCGAGAACGATGAGCTCGGGGAGCCGCGTGCGCACACGGTTCAAGAGATTCTTAAATCGGTTTTCCAACACATCCGAGGCCAAGGTCGTACCGTAAAGCACGGCAATGAGCTCCTCTTTGGTTTTTGGACCCGAGGCAAGTTCGGCGAGCAGTGTGTTTTCAAGATCGCCGATTTTTGGAGGCGGCGTGGCTTTGCCCTCAAAGAAGCTCAGCCGTTCAGTCCAGGTCGAAGTCAAAGACGCTCGGAGATCATCCGGAAAGTCGGTGAGGGCTCCCCGCAAAAGATCGACAACCGCAAGCGCAGAGCGAATCTCTTTGAACTCCGCAGCGGCGCACCGCTCGTAGTCGAGCTGAGCTTCCTCGTTCAAGCCCGAGTCCAAAAGCACATGAGCTCGGTGTGCGAGCGCGTGGAAGAGGTTGAGTGAGCCGGACTCGGGCTCCAAGCACTCGATCGCCTGGTGCGCAAAGGTGAGTGCGACTCGCAATGCGCCGAGTTTCTGCAGCTCACGCGAGATGTTTTGAAAGGCTTGTCCAGCCACACTCGTTTCTTGGAGTTCGAGCGCACGCTTGGCAAGTCGCGAGTAATCCGTGACGAGGCTCTTGGACTCGGGGTCGATTTGTGTTTCGGCGACGACGGCGTTGAAGGCAGATTTTAGCGCCTTTTTTGGTGAGCCACTTTGCAGGAAGGCATGCTCGGCATCCAAAAACAGCGCGCGCGCTTGCTTGGGATTTTTTAGCGGGGCGTAAGCGAGTGCGGCGATGAAGCGCGCTTCACCCTTCCATTCTGGCGCTTCAACGTTGAGGAGGGGTGCGATTGTTTCGGCACTCGCCTGGTGTGCACGGATCTCGCGCCGCGCTTTAAGGAGTGCGAGCAGTGTATCTCGATCGGAGAACTCGAGACGGTCGACTTTGTCGCGCAGTCGATCAAGCTCGTCGAGGTTGCCTTGGTGGTACGCGATCAGGATCTGGGCGTAGAGCTCCTCCCGCAGCGACAGGCCCCCGTTCAGCACGCACTCGAGCAGCGCATTGAGCGGGAGTTCGACGATGCGGGAGAGCGCGGGACGGTCCATGTGCCCTTAGAGGGGCAGCGATTCGTGAGACTGAGGCGCGATCGTGCGCTCTGTGCTTTCGGTTTCGCTTGCCAAGGGAGCGTGAGGGGTCTCGGGATCGCGGAGTTTAAGCTCGAGCGCTTCTTCCACGGAAACGTTCAGACGGACTTCTTCGGGCCAAACATCCAGGAGAGGTACGGCTTGCGTTTTGCGGAGTGCACGCACTTCCTTCGAAATGCGGTGCTCGGAGAGGAGCTGCTCGTCGCCATTCCATACTTCCGCAAGCGCCATCGCTTCGGTTGGGAGCGAGCCGTCTTTTTGGAGTTTCTCGAGCGTTTCTTGGTACTCGAGGTACGGTGTGGTCGTAGAGATGGATTTTACCTTCTCACGGATCTCGCTCAGGATGACTTCGTCTTCGTTCGGGTTGTACTCGAGCTGCTCGGTGGCCGAGCTCGAATGCATTTGGCTCACGAGGCGGCGCATTTCTTTTACGCGCGGATCTTCTTCGTTCTGACCGACTTCTGAGCTCGGGACAAGGCTCTCGATCTCGCGCAAAGTCGGGAGATCTTCTAGGCTCCTGAGCCCGAAAACTTCAAGAAACTCCTGCGACGTCGAGTAGAGCATCGGTCGGCCCGGAAGCTCCGAGCGGCCCGAAATGTGGATCAGGCGCTTTTCCATTAGACCGCGGATAAAATGCGAAGAGTCCACACCGCGGACTTTATCGACCTCTTCTTTGAGAATCGGCTGACGGTAGGCGACAAGAGCGAGAGTCTCCATGGCGCCTTTGGAGAGCTTGTGGGTCTGAACCTTGGCGAGCTTGCGCGCATAGTCGGCGCGGCCAGGTTTCGTGCGAAACTGGAGTCCCCCCGCGATCTCACAGAGCTCGATGCCATGGTGAACCGAGGCGTAGCGCTCTTTGAGTCCATCGATTGCAGGCTTTAAGAGCTCCTGATCGAAGTCCTCACCCAAGAGGTCACGTAACTTATTGATTGAAAGAGGCTTATCGGCAAGAAACAGAAGCGCTTCAAGGCAGGACTGAGTTTCTGCGATATCGGCTGGGGCACTTAAGGCAAGCGAAGCCTCTTGCTCAGAGTCGCGCGCTTTCATCTCGGCTTCGAGCGCTTGGTCCTCGGCAATCTGACGCTTGAGCTCTTCTTCGGGGTTAAACTCAGCGTCCGCTTCGTTCACTTCGGTTTCGAGTGCCTTGAGTTGGCGCTCTTGTTCTTGCTCAATGGCTTGAGAGAGGCGCTCGAGCTTGCGATCCGTCTCAGCGATCTGCTCTTCGCTGATCTGTACAGCCCCTTCTGTGTCGTCGAGGTCGCGATCGAGATCAAGCTCATCGGAGCTCTCTTGATCTTCGAGGATCTCGTGTGTCCGAATCTGGAAGGGATCGGAGATCATCACGGCACCTGGGGAAGGCGTACCTTCATCGGCGGCCCACTCTTCGCGCGCGAGTTTGAGAAGTTCTTCGCGGCTTAAGGCTTTTTGATTCTTTTTTTCGCTCATGACGTGATCTCCAGATGTTGCGGTGCGGACTCAGTTGACGCCACGATTAGCTCCGCGGGGACGGACTCTACGGGCGCGCTGGCGTTTTGCTCGACTGCGGCCATTTTCTCGTCAAACTCCGAGGACCAAGCTTGTGCTAAGCCTTGGATGTTTTCGATCAGTTTGACGAAGATTTCTTGATACGCACCTTCTTGAAAGACTTTGAGTTTTTTCAGTTTCGCGAGTTCAAGCGACGCAAGAAAGGTGACCACAATCTCTGGTCGAGACGGGCTCATGGAGAGAAGCTGCTTGATGGAGGTGAGGGCTCCGATCTCAAGGCGATCCGAGAATTCCGCGATTTTGGTCGAGAGCGAGACGGTCTCTTTTTTGAGAACGCGCTTGCGTTTGTGTGCGCGCACGAGCGTGTCCTGCATCGAAAGTGTGAGATCCGACACGCTCATGTCGCGCCAAACGCGCTCGATCGGGGGCTTGGCGTTGGAGCGGGTGAATACGTCCTCGTGAAGTCGCGGGAGTTGAGCCAAGTCCTGGCCCGCAGCAAGAAAACGTTGGTGCTCAAGCAACTGGCGCAGCAGCTCCTCTGGGCTCAGCGGTAGATCTTCGTCCGTAGCTTGCGCTTGTTCGGATGGATCGACGGGGAGGAGGGATTTGCTCTTCCAGTGGATGAGGGTCGCAGCCATCACCAGAAACTCGGACGCGATGTCGAAGTCGAGCTCCTGCATCAAACGGACGTAGATCAGGTACTGATCCGTGATCTTTGAGAGTGAGACTTTGGAGATATCCAGCTCATGGCTCTGGATCAGGTAAAGCAGCAGATCGAGCGGCCCTTCAAAGGACTCAAGGCGGAGCGTAATGGGGATGCGCGCGTTGGAGGATGTCAAATCTCTGGCCCCTTCTTCCGGGCATCATATCGAAACCTCGGGGCATGGCAAGGGGCCCCAGACCAAAAACAGTCAAGATTAACGCAAAGCATATAAAACTTTCCATCTGGTACAATAAAGTCACTCAAAATGGGCCCCCTCTTTTCTCAAGCTTTGGCGCGGTATCTGGAGTCTTTGCGGCTCGATTCGGGGGCCTCCCCCCACACAGTTGCGGCCTACCGTCGGGATCTCATGCAGTTGGCTCGAAAGCTCGGTGAGGACTGCAGGATCAGCGCGATCACTCCTGCACAGTGTGAGGAGTATCTTGCTGAGCTCGCTCATCAAGGGATGGAGGCAAGCTCGATTGCGCGGAAAACAAGCGCAATTCGAAGATTTTTTAAGTTTTGTTGCCTCGAGCTGCAGTTGCGAGTCAGTCCTGCGGAGCTCCTTGAGACACCCAGTCTGCGGGCGCGACTTCCCCAGGTGCTTTCGATTGCCGAAGTGGAGCGTCTTTTAGAGGCGGCGGCGCGAGGGCTTCCGTACTCTGAAAAAATCGCTGACTCCCTCCGCGCTCGGGATCGAACTTTGGTTTTGCTTTTGTACGCAACCGGATTGCGCGTCTCGGAGCTTGTCGGGTTACGGCTTGAGAACATCGATTTGGGAGGTGGTTTTTTGCGTGTGCGCGGCAAAGGAAGCAAAGAAAGGCTCGTCCCGTTTGCGCCCGAAGCCGGAGATCAGCTCTCGCGCTATCTTGAGCAGGATCGACAAGCTTTAGGACCAAAGGGAGATATCGTTTTTTTGGGTGCCCGCGGCACTGCGCTCACTCGGCAATCGTTTTGGAGGATTTTAAAGCAACTCGCTCGAGCGTCGGGTCTTCCTGAGTCACTCTCGCCGCATGGGTTAAGGCACTCGTTTGCGACGCATCTGCTGCAGAGCAAAATGAATCTCCGCTCTCTTCAAATGCTTTTAGGGCACTCGGATCTCTCGACCACACAAATCTATACCCATGTGACGCCTGAGCATTTAAAACAAACCCACGCGCGCTACCATCCGCGCGGAAAGTGAGCCCATGGAAGATCTTCTCTCTCGGTTACAGCTTCTGACCATCCAGTTTCCTCCCTTCATGATTGCACTCGTCTTTCACGAAGTAGCGCACGCGTGGGTTGCCAATCGGTGGGGTGACTCGACCGCAAAAGATGAGGGACGGCTGAGCTTTAATCCGATGCCTCATACCGATGTGATGGGCACATTAGTGCTGCCGATCTCGATGATGGCTTTGGGGTCGCCCGTTTTGTTTGGGTGGGCAAAGCCGGTTGCGATTCGGCCAGAGAGGTTTAGAAATTTTCGCGCAGGTCTGTTTACGACAGCTGCTGCGGGCCCCGGAATGAACATCGTGCTCGCTTTGGTCTCAGCCATGGCGCTTGGAGCGATGGTGGCGTTCGTGAGCTCTGAGTTCTACCTGTACGAGCCTTTGCTTGCGATGCTTCAGGGATCGATTGTTGTAAATTTCTCGCTCGCGTTTTTTAACCTGCTGCCACTCCCTCCGCTTGACGGCAGTAAGATGGTGCAGAGCTTTCTCTCCGGTGAGGCCGCGGAGAAGTATGAGTCCATTGCGCAGTATTCGTTTTTTATTTTCATGGCGTTGATTTTTACCGGAGCGCTTTCTTTCTTGCGGGTGCCGATTTTGGGAGCAACCCAGTTTGCTCTCTCGCTGGCGCGTCAGGTCTTTGGAATATGAGCAAGAAAACACTCTTTTCCGGAATCCAACCGACCAACAAGCTGACGCTTGGAAACTACATCGGAGCGCTCAGAAACTGGGTGACTCTCCAGGACCAGTACGATTGCATTTATTCGGTAGTCGATCTACATGCGATCACCGTCCCCCAGGATCCGGACAGTTTTCGGAGGCAGATTCTTGAGACCGCATCAGTTTGCATTGCTTTTGGCGTAGATCCCTCGCGCTCGACTGTCTTTGTGCAGTCGCATGTTGCTGAGCACGCGGAGCTTGCTTGGGTGCTCAACTGCTCGACGATGATGGGTGAGCTGAATCGCATGACCCAGTTTAAAGAAAAGAGCGAAAAGTCAGGTCAACGTGTGGGGTTGTTTAGTTACCCCGTTCTGATGGCAGCGGATATTTTGCTCTATGATGCGGAGCTTGTTCCCGTCGGTCAGGACCAAAAGCAGCACTTAGAGCTCGCGCGGGATCTTGGGATGCGCATGAACGGGATGCTTGGGGAGGGGTTTTTTAAAATTCCAGAGCCTTACATCCCGCCCGTGGGAGCAAAGATCTATGATCTCCTTGATCCAACCTCCAAGATGTCGAAGTCGGCAGAGAACGCGGGAGGGACGATTTTTCTGACGGACTCAAACGATGAGATTTTAAAAAAATTCAAGCGCGCCGTCACGGACTCAGAGACGGTCATTGCGTTTGATGCGGAGAAAAAGCCTGGAGTTTCAAATCTTCTTACGATGAACGCTGTTTGCACTTCACGCACGGTCCCGGATGTGGTGGCTGCGTTTGAAGGCAAACAGTACGGGCATCTGAAACTCGAGACGGCCGAAGCCGTCATCGCGCTTTTGGGGCCCGTGCGCGATCGCGCGCTCAAGCTTGCGCAAGAAAGGTCTGAGATTGAGAAGATCTTGCGTCAGGGAGCGGATCGCGCTCGTGCTCGTGCTGAGCGAAAAAGAGCGAGCGTTTACGAGCGGATGGGGCTTCTGCCGCGATGACGCTGCAGCTGATTAAGATCGCGATTTCAGTTGCGATGATCACATCGATGTCGTGGCTTGCCGGAAAAAAGCCAGGACTTGCGGGATTTTTGATTGCGCTTCCGGTCACTTCGCTTTTGACGCTGTCTTTAAACTACCTTGAGTACCGCGACCCTCAAAAACTCTGGGAGTTCGGGCGCTCGATCGCGCTTGCGGTGCCGATCTCGCTGCTCTTTTTTTTGCCTTACTTTGTGATCCCAAAAGAAAAAGCAAGTTACCCCTGGGCTATGGCGCTTGGTTTGGGAGCTTTGGCCGTGGGTTATGGAGTGCACCGGCTTTTGATCCGGAGTTAAACGAGACTCGCTCAGAAAAAGGCGAAGGGAGCCCCCAGTCTTTGGGAGCTCCCTTCGGAGAGACTCGCGCTTGGCTCACGAGATCGAAGCATAAGTGCGAGAGGGATCGGATCGAGAATGTGAGCGTGGGTGACTTTGTACTACTTCTGCGTTCGCATTTTGGTGTGGGCCTCACCTCTACAGAATGAAACGGGCCCGAACTCTTCACAGCTACTTCCGCTTTCGCTTAATCACGCTCGCCTCAGATCCGCTCCTGTAACGAAGAGGGGATTTCAGTCGCTTCAGGTCGGTTAGATCGAGAAGGTCAGAGCGTAACCGTGTTGTGTGCCGTTGAGATACAAGTAGAAGTTGCCGTAAAGGCGACCGTTGTACATGCCCATATCGATTGCGACGTTACTCACGCAGACTTGTTGCGTGGGTTGTGGGCAAAAAGGCTGACCGCCATACTGACAAACGTTCTGAAGGTATTGGATCACTTGCGCGCTGGCTTGAACACCGCCTGCAATATTGCCAACACCGTACTGCGTTTGTTGCGCTTGAAGGCTGATGTTCCCGAAGGGTCCAGAGCTTTGGAGCTGACCCCCTGCGGCTCCCGCTGAGAGCCCCATCTGTCCAACGGTGCCGACATAAGGAATCGTGCCACCACGCAAGTTATAGGTATCGAGTTGAATTTGGTTTCCAACGAAACCCACGACGCTGGTGATCGGGATGCAGCCTTGGATCGGTTGAGTTCCCAATCCGCCTCCTAAACCGCCGGGGTTTCCGTTATTTTTGCTGCCTCCGCAGCCACTGAGCGCCAAAGCTAGAACTCCTACGAGAAGTCCTAAGCGCTTAAACATTACACGATTCATCATACTATCCTCCGCTCTCTCGTCTGGTCTGTTTACAGGCGCCTCATCCGAGAAGCGCTCTGCTCTCCCTTGAGAGAAAAGCAACCGATATGCCAGGCGCGTCAAAAAAGACATCAGGGGACCGCACCCAGCAATGCTTTGAAATGGTTGGCTATTTTTTGATTTACGACGCTCTTGGGTGTCGAGTCGACAGACGTGGTGCTGTCAAAGAACTTTACACCTGCTTAGCTGAGCTTGAAAGTGAGGCTGGTTTTTGCGCTTCAAAAACTCAGAGATCGCCAGTCCAATGGCGCGCCCCACTCGAGCTTGTCCCACGGGAGTGGTGACGAGTTCACGGTCTTTCGCGTGATTGAGAAAGCCCGCCTCAATGAGAGCGCTCGGCATGTCCGCACCCAAGAGCACGTAAAACAGCGCTTGGCGGACGCCACGGTCTTTTTGTTTTTGACCCGTCATTTCGACCAAGCGACTCTGCACTGCGCAGGCTAGTTTTCGACTTTCGCCAAGATTGGCGTCAAGCTGGAGGTCTTTTAGGATCAAGGCGACATCCCCTCCGCCTCCAGACTGAGCAAAAGTCGAGCTCGGGAGGACTGAGTTTTCTAAATCAGCAAGCCGCTTTGAGGTTTGATCGGTTGCAGTGTTCAGAATGTAAGTCTCAAACCCCTCAGCTCGTCCCTGCTCCATCGGGGAGGAGGAGTTCATATGGATGGATACAAAAACGTTTGCTTTAAGTCGGTTTGCAAGCGCAGTGCGCTCGGGGAGGGGGACTTCGCGGTCTGTTTTTCGAGTGAGGATGGTTTGAATGCTCTGGGCGCGGAGAAACTTCGCCGCCTCAGTGGCGAGCGCGAGCGTGATGTCTTTTTCGGAAAACCGCTTGCTGCCGACTTGATGGATGGCTCCGTGATCTGCTCCCCCATGTCCGGGATCAAGCACAACGGTATACTTGGGAGCGCCTAAGGCGATCCCGGAGGTGAGCAAAGCTGTGACAAAGAGGCTTCCCATTGCGATTTCCTCCTTGATTATGGGAGAACACGGGGGGCATGGGCAAGCAGCAGACTGATGTCAAAGCTCTAGCGATCTGGTTTGCGCGCAGAAAGCGCGCACTCCCCTGGCGTGAGCATCCAACCGTTTATCGAGTTTGGGTGTCTGAAATCATGCTGCAGCAAACCCAGGTCCGCGCGGTGCTGCCTTATTTTGAGCGCTTCATGACGCGATTTCCGAGCGTTCGGGAGCTGGCCCAGGCCTCAGAGGCGCAGGTGCTTAAAGCTTGGGAGGGTCTGGGTTACTATTCGCGCGCGCGCAACCTGCATCGCGCAGCAAAGCAGATCTGCGCACAAGGCTGGCCTGAGGATCGAGAGGCTTGGCTTGAGATCCCAGGGGTTGGTCCTTATACCGCGGGCGCGATCGCTTCGATTGCATTGGGACAAGTGGCAGCGATCGTTGACGGAAACGTTGAGCGCGTGCTCTCGCGTTTGTATTGCTTGCCTCGCGAGCCCAAAAGGGTTTGGGCCCACTCCGAGAGGTGGGTTGGGGAAGCGCACCGACGCGGGATCTCACCGTCGGTTCTGAATCAGGCGCTCATGGAGCTCGGTGCACTGGTATGCACTCCAAAAAATCCTCACTGCAATGAGTGCCCACTGAAACACCAGTGTCAGGCTCGAGCGCGAGACGTCGTACTTCAGTATCCGAAACCCAAAAAGCGAGTAGAGAGAGTCTTGGTCGAAGAAGAGCGTATCTGTCTGCTGAATCGAAAGGATGAGGTTTTGCTCGTCCAGATCGAAGCGGGCAAGTGGCGCTCAGGGATGTGGGATTTGCCCGGCCCTGAGTGTGCGGGCTTAGCGCGAGAAATCGGACAAGTCGAAACTCAGCACGTCGTCACTCGTCATTCCATCACACGACGTACGCAAGTGTATCGTGCGTCAGTCTCTCAAAAAGTCCCCAAAAAATGTCGATGGATCCCTTTGACTGCCGTGTTCGGGGACGCAGGAGAGATTGCAGCCGGAGCAGCGCTTAAGCGGACGCTCCGGAGCGTTTTTGAGCGGTTTCCCGAAGTTGCGCCAAAAAATTCAGTGCTTCAATCGGAGTCATCGCGTTAAGGTCAGCGCCCTGAAGCTCCTCGAGCACTGGGTGGGGCTTCTCTTCAGCAGTCCTAGGCTCAAACAACGAAAGTTGCTCTGCACTCGCGCGATCCTCAGGGCGCTCGGATTCGAGAGTTTCAAGCACCTGCCAGGCACGATCGATCACTGGTTTTGGGAGTCCAGCAAGCTGCGCGACGTGAATTCCAAAACTCTCGCTTGAGGGTCCGTCGCGGAGTTCGTAGAGAAAACGGAGTGTCACTCCGGATTGGGTTCGCGAGTGCTCGACAGCGAGGTGTGCATTGGCGAGGGCTGGCAGAGTAGAGGCCAGCGCAGTGAGCTCATGATAGTGGGTTGCAAACAAAGTTCGCGAGCGAAGTTGACGTTGAATCCACTCGAGCGTCGCCCAAGCGACACTCATCCCATCAAACGTGCTGGTCCCGCGACCGATCTCATCGAGGATGATGAGCGAGCGTGCATCTGCGAAACTTAAAATCGCCGCAAGCTCCGTCATTTCGACCATGAACGTGCTTTGACCCTTTGCAATCGCATCATGCGCACCGATCCGAGTGTGAATACTGGTGAACACTCCCCAACGTGCTCGCTCTGCAGGGAGGGGGGCGCCCATTTGCCCCAGAATCACCAAGATCGCAGTCTGGCGCATGACGGTCGACTTACCTCCCATGTTGGGCCCCGTGATCAGAAGGCTTAGCCGTGTTTCCGGAGAGAGATGAAGTGAGTTAGGCACAAAAGCGCCACTTCCGCGATCGACCAAAGGGTGGCGAGCGCGAACGATCTCAAGCTCCATACTGTCGTCGATTTCTGGAAACACCCACCCCGGCTCACTTACAAACGTAGCCAGCGCGCAGGCGACATCAAGCGATGCTGCTGCGCTGGAGAGCGCTTGAAGTTGCGGCGATCGCTCGGCGACTTCGCG
>JBILEK010000105.1:0-4560 GCA_044352155.1 Bdellovibrionia bacterium
AGTGATCCAGGGGCATGGGCAGTTACCTTTCGTTAAAATTTCGTTTCGCAACAAAATTCTAACGCAACTGCTTATGCCCCTCGTTCTGACGAAGACCCTCTCCGCAAGCTCAGTAGAATTCAGAAAGCTCTGTTTTTTCTTATCTTCATTGGCGAGTTAGCGCGCGCAGACTCTTTAAAACATCCTGCGGCTGGAAACTTTCTAGATTTAGGAGTGATGCGCACCTTCTCGGCTTATGGCGGGCATACGACTGGACCGTATATTGTACCGCGCTGGGTGGAGGGTGACTTTGAGTTTTTTAAGCAGCACTTGAACACCTACGTAATCAAGAGCTCATTTTTTAAAGTAGGCCCACGCCTGAACTACATGCTTCCTTTCTATTCGGGCGATGAGAGTGCGGCGGTAGCGGACCAAAAGCGCTTAGGCTACCTCGAGCTTGGTCTAGTTGTGAATGTGCCAATCTCTATTGGACGAATGCAGTGGATCTCGAGCACGCCACTTTACAGTGCCACCGGCGGAGTAGATCATCAGTTTAATCTCGCAACTGCGCTCCCGCTTTTTAAGATCAACGGCGCAAGAGCATGGTTTAATATCTATTACGAACTCAATCTCCTCTCATCTTCGACAAGTAACTACGCCTACGGAACACCCACCTACTCTCCTGGAGACACCGCAATACACACGGTGACGTTTGGCTACTGGTTTCCCTGGAGTAAGCGACTCTGGAGTACGCTAACATTTAAGCGTGACTACCTCTCTTCGCGCGCGACAGAAAGCCCACTCACCGTGCGCGACTACAAAACTACACTCCTTGCCGGAGTTCTTTGGAGTTTCGAGAGTCAAAAAGATCATCAACCAAAACCACCTGAGATGTAACGTCGAGTGAGCTCCTGAGAGGGGGTTTTGAAGATCACAGGTGTATCATCGTACTCTACAAGTTCGCCCATGTACATAAAAGCAGTCCGATCCGATATGCGAGCGGCCTGTTGCATGTTGTGAGTGACGATAAGAATTGTGACTTGATTGCGAAGTTTTTTAATGAGCTCTTCAATTTTTGCGGTTGCGATCGGATCGAGTGCTGAGGTGGGCTCGTCAAAAAGTACGATCTCCGGGTCAACTGCGAGCGCTCGAGCAATACAGAGTCGCTGCTGCTGTCCCCCGGAAAGGTTAAACGCCAGCGAATGGAGGCGGTCTTTTACTTCATCCCAGAGTGCCGCATCTCGTAGGGCCTTTTCGACCTTCTCGGCGATGAGCGCGCGATCTTTAATCCCACGTACGCGTAGTCCATAGGCTGCGTTTTCGAAAATCGTCTTTGGAAAAGGATTTGGTTTTTGAAAGACCATACTCACGCGCATGCGCACTTCGATAGGGTCTACTTGCTCGCTTAAAAGATCGACTTGATCAGGGAAGAGAGTGATTTTTCCATCATGCCGATGAGTCGGATAGAGCTCATGCATTCGGTTAAAGCAGCGTAAGAGCGTTGTTTTTCCGCATCCAGACGGGCCGATCAAAGCGATCACTTTTTTTTCGGGGATCTCAATCGAAATGTGTTTCAGGGCCTGAGTAGGCCCGTAGAAGAAATTTAGGTTTTGAACTCGAGCTTTTAGGGGGACTTCTTGAGCTACCATTTAATGCGGCTCCTAAAGCGATGGCGAAGAACGATTGCCACCCCGTTCATGCTCAAAGTGATCAGCAGCAAGATCATCCCACATGCGGCGGCGTTCAGATGAAACTCCTCTTGCGGACGTGAGACCCAGTTAAACATTTGGATCGGGAGTACTGTAAAAGGAGATTTGAGCCATTCAGCGTTAATGAATGGAGCCTGAGTCTGGAGTGGGGATGCTGGTAGAAAAGCGATAAACGTTAGTGCTCCTATCGTAATCAAAGGTGCCGTCTCACCGATTGCTCGTGAGAGCGCAATGATAACGCCCGTGAGAATGCCTCCCATCGAATAAGGCAGAAGATGATCTGCGATCACCTGCCAGCGAGTCGCTCCCAACGCATAGCCAGCCTCCCTGATGTGCACTGGAATAGCGCGAAGCGCCTCACGCGTAGCCACAATTACGATCGGTAAGATCAGAAGTCCCAGAGTTAGTCCGGCCGTTAGGATTGACTGACCTAGGCTGAGCTTATAGACAAAAAGACCAAGCGCCATGAGCCCAAAAACGATCGATGGAACTCCCGCCAGATTGGCGACGTTGATCTCGATGAATGTGGTGAGTCTGTTTTTGGGCGCGTACTCCTCAAGATAGATCCCAGCTCCAACCCCAAGCGGCACTGCTGCAATTGCTGTCACTAGCATAACGAGAATCGTTCCGACCCAGGCGGAGAGGATCCCCGCCTGATCTGCAAAGCGCGAAGGGAACGAGCTTAGAAACTTCCAGGAGATGCGATCAAACCCCCTATAAAAAAGATCGGACACAAGAGTGAGAAGCACTAAAAGAGCAAAACACAGACAGAAGACGCTGAGAGCAGCAAATGCAGAATCGAATTTTTTTCGCGCTCCCAAGCTCCGCACTTTAGTAAACCTCTCGGTATTTTGTTTTTAGGTAATGACCGAAGACGTTAAACCCAAAGGTCAACAGTAGCAGGGTGAGTCCTGCAACAAAGATTGTTTGATATCCGATCGAACCGTGAGGGAGATCCCCTAAGCTGACTTGAACAATATAGGCTGTAATCGTTGCCGCAGGTTTGGTGGGGTCGAGAGTAAGACTGGGCTGCATGCCTGCCGCAATTGCAACGACCATGGTCTCGCCAAGCGCACGAGAGATCCCAAGGATGTAAGCTGCCGTGATACCTGAAAAAGCCGACGGTATTACGACCCCTTTTGCTGTTTGAAATCGAGTGGCGCCTAGTGCGTAGGAGCCTTCGCGCAGATTTACCGGTACTGCACGCATAGCATCTTCAGAAAGAGAGCTCACGTAAGGGATGATCATTAGCCCGATGACGAGACCCGCACTGAGCATATTGAATCCAGGCAGACTCGGTAAAATCCTCTGCAAAAACGGGGTCACAAACAAAAGCGCAAAATAGCCATAGACTACAGTGGGCACGGCACTCAAAAGTTCAAGAAGCGGTTTTAAAACTTCGCGGATGCGGCCAGGACAGTACTCACTTAGGAACACCGCGATCACCGTCCCCACGGGTATCGCAACTAGGAGACCGACAAGGGTTGTGACCAGAGTTCCTGCCAGAAGTGGCAAGATCCCGTACTTTGGTTCTGAGAAAAGAGGGGTCCATTCGGTCCCCATTAAAAAATCTCTTAAAGGGATGATCTTAAAAAAGGGAATCGACTCAAAGACAAGAACACTTAAGATCCCAAGGGTGGTGAGCACGGAAGCAAATGCACACAAAAAAAGAACAAGCTCAATGCCCCGCTCCTTAAGTCGCCTTTTTCTTAGGCGTTGAGCGGTCATCGGTACATCAAGTGCGCTTGCGGGTTGAGAGAGCTCCCTCAGCGAGGAGCTCCCGTGATTCGCTTCATTCATTCATTATAGTCGGGTTTCGCGCTTGAGCAACTCTTCGATCTTAAGTCCGATTTCAGAGTGACCACCAAAAACAGTGCCTTTGCGTCCCTTTTTCAAGATTTCAGCAGCTAACGCGTAGGCTTTTTTCGGAAGAGGGATGTACTTTACTTCGGCAGCAAGCTTTCCGCCTTCTTGAATGTAGAACTCCGTAAACTCTCGAACTTCTTTTTTTGTAAGTCCTTTTGCGCTTACATAAATAAAAATTGGGCGAGAGAGTGGAAAGTAAGCGCCCCCTTCGACTGACTCTCGGCTTGGGAAGACGGCGCCTTTTTTTGGAGACTTGGCTCCGCCATCGATTGCAACGGCTTTAAGCTTTTTCTTGTTTGCCTCGTAATAGGAGTACGGCAGGTAACCTAATGCGTTCTTGTCGCGAGAAATGCCTTGCACGAGTGTGTTATCGTCTTCGCTCGCAGTATAGTCGCCTCGACTTTTCTTGGATTTTCCATTCACGGCCTCCGTGAAGTAATCAAACGTTCCTGAGTCGGCACCTGCTCCGTAGAGCTTGATCTCGACATTGGGCCACTCGGAGCGAACTTGATTCCAACGAGTAATCTTGCCTTGCGACTCGGGCTCCCAAATTTTTTTCAGATCCGCGATCGTCATGGTTTCGGCCCACTTGTTCTCAGGGTGGATCACAACGGTCAGAGCATCATAGGCAATCGGGAGCTCAAAATACTCGACCTGAGCATGCTTGCAGGCTTCCATCTCTTCTTTGAGAATTGGGCGAGAGGCGTTTTGGACGTCAGTTTCGCCGCGACAAAACTTCTTAAAACCGCCCCCAGTTCCTGAAATCCCCACGGTCACTTGGACTTCGCCTTTCTTACTCTTTTGGAACTCCTCAGCTACGGCCTCCGTAACTGGGAAAACGGTGCTTGATCCGTCGATTTTGATCACCGCTGCAGATGCTGGGTGTGTGGCTAAAGCGAGAGTCAGGAAGAGGGTTGTTCTCATTTCGGGATCTCCTCGTCGTTAAGACATACCGAGCTTCTTGTGGTGAGCGTTGTCAGTTTTCGGGTAGGGACTCTTTAGAGGC
>JBILEK010000023.1:0-33621 GCA_044352155.1 Bdellovibrionia bacterium
AAGATTGGTCTCAACTTGATCTTGAAGATCTCGGAACGTGAAGTGCAGAAGCGGGTTTTTCAGCCGATGCACCTGACCTGGAACCTCGAGTTTCTCGTGCACTGAAGGCTCACTCCAGCGCGCATGTGCTCGGTGGGCAAGGCGGGTGACTGCGCTGGGGTACCAGCCGCCGTGTCTGATCCAGCGCCCCAAGTAAAAAGTCTTGCGTGCGATCTCAAAGCCATCGCGAGGGTCAGGGATTCGGTCGAGGATCGATCGAATCTCGCTCTCAAGTTCGGGAGTTACAACTTCATCCGCATCGATATTTAAAACCCAATCAAACCGAGCCAGAGCCTGGGCACGGTTTTTCTGGGCCCCGTATCCTAACCAGTCTTGGTGCTCAACCCGGGCCCCAAGACTTCGTGCAATCTCGCACGTTCGATCTTGGCTGCCACAATCTAGGACGAGAACATCCTGGGCCCAGCGCAGAGCGTTAAGTGTTCGCGGGAGATTACGTTCCTCATTCAATGTGATGAGGGTGACACTCAGGGGGATCGGGGCTGACATGCGTGAGAAACGCTAGCATAAGGCCGCGTTTTTTGGGAAGAAGAGCGGGACATGAAAGTTTCAGTGATTGGAACAGGATACGTTGGTTTAGTGGCCGGTGCTTGCTTTGCTGACGCGGGAAACACGGTTTGGTGCGTGGACGTGGATGCACGCAAGATTGAAGGCTTAAAAAAAGGCGTAATCCCAATCTACGAGCCAGGTCTTGAAGATCTCGTTCTTCGCAATGTGAAAGAGGGGCGTCTTCAGTTCACGACTTCGACCACGGAAGCCGTACAAGCAAGTGAGATTGTTTTTCTCGCAGTCGGAACCCCCCCGCTCCCCAGTGGAGAGCCGGATCTTTCCTTTCTCAAAAGTGCAGTTCAGAGCGTCGCCCGCGCGATGAATGGGCCTAAGATCCTCGTGAACAAGTCGACGGTGCCGATTGGTACTTCGCGGACTGTGGCGCAATGGGCCTCAGCACTCACAAACCACCCACTTCACGTCGTATCGAATCCTGAGTTTTTGAAGGAAGGGAGTGCACTTGAGGATTTCTTGAAGCCCGATCGCGTTGTGATCGGGACCCACGACGCGCAAGCGTACGAAAAAATGGCTGAGCTCTATGCGCCCTTTGTGCGTCAGGGCAACCCGGTCCTCCACATGGATCCTGTCTCAGCTGAGATGACCAAATATGCGTGCAATGCGTTTCTCGCGACACGCATTAGCTTCATGAACGAGCTCGCAGTTTTAAGCGAAGCACTCGGTGGTGACATTGAGCAGATCCGAAAAGGCATGACAACAGATGTGCGGATTGGAAAGCATTTCCTTTACGCGGGTGTGGGTTACGGCGGCTCGTGCTTTCCGAAAGATGTTTCAGCGCTCGTCTCCACTGCACGCAGCGCAGAGTTGCCTTTAGGGATCGTCGAAGCCGCCGAGAAGGCGAATACACGTCAAAAAAAGCATCTTCTCAGGCACATTCAGGCACGCTTTGACGGTAAGGTTTCGGGCAAGACTTTCGCGTTCTGGGGTCTTGCCTTTAAGCCCAACACCGATGACATGCGCGAAGCGCCGTCAGTCGCGCTCGCCGAGGAGCTGATACGGATGGGAGCTCGCGTGGTCGCCTTTGATCCTGTAGCCCGTGAGCGCGCGCAAGAGGTGCTAGGAGATCGGATCAAGTATGCTTTATCGGCTCTTCAAGCGACTGAGGGAGCAGATGCGCTTGTTTTGGTGACGGAGTGGAATGAGTTCCGTACACCAGATTTTGAAGCATTAAAGCGCAACCTTAAAAACCCCGTTATCTTTGATGGCCGAAATGTCTTTGATCCAGCACGCATTGAGAAACAGGGATTCGAGTATTACGGAGTCGGGCGCGGACGTTCGGTGACTCGCGCTTAAGTTAAACCGCGCTCTGCACGGACTCTCCCGCTTGCTCGCAGCTGTTCGAGACGATCGTCGTTTGCGGGGGTAAATGCGCGCCGTTCGTGCCAGAGATGGTACTGAAGAGCCAGCCCTTTAAGAGAGCGAATCTTCAGCCCCGCATGCTGCAAGCGGATCTCAACATCAGTGTCCTCGCGCCCGTAACCTTCGTAAGATTCGTCAAATCCATTGATACGCTCCATGGAGCTGCGATCGACTGAGAAGTTACAGCCTTTGAGATCGAGGATCCTGTGCATTCCCAGAATTCGGCGCAACCACGGATAGGGGATGCGCCAGGTGCGCTGCAAGTGGTCGATTTGTCCGGAGAGTTTAGCGCAGATCACTTTAAGCCCAGTCCGATCAAGGATGCCTAAGCGAATCGCCTCTGGAGTGATCTCGCGACTGAATCGTTCCTCTACCTCTACTCGACGTCCTGCTGAGTAAAAACCATCGCGCCAGCTGCGGACGTGATCGAGCACAAAATCTCGATGGGGCACGCAATCCCCGTCCAGGAAAATCAGCAGGCTCCCTCGAGACGCGCGGATACCGGCGTTTAAGATCCGACACTTGCGAAAACCCTCGTTTTTCTGCCAAAGGTGCTCGATGCGCTGCTGGATCCGGCTTCGTGCGCTTTCAACCACGGCACGCGTACGATCGCCAGAGCCATCATCGCAGAGGATGATCTCGAACTCTGCGTAGGACTGGCGCTCAAGAGCACTTAAGACTTTCTCCAGATGCACGGGCATCTCATAAGTGGCAAGCAAGATGGAAGCGAGTGGACGCGGAGGAAACTCGCGAGAGGAAATCAGCTGATAACAGCGGTACTCAAAGAGTCTAATGCCAGTGACACGCTCAAAAACATCAAGTGCAATTTTTTTTACATCACTCGGGCGCCACGCAAGCTTAGAGTTTTTAAGATCCCAGCTCCAGCCTTTACGCGCAATGCGCTCCAGCATGACGCGCGGATGTGTTCCTGTGTACTGATGAAGGCCCCAGACCTTTTTGTAGCGGTAGTTGTCCCCTGTGTGTAGGCCCACACTTCCGTGGTAGAGCGAGTCCATAAACTCTGTCTTGGATCGCATGGCCTCTGGAGTGCGCACCCAACCATAGTGAAAAACTCGAGCGCCACATCGTACGGCTCTGAGTTTTGACCCATCTGGCTTACGAAAGCTTTGTGCGTCTCCAATGCTGCGAGCAAGTGACGCGCGTTTAAAGGCGCGCACCTCACGGCGGTAGGCGCTGCGTGTGCGCTGGTGAACGCCGTAGCTTCCATAAAAATGGATGTAATCAAACACTAAAGCTTCGATCCTTTGATCCTTATGCGCAAGCTCAAGAGATTGACGTAAAATGGCGTAGTCCTGCTCGTGGAGCACTTCATCGGCTTGAAGGTAGACGCACCACTCTCCTGAGCAACGCTCAAGAGCGAGGTTGGTTTGCTCAGAGAGGATTTGCCCTCCTTTGCGAAGCTCAGGGTCGTCGAGTTTCCAGTCCGATTCGAAAACGATGATTTTTCCGCCCGATTCTCTCTGTAAAGCTCGCACACGCTGAAGAGTTTCATCCGTTCCCGAGCCGACGTTGATGATGAGCTCATCAACTAGAGGTAAGAGCGAACGAGTCGACTCCTCAAACGGATAGTCAAACTCGACGCCGTTGCGGAGGAGTGTAAATCCGGAGACTTTCATTTTTTTAAGCTCCACTGCCAGATCTTGACGTGTCTCACCACACGCGAAACTCCCTCTAAAAGCGAGATCACAAACCCATGAAAACCGTCGCGATAGGCTTTGTAGTAGAAGTAGTTTTTTAAAAACATCGCAGGAAAGGCGCCAAGCAATCGAAACGCATTTGTGCGTTGACCTGCATCGACTCTCGCTCGTGCTTCGATTGTGGTGTACTTGTTCATTTTGTAGAGAAACTTTTCTGGCTCAAAGTCTCGCCAGTGATCAATAGATTCATGAATGCGGCCGGGATCTGCTGGATAACGTGGGTACTCATGAATGTCATTGATGTACTCCACTCCGGATCGATGATAAAAGCGATCTTGGTAGCTTGGGTTCCAGATTCCGTAACAGATACGTTTGCCTAAAAAGTATTCGGCACGATGGACTTTGTAAGCTTTTTTGGGAGGCCCTCCAGGTGTGGAGAGAATCTCTTCAATCCGGGATCGCAACTCTGGCGTGCAAGCCTCATCGGCATCGAGGATTAAAACCCAATCATAAGAGGCTTGAGAGAGTGAGAAGTTGCGCTGCTTTCGGAAGCCTTCCCAAGGCTGAGAGAAAAACCGCATTTTCGGAGCCCAAGGCGCACTTTGATCCTGACAAATTTGAGGCGTCCGATCAGAGCTCTTGGCATCGATGACGACTATTTCATCAGCCCAGGACACGCTCTGGAGCGCTCGGGTGATGACGTGCTCTTCGTTGTAAGTGATCAGGAGTACAGAAAGAGGCAGTCTCATGTGCCGATTTTCAAGCAGGTTTCGAGGACATTTTGCGCAGGGATCCGCATCATGCACTGATGGGCTTCGACCGAACAAACCTCAAGGCCACACCAGGGAGGTGATCCCAAGGCAGCATCTTTTCGGCAGGCGAGGTCTTCAATAAAAAAATACGGATGTAACTGAACTGGGTAGGGATGCCATTCAAACGGGTGCTCTGGTCCCATGAGGGTGACCGTTGGAGTCCCTACTGAAACTGCAAGATGCTTTGGTCCTGAATCGTTTCCGCAGTAAACGCGACACTGTTGGAGAAGGGCTGCAAGGTGCCGTATCGTCAGTCCTTGGGGAGAGATGAGTTGGGCTGCTTTTTCAGGAGAAACTTTTCCTTGGCAAGCGAGGCGGAAATTTTGGAGCAATCCCTCCTCACCCGGTCCTGTGAAAACGACGACAGAGCCTTGAGTTTTTTCGATCCAACCCGCAGCAACATCTGCAAATCGATCCAGTGGCCAGATCTTGGTGAGTCGACTTGCGCCAAGCCCTAGACCCAGAATGGGATCTTGCGGAGCATGCTCGTCCATCCAGTTACGGGACCACTCGTTCTCTTCTGGAGTGAGCGCGATTCTGGGGAGCAGTCCTTCTGGGACATCAACACCCAGCGCACGAAGTGTATCCATATCGCGCTCAATCGCAGGTTTGATGACTCCTTTTCCTGGAATGTCGACTGTGGAGTAACGGTTGCGATCTTTTAGTCCGTGGAAATGGATTGCCCGTGTACGAGCGCCGGTTGCAAAAGCGAGCAGCGCGCTTGAAGGGCTTGCATGAAGGTTAATGACCCAGTCATAACGCTCGCGCCGAAGTTTGAGGCCTAAAGAGGCGATCGCTTTGGCGCGGGATGAGTGCTCTTCGCGACGTGTGTAAGGCCAGATTTTTGTAACCGAGGGCAGGCTCTCAACTAGGGGCGCCCAGCGCGAAGTGACAGCGACATGGATTTCAGCGCTTGGAAACTCATGCGCAAGCGCCCGCAGTGGCGCTGACATCAAAGCGGTGTCGCCGAGCGCTCGGAACTTGATGACTAAAATTTTCCGGGGATGCATCTCCCCAGACCATACTCGAACTTAAGCTGTTTTGCGCGCTTTACGCGTTGCGGCGCGCGGTTTGCGTGAGCGTAGGTGAATCGCGCGCACATGAGGGTGAGGGGGAAGCTCTGCTTCCAAGGTTTTTGAAAGCCATTGAGAAAGATCTCTCACATCCGACGGAAAAGAGGCACCTTGAGGATGACTGCTGCGCCAGGCTTGGATCAGCTTGATGACAATCGGCACTAAGGCAATGAGAGTCGGAAGCTCACTTAAAACCCATTGACGCCAGTTCATGAGCGTACGCACGCGCGTGATCCACGGGGCAAGCGGCGCGTACACAAACAGACAGGCGAGCCAAAAACTGCAGTAAGCAGCAATCACAGAACTGAGCACCCATGGGAACGCAGGATGAAACCGATCGGCTGACTCCTGGAGCTTAAACACTCCATACAGCCCAAGGAACAACCCAGCATGTACGCCAAAGAAAACGCTTGCCGCCTTCCATTTGAGTTTGGTGAGCATAAATCCCCCTAAAGGTATTAATCGGTCGGAGGATCAAAAAACTTAAATCGTCTCGACTGGGGTTTTGGTTAAGGGTTAGAAGCGGGACTCAAAATTGTAAATGTGTTTAACGTCAATGTGCTGAAAGCGCAGGTGCTTAAGCTTCATGGCGGAGAGTTGGAGGATCAGTTTAGTGTGCCGAGCTTTGTCCTGATAGCGCACCTTTTTGATCTCAGAGAGGATAAAACCTTCCATCTCTTTAGGATGAAAGCAAAATCCCGGGGAAAACTCAAAACGTCCCTTAAATGGGATCAGTCTCGCCTCAAAGACATCACCACGCGAAAAACCGTGCGAAATCTCGGGCTCAAGCACTTTATGGACAGTGTTTGAAAACAAGTCTTGGATCACGAGATTTTTCTTGTTCCAGCTGTAGCGCTTTAAGTGAAAGATGGAGTGAATCGTGGTGCAGAGATCTTTGTAGATGTTGAGATCTTCGCTTGAGAAGCGATCTTTGTTCTTTTTGAAATAAGTACGCACTGGAGGGAGGTCAACGCCCGGGAGATCACGGTCGAAGAGATACCAATCCATAAAAATCGACATGCGCTGTTCAAACTCGCCGTCGTCCTCATACACGATCCCGGCCTTTTCAAAATACTCGTGTTTCGCGTTGTACACCTCACGGTAGTACTCGCCGGTGGTGAACTCTTCGATGATCGGTTCAAGATACTTTTGGTACATGGCCCGTACGCATGCTTTCCGTGAATTGTTCGAAGTGTAGCACGGAATCGTTTGGACCGGGAAAAGCTTCAGGATGAAACTGGACTGAGAACGCGCGGTACTCAGGGGCCGTCAGACCCTCGACGCACTGGTCGTTGAGGTTGGTGTGAGAGACAGAGACGCCTGAAGGCAGAGTGCTCGCGTCGACGGCATAGCCGTGGTTGTGCGAGCTGATCTCAACTCGGCCGTTGAAGCGGTTGAGAACGGGTTGGTTTGCGCCGCGGTGCCCGAACTTGAGTTTGTAAGTTTTGGCGCCCAAGGCGAGGGAAAGGATCTGATGTCCCATGCAGACGCCGAAAATTGGTACTTTTCCGAGGAGATCGCGCACCGTGCGGATCGCGTAGGTCGCTTGTGCAGGGTCGCCCGGTCCGTTGGAGAGAAAGACGCCCTGAGGCTGGCGCGCAAGAATCTCTTCACATGTAGCGGTCGCTGGTAACACATCCACAGCGCAGCCGTGACTTTCGAGGAGCCGCAGCTGGTTAAGCTTGATGCCAAAGTCCATTGCAACGACGCGGTATTTTTCTTTCGCAGAGCGAGTTGCAGGCCAGGTGTAGGGTTTCTGCGTAGTCACTTCGCGGATCAGGTCACGGCCTTCGAAGCGCGGGAGCTTTTGAAGGAGAGCCTGAGCCTGCTCGAGCTCATCGTGCGGAAGCAGAATCCCACGGACCACGCCCCGGGTACGTAGATGACGCGTGAGCGTGCGCGTATCGACGCCATAAAGCCCCGGAACGCCTGTCCGCGTGAGGTAGTCCTCAAGCGTGCCTTCGGAGCGCCAGTTGGACGGGTTCTCGGTAAAATCGTGAACGATAAATCCCGCACACCAGGGTCTCTCGCTCTCGACATCTTCACTGTTTACGCCCGTGTTACCGATGTGAGGATAAGTCATGCACACGATTTGGCCAAAATAGGATGGATCGGTAAGAATTTCTTGATAACCGGTCATTCCGGTATTGAAAACGACTTCTCCATATCCAAAGTCACGCGTGCTTTTTTGCGCGCTCTGCGCAGTAACAGGCGCTCCAAAGAGAAACCCTTCAAATATTTCGCCATCCTCAAGAATGAGCGCGCCCGGTTTTCGGTGCTTCATAGACGACCTTTCCACCCACGAGCGTGTGAGTGACTTTTCCTTCAAAGGACTTTCCAATCCAAGGGGAGTTAGAGCTCAGTGAGCCCTGGGACTCCGAGAACGTCCACTTTGCCGCCGGATCAAAGACGATGACGTCAGCGAGCGTGCCCTTTTTGAGGGATCCGTGAGGGAGTCCCATCACGCGTGCAGGGCCGCTCGTGAACGCCTTGACCCAGGCTTTGGGCGAAATGCGATTTTTTCTCACGTGCTCAAACGTGGCAGCAAGCGCGGTCTCAAGGCTTGTGATCCCGTTTGCAGCACAGCAAAACTCGACGTCCTTTTCGAGGGGACTGTGGGGTGCGTGATCGGTCGCGATGCAGTCGATGAGTCCGCTCTCAAGTGCTTCTTGAAGAGCGGACGTGTCGTCTTCGGTGCGCAGAGGAGGGGCCATTTTGAAGTTCACATCAAAGCCGCGCAGGTTCGCTTCAGTAAAAGTGAGGTGGTGAGGAGTCACTTCGCAAGTAATCGATAGGCCCTCGTCTTTCGCTCGTCTCACGTGCTCTAGAGCGAGTCGAGTTGAGAGGTGCGCGATATGGACCGTGCAGCCCGTGAGGCGCGCGAGCGCGATTTCGCGCGCGACTAAAATCTCTTCTGCGGCTGCGGGGTTTCCCGGGAGACCAAGGAGGGTCGAAATCGGGCCTTCGTTCATCGCACCCACGTTTGCTAACGCGAGATCCTCTGAGTGTGAGACGACGGGCACACCAAAAGAGCGCGCATACTCCATCGCTTTACGCATGAGGAGCGAGTTCATGACGGGACGACCGTCATCTGAGATGGCAATTGCACCCTCGGCGATCATGCCGCCGATTTCGGCGAGCGACTCCCCTTGAAGCCCCCGGCTTAAAGCACCAATCGGATAGACCCTACAACTTGCAGTGCGCAGCGCTTGCTCGACGATGTGGCGCGTGATGATCGCGCTGTCGTTGACGGGATCGGTATTTGCCATACACGCGACAGAAGTAAATCCACCCAAAACAGCTGCACGTGTGCCGCTTGCAATCGTTTCTTTATGCGTCTGTCCAGGCTCGCGCAAATGTACGTGAAGATCGATAAATCCTGGCATCACCCACTTACCTTTAGCCTCAATCACTCGTGCGGCTTTTTGGATGGGGATTTTTCCGGGAGCATCGATGAGAGAGAATTTTTCGCCCACGATCAAAAGATCGCCCGTACGATCGACACCCTGACCGGGGTCAAAGATACGCCCCCCTCGGATCAGAACAGAGTGCACTTCAGACATTTTTGCGCATTCCTTCTGGATTCAAAAGCCATCCCAGGATCGCCATGCGCATGTACACACCGTTTTCTACCTGTTGCAAAATGAGGTTGCCGTCGAAGGTTTTTGCTTCAGGCATCAGCTCCACTCCCCAGTTCACTGGGCCTGGATGCAAGAGAAGCGCGCCTTTTTTTAAGAGTCGCAAGCGTTGTGCACCAAGCCCCCAAAAGCGCGCGTACTCGGCGAGAGACGGGAGCAAAGGTGTGGCGTGCCGCTCCAGCTGCACTCGTAGTGCCATGACGACGTCGGTTTCTGCGAGTGCATCCTCGAGTCGAGAGGCGACACTTACGCCAAGCGTTTGAACACTCGGCGGAAGAAGTGTTCCGGGCGCGCAAACTGTGACTTTAGCGCCGAGACTTTTAAGGAGATGAAAATTCGATCGCGCCACCCGCGAGTGAAGGATGTCGCCTAGGATCAAAACGCGCTTCCCTTTGAGAGAGCCCAAAGCTTCAAGCAGAGTAAAGGCGTCAAGAAGCGCTTGCGAGGGATGCTCATGTGTCCCGTCACCCGCGTTGATGATTGAGACATCGAGCGCGCGAGCTAGGAGGTGAGCAGCGCCGTTTTCCGAGTGACGTAGGACGATTGCATCTGCTCCAAGTGCTTGGATATTTTGTGCAGTATCAAGCAGGCTTTCGCCTTTATTTAAACTAGATGTTGAAGCTGAGAAACCTAAGTTCGTTCCACCGAGCCTGCGCACGGCCGTTTCAAACGAACTGCGTGTGCGAGTCGAGTTCTCGATAAAGCATTGAACGATGGTCTTGCCCGAGAGAAGCGCTGGGCTCGACTGACCCTTGAACTTTTTTGTAGCCTTAAAAAGAGTTTGAAGATCGGAGTCCCTGAGATCTCGTGTGCTCAAAAGGTGGGAAGGTTGAAGCGCACTCACCGAGGTTTAAATGTACACCAGTCCTCGCGGTTGTTGCGCCGAGTTAATACAAGCACTGCGCGCGCTCGCGATCGTTGCCTGCGAGTTCGTGTTTTACTGAAGATGCATAAGGGTACATGACCGCTTCGGTCAGGTCCACGCGTCCTACGCAACCGGGAACGCCTTGTTTACTTGAGAAAGCGCAAGAGTGTCCCAGACCTAAAAGATGTCCGATTTCGTGAAGAATGACACTTTCAAAGTCGGAGAGTGGGATCAAGTTTAACTGAAAAAACTGCGTATTTACTTCGATTCGTGCATTGATTAACTGAACATTAGAGCTCGACGTGCTCTGGATCTTGCAACTGGAAGTCATCGCGATCGCAGACGATCCATACTGTGCAGGCCAAATAGATTGCCGATATAAGACGACTGCGCCAATAAAATTTTTTCCTGAAACAAGGGAGCCCGAGGCGCAGAGATCAGCAGATGGGTTCGCACTCGTAACAGTGGCGATATCGTCAAGGAGACCTGTTTCGATGACAGGGAACCCACGTACTTCAGCATAAAACTTATTCCAAGTCTGGACCGCTTGATAAATCTGAGCGCGCTCCTCGGCTGTGAAATTTCGAGACGCATCCCCGGGAGTCTCGTTCAGTCTTAGCGGAATGGGCGCAGCCTGCCAACGGCCGCTGAGAGTGGCCTCCTGTCCGATCGGCATGGGGCATGAGGGATCGGTCACGAGGTAAGGAACTGGCGCACAGGCTGCGGTCGCTCCGAGCCCGACTAAAACAAAAA
The DNA here is from genome assembly GCA_044352155.1 of Bdellovibrionia bacterium. Lineage (GTDB taxonomy): Bacteria > Bdellovibrionota > UBA1018 > UBA1018 > JBILEK01 > JBILEK01. The sequence continues at coordinate 10,783 of JBILEK010000023.1, forward strand.
CCTGTACACACAAACGGTGGATCCCCAAACGTGCCGCTCTCCCGTTGACTTTAAGTTTGCCTTTAAGAGCCGAGAACGAAAAGAGGATTTCCTCGGTGCCGAAATGCTTTTGTTTTCAATAATTTTCTAAACTGTGTCCCAAAAGACTGAGTGATCTCTTTTAGATCGAAGCCCGTTCAAAGATACTTCCACTCACTCCTCTGTGAGTAGAGAGCGGAGATGATCGTAGGTTCCTGCCCATGCTTGAGCACGGCGTGAACGCTTGGGATAGTTCCGTAACTTTTTTAAATCTCGGAGTAAAAAAACCGAGATCCCTACTTTGGTTGCCGAAAGATCGTTGATGGGGTCGTTGCCAACAAGCAGACACTCGCCAGCTACGAGATGCGCTTCTCTGAGAATCTGCGCATAGTAGTCAGGATGAGGTTTTGTTGCGTGCATCCGACGAACATGTGTGACTTCTTTAAAGATTTTTGGGTCGATCCCAGCCCACCGCACGCGCATCTCGATGATCTCAAGGGGCCAGACGGGGTTGGTCGCAAGTCGAAGTGAGTAGCGCGAGCTCGCCCATTCTAAAAACTCACGCGCGCCCGGCATGGGCTTAAAGTATTTTTCTAGTTTTGGAAAAATCTCAAGCACCGTCTCCCACAAGATGGCCTCCGCTTGCTCCTCTGAGACGCCGAGCTCCCGCGAAAGAGTGCGCGCAGCTTTTCGATCGAGGGGCTCACCTTGCGAGACTTGCAGCAGCGATTTTCGAACAATCCTCATGAGCTTAAGAGCTCGAAAAAGCCCACCATGTTGCGTGAGTTTTTGAAGCGCTCGCTTAAGAAAAGAGAGAGTCACTGGTACGTCACGGTACTGAACTAAGGTTCCATCAAGATCAAAAAGAAGGTGACGAAAGGTTAGGGGATTTTTTTCCATACTCGCCCTTTGAGCTGCGTGGAGAGGAGCACGCGCGAAGTGCTCCCGAGAATCTGAGATAAGTGGACCCACTCGGCAAGTGGGCGCGCAGAGTTAGCGCCACGGTGATCGGCGACTACCCATACTTTGCCTTCGGGGACACGCGATTTTGGAAACTGTAAAAGTCCTACACAGACTGAGTGATTAAGCTCTTTTCCGCAGCTCTTTGCATCAAGATCCCTCACTTCGAGGGGCTGGCCGTTGAGGATGATTTTTCCAGCGAGAATCTCAACCTCATCCCCGGGGAGGCCTTGGACTCGTCGGATAAAATATCCATCCAGTCCATCGTTCTCCGAGTACACGATGATCTCTCCTCGAGCGGGAAGACCATGATCACTCAGAGCGTAGCGCCATTTCCAAGTCCAAAGTAGATCTCCGCGCTCGATGCTTGGGCGCATGAAATCGGTGGGCATCCGAAATGTCTCACCGACAAAAGCTTTAATCATTAAAGACACGGCAAAAACGGGGATCAGTGTTTTGAGGTAGCGTTTTAAAATCGAAACCCCGTGAGAATCAGTCACCGAAGACAAGATCACTCCACCTTGAGGACAGCGAGGAACGCCTCTTGCGGGATCTCTACTGAGCCCACTTGTTTCATGCGCTTTTTGCCCTCTTTTTGTTTTTCAAGGAGCTTGCGCTTACGTGAGATATCACCCCCATAACACTTGGCGGTCACGTTTTTACGGTAAGCAGAGACCGTCTCGCGCGCGATGATCTTTGATCCGATTGCGGCTTGGATCGCGATTTCAAACATCTGACGATCAATAAGCTCGCGCATTTTTTTAACGATCTCTCGTCCCCGCATTGCAGCCTTATCTCGGTGGATGATCAGGGAGAGTGCGTCGACGGGATCTCCGTTCACGAGGACATCAACTTTGACGAGATTCGACTCACGGTAGTCTGAGAGCTCGTAGTCCATTGAGGCATAGCCCTTGGTCATCGTCTTGAGACGGTCGTAAAAGTCGAACATCATCTCAGCAAGTGGGATCTGATAGACGATCGTCACGCGATCTTTGGTGAGATAATCCATTTTTTCTTGGATACCGCGACGATCAGTGCAGAGCTGGATTACGGCACCCACAAACTCGGATGGTGTGTGGAGCGTGAGCTTGATGTAGGGCTCCTCGACTTTTTCGATCTTTGTGGATTCGGGGAGTTTTGCGGGATTATCGACAATCAAGTCCTCTCCCGAGGTCGTGCGCACGTGATAGACGACGCTCGGTGCCGTCGTGATTAGGTTTAGGTTGTACTCACGCTCCAGGCGCTCCTGCACGACATCCATGTGCAAGAGCCCCAAAAATCCACAACGAAAACCAAAGCCAAGCGCAGATGAGGTCTCGGGCTCAAACGTGATCGCAGAGTCGTTGAGTTGGAGTTTTTCGAGGGCTTCTTTTAAGTCATTGTACTCGTCAGAGTTCACCGGGTAGAGCCCAGAGAACACCATCGGTTTCACCTCTTTAAAACCGGAGAGGGGTGCAGTTGAGAGGTTACTTGCGTCTAGGATCGTGTCTCCGACTTTCATGTACTTGACTTCGCGGATGCCACAGATGACCGCACCGACCTCGCCGCTTGCGATCTGATCGACGTCTCTAAATTTAGGCGAGAACACCCCTAAGCGAATGACTTCAAACTCCTGTCCCACGTGGTGGAGGCGGATCTTCATGCCTTTGGTGATTTTACCTTCAAAAACTCGGCAGAGCGCCATGGCTCCTTGATAGGAGTCGTACCAGCTGTCGAAAATAAGCGCGCGCAATGGCTCCGCGTCCGCATCGCGTGGAGCGGGAAAGTACTGGATCACAGCTTCGAGGATGTCGTCGATGCCGATTCCAGATTTTGCCGACGCGAGCACCGAGCGTGATGTGTCCACGAGCCCGATCGCTTCATCGATCTCCTTTTTGGCGTTTTCGGGGTCGGCCGCTGGCAAGTCAATTTTGTTGATGACCGGAAAGACTTCGAGATTGTTCTCAAGCGCCATGAACACGTTGGCAAGCGTTTGTGCCTCAACCCCTTGTGAGGCGTCGACGACCAAGATCGCTCCCTCACACGCGGCAAGCGAGCGCGACACCTCATAAGTAAAGTCGACGTGCCCAGGCGTATCGATGAGGTTGAGGATGTAGGTTTGTCCGTCTTTGGCCTTATAGTTGAGGCGCACGCTCTGCGCTTTGATCGTGATCCCGCGCTCTCGCTCAATATCCATGTTGTCGAGGTACTGGGCTTCCATTTCGCGCTTTTGTACAGTGCCTGTGCGCTCCAGCAGACGATCAGCCAGCGTGGACTTGCCGTGATCGATGTGCGCGATGATGCAGAAGTTGCGGATGTTTTTACTCACGGGACTCCAGTGAGTAGCATCGGAGAATGGGACAGGTCCAGGAACAAGATGTAAAAAATTACGCTCCGCATTATTTGTGACTCTCCTGCACACTTAAGAGATGTTGAGGATCCTATGCATTTACGTCTCTCTCCTCCTTGTGATGCCGTTTGCGAAGGCAGGAAAGTTTGAAGGGGTAAAGTCCGTCTCAATCGATTCAGCCTACGTCCCGATGCTTGCGTCTAACCGGGCGATGTGGGGCTTTGGGTTAGAGTGGGAGTACCTCGGGATGACGCTTTTCGATGGCGTGAGCGATGGCACCTTTGTTGGGCAAACGTTTCCAACCCGGCTCGCGTGGGGAGTGGGGATGCACTTAGGGTGGATGTTCCCTCAGTATGCGTTTTTCGTGTCCAATCACGAGCTCGGCCACGGAACCCGCATGATCGCCCAAGGGGGATCGCCTCGTTACACGTGGAACAGCGGGGGCGGAAGTCACACTTCGATTTTTAGTTTTTTCATGCTTGGACTTTTTAAACATGGAGATGGTGCATACGCACAAAGTGTCAGGAGCTCGGGTCGAGCACCTTCCGGTTGGGAGCTTGTGATCGGACAAGGCGGCATGAACAACTCAATGATGTTCGCCGAGGCGTTGGAAGACGAGGTGGCCACCAATGGCGGGCACATCAATCAACTTCTGGCCTACTATCGCGCAAAAAAGGACCCCTACGAGTACGCCTTGAGCACGGAGCGAGGCTTTGAAGGGGACATTTCCAATACGCAGAGCATGCTTGCGGCGCTAGGGATTTCGGTATCGACACAGGATTACAAAACAGGGGCGATCGTATCGGGCGCCTTAAGCTCGACGACGTGGTCCTATCTCTACTCGTTCGTACGTTATGTCGCGACGGGAAACCCTAACGTCTCGCATCCACGAATCGGCGCATTACGACTCCCCAATGTTTCGTTTTTCCAAAACAGATCGGGACTTTCTTTTCGAACTCGATCGGCGCTCGATTACTCAGACCACGCGATCCCGTTTAGTTTAGAGGCGGTTTACCGCGGACGAACTGCCGTTGAGGCCTCGGTGGGGTACCAATCGCTTGTTTCACAGGGGTCAAAAAAGCGCGTCGGATTTGGGCTTCAAGGATATGCTAGTACGCTTGGGGGCGCAGGTTTTCGGATTTCTCAGGAGTCGCAGGCTAGCCAAAGCACGCTTTTGGGGTACGGAGGCAGTGTCTATACGTCTAACTCGTTAGAGGGCGAACGCAACGGCGGACGTTGGCTCAGCTCGTTTCTCGCGTTAGACCTTTGGGCGCGTTTGCGGTTCATTTTCTAAACTGAAGCGAGGACTGATGGAGGAGAGCGTTTTAGAAATCACCGATCTCGCTCGCGGAGGCGCAGGAGTTGCGCGCGAGCCTTCGGGTCGCGTGGTGTTTGTAAAGTATACTGCTCCTGGAGATCGCGTCCGTGTGCGTATTGTCGAAGCTTCAAAAAATTATGCGCAAGGCGAGCTGCTTGAGATTCTAGAGCCCTCATCCCAGAGAGTCGATCCGCGTTGCCCGGTGTTCACGCGTTGTGGGGGGTGTGAGTGGCAACATCTTCCGTACGCACTTCAGTGGTCAACAAAAGTAAAGGGAGCAAAGCATGCGTTGTCTCGAGTGGGAGTAGAGGACCTTCCACCTTGGGAGGAGATGCCTGCGGAGCAGGTCTGGGAGTACCGCACTCGAGTCCAAGCGCGCGGAGAGAAAGGGACGCTCGGCTTTCTTGAGCCACGCTCCAAGCGCGTGGTACCGATCGACTCATGCCCGATCGCGCGTCCCGAGATCAATGCGGTTTGGAGTGCGGTGAGACAGCAAGGCCTCTTCCGAGAGCGCGAGTACAAAGTCGAGCTTGCCGTAGATGCGCACGGCAAAGTGCATGAGTCTTGGAATCAAAAGCATGCCTCTGCCTTAGGCTTTACGCAGATTCACGAGTCTCAAAATCACAAACTCCGTGCTTGGATCGCATCGAAGCTCCCAGAGGGTGGTGTGCTCTATGATCTCTACGGCGGATCCGGCAATCTCTCTCTGCCGATCGCGGATCGCTACGTACAAACCCACTGTGTCGACGTCGGTGCGCCTCGTGAGAACGTGGACGTGACAAAACGCTTTCGCTTTCATCGCGCTCCGGTCTCGCGCTGGATCTCTGAGTTTGAGTTCAGCGTGCGACCAGCGCGAGCCGTTCTGGACCCTCCTCGCGAGGGGCTCGGTGAGGACTTTTCGCGCATTCAAGAAGGCCTCAAGCGTCTCGGCGTGGACGCGTGTGTTCTGGTCGGCTGTGATGTCGATGCGTGGGCGCGGGATCTGCAACGGATGGTCAAGAAGGGTTGGCGCATCGCGGCAATTGGTTCAATCGACTTTTTCCCTCAGACTCATCATTTGGAGAGTGTTGCGCTGCTTCGACTTTGACACGCCACTTAAGTGCTCTTAATCTTTGGTAGATGATCAAATGGGTTCGAGTCAGTCTGCATGCCTCACTACTGGGGATTGCTCTTGGCGGCGCAGCATGTGGGACCACAGGTACAGGACGTGTGCTCTCAAGCTCGGAGCGGGCAGATCTTTTCTTAGAGTCCGCGCAAGCTGCGTTTCGCGACGGCGATTTACCTGCGACTTTTCAAGCCCTTCGTGAAGCTGAGTCGCTCCAACCCAAAAATCCCGAGATCCATCATCTTCGTGGACTTGCATTTTACGCGCGACAGGAGCTCAAAAGCGCTGAGAGCTCCGTGCGTCGGGCTTTGGAACTGGGACCGAAAGCTTCGAACCTAAAAACAACTCTAGGTCGAATCCTCATTGATTTGGGTCGAGATCGAGAGGCGATCCCGGTGTTAGAAGAGGCGGGTAAAGACCCTACCTACTCTGAGGCGTATAAACCCCTGACTTCTCTCGGAATTCTTTATTACCGACGAAATCAGTGGAGCGAAGCGAAGCGTGAGTTTGATCGAGCCATTCAACTGCAGCCTCAATACGCGTGTTTGGCTTACTACTATCGCGGACATCTGGATCTCAGGGAGTCAAAAACCACAGAAGCCTTAGTGAACTACACGCAAGCGACGAAAAGTTTTTGCGGTGGGTTTGCAGACGCTCACTATGCGATTGGGCTTGTGTATCAGCGGACAAAACAATACGCGCTTGCGCGGCAAAAGTTCATGGAAGTTCGTCAGCTCTTTCCGAATTCGACCGTAGCGACGCAGGCCATGGATCAACTAAAGGTGATTCCGTGAGCACAATGGGGATCGGAGAGTTTCTTAGAATCGAGCGTGAAAAACGCAGAATCACACTTGAGCAAGTTGCATCGACGACGAAAATTAGCGTCAAACTGCTTCAAGCTCTTGAGGCCGAGCATTTTGAAGAGCTCCCTGCTCGTCCGTTTATACGCGGGTTTGTTGTTTCGTACGCAAAGTTTATCGGATTAGATTCCAACGATGTTCTGACTCGATTTGGGCCCATGATTGATCAAAAGGCATCCGAAGTTGGAGCAAAACATTCGGAGCCAGGTGAGAGTTTTGCGTTTGATCGCCGAGATGGCGAGCGAAGTAAAACGATCCTATGGATCGTGATGGGCTCTCTGATCGTTGTTGGTGGATTAGTTCTTGTCGTGCTCAAGCCCGCGCTCAAGCACCGTCGCTCGTCACAAGTGGAGACGCTCAAGGCAGCTTACGGAACCCCGACTCCCGCGCCTAGTCTCTCCCTTTCGCTCTCGCCGTTGCCGAGCCCCTCGCCCACCCTGAGTCTGAGCTCAATCCCCAGCCCCTCGCCCACATTCAGCTTGAGCCCAAGCCCCATTCCCTCAGTCAAACTTGAGAAAGTCCTAGTCCCAATCCCAAGCCCCTCTCCAACTCCAACTCTCAGTCCGAGTCCAAGTCCGAGTGCGGTTCCGACGCTGAGTGCGCCAGCCGTAACGAGTCTTAAAGAGTCGGTCGATCCGAACTACAAACCCAAAGAGACCGACTCACTTCAAAAAGGCGACAATCTTAAACCCGAAGAAATCCGCGTGAAGGCTGTGTTTCGCATGGCCGAAGACAACTGGGTGCGTTACAAAATCGACGACCGTACTCAAATGCGCATTCCAGTGCGCAAAGGCCGCGAGATCGTTTTACGCGCAAATCGCTCCATCCACGCTCAGTTCTCAAAGCCCGAAACTGTCGAGGTCCGGCTCTCAGGACGTGAGTTTCTCCCGGCAGTAGGACATCGGATTGAGAAAAAAGTGGGTGGCCAGATTTTTTATATTTTAACTAAAGATTTCGATGGCTTAGCGAACAACCCGCTTGCAGGACTTCCCGCATTACCCGCCGACGTCCCCCCAGCCCGAGGCGAGACCTCAGCGCCGACGGATTCAACGCCCTAACTTATCCACAGACATATCCCAAGTTATCCACACCAATTAAGTGCTCGGAATAACTGGATATTTATCCTTATAAGCCCCCTTTGTCCGAAGGCGATCCGAAACTATCCCCAAAAGCCCGTGGATTACGCTTTTTTTAAGCGGACTCGCTGAGCTCTGTCAGAGTTCTGTCAGGAAAAACTCGGCAAAACCGGAGTTTCGCAAGAGGTCTTACACAAGAGCGGTAGAAGCAGTTTTGTGGATTTTGGGATTTCCCCGGGAATTTCTAAGCCTGCCGTCAGTAGGCGTTTCTGTGGATGAACCCTTTCCACAGAGTCAGCCAGAGAATTTTTAGGTCCAGAAGGTAGGACCAGTTACGGATGTAGTAGAGATCGTGCTCGATTCGCGCGTTGAGCGAAGTGTCGCCGCGCAGTCCGTTCACCTGTGCCCATCCCGTGATGCCGGCTTTGACTTTATGTCGGAGCATGTAATGGGGAATGTCGTGTCTGAATTTCTCGACATACATGGGACGTTCCGGACGTGGCCCCACAAGCGACATCTCGCCGCGCAAGACATTCCAGAGTTGTGGGAGCTCGTCGATGGAGGTGGATCTGAGCAGTGCTCCAATTGGGGTACGGCGTGGATCGTTGGCTTGGGTCCAACTCACACCCGTGGCCTCGGCATCGACGCGCATGGAGCGAAACTTGAGCATGCCGAAAGTTCTGCCATCTAAACCCATACGCTCTTGACGGTACAGCACGGGCCCGCGTGAGGTGAGTTTGATCGCCAGTGCAATGAACAGCAGAAGTGGTGAGATCACTAGCAGTCCCACGAGAGCAAGAACGAAATCGGTGACGCGCTTGAAGATCGCTCCCCAGCCCTCTAAAGGAGAGTCGTTGAGATTCAAGATGGGAAGTCCGTTAAAATCCTCTACAGCGCAGCCGAGAATCACGTACTCGTAAATATCGGGAATCAAGTGCAGATCGATGGTCTCGTCTTTGACTTGAGAGAGAATGCGCTCGAGCGCTGGAGCTTGCTCTCGAGAAAGAGCAATCACGAGACTCTCAGGCTGGTAGGACTTCAGGAGACGAGGGAGATCTGAGAGTTCTCCGACCACAGATACGCCTGCGATCTCGCGATTGATTCCGCCTGAGGGAGCGATGATGCCTTGAATTTTGAAGCCCAGCTCAGGAAACTTTTTGATCCTCGGGATCAAAACTTCAAGTGCAGCGCTCTCCCCGACGAGCATCAAGCCGCTTTGCTGAAATCCTCTTTGACGGATTGCGCGTAAAATATTTCGAAGCAGCAAACGAGTACCAATGACTCCGAGGGCTCCAAGGACTCCAAAAAAACCCATGACCACGCGTGAGTATCGGTACTCGCTAAAAAGATAAGTCATCGCGATGAGCACTAGAAGTGCCACTGCGTGGGAGCGCCCGAGGAGCCAGGCCTCCTCCGTTCTGCGCAAAATACCGTGCGGTCGATAAACCCCCATCCCAGAAAACACGATCATCCAAAGAAACATGACAAGAGGAAGAAGCGCTGCGTAGGTCGCGAACGCAGGAAACCCTTTGGTCACTTCAATGAGTGGAACGGAGAATCTCAAAGCATAAGCAAGCAGCCAGGCTGCGCCGATAACGCAGGCGTCCACGAATCGAAAAGTGCCGCCGATGAGCTGGTGATAGCGCTTCAACATCCTGGGCGCTCATGTTAGGAATTTTTTCCCGTATTTTCCAGTTAAAGGAGCACCTTTTCATGGCTTTAGCGCAGGTCACCGTTCGTTCCTCTCCTGTGTCGGCAGATGCCGAGATCGTCCTTGGTCGCATGGGCAGCAGCGACAAGAAGCCCCAGGGCCGCAAGTCGTCCTACTCGAAGCTATTCGAGATGAGCGCCAAGCAAGAGCGTTTCATGGGCGCTGCTCGGAGCGCCCACTTCATTGCTTTCGCGGGCAAGGGCAAGGCGGAGCATGTGGTGTTCGTCGGTGTTGGCGGAGAGAAGGATCTTTCGCTCGAGCGGATGCGGTTCGCAGGTGCAACAGCCCAACTGAAGCTCTTGGCCGAGAAGTGCACGAGCGCGTTCATTGCGATGGAAGAGTTCTCTGAGCTCGAGACCGATGCACTGAGCGCCGAGGCTCTCGCGCACGCTTTTGCAGAGGGGTTTTTGCTTTCAACCTACAAGTACAAAAAGCGCAAGCTTGAGAAAAAAGGCGACAAGCCGGAGCTCACATTCGAGACGTTGACGATCGTGGCCAAGAAAGGTGCAGACGCGCTCAAGAAGGCCTTGAAGCCACTCGACCCCGTGCTCGAGTGTGTGAACGTCACGCGCGATTGGTCAAACGAACCTGCTAACACCGGCACGCCTGAGTTTTACGCGCGCGAAGCTGTGCGGCTGGCGAAGCAATACGGACTTAAGGCCCGTGTGCTCGGCGTGAAAGAGTGCAAAAAAGAGAAGATGGAGCTGTTCCTTTCGGTCGGCCAAGGCTCAGTGAACGAGAGCAAAGTCGTGATCTTGGAGTGGGCTCCAAAGAGCGCAAAAAGGAAAATCGCTTTCGTCGGCAAGGGTGTGACGTTCGATACCGGCGGGATCTCGATCAAGCCAGGCGCTAAAATGGAAGACATGAAGCATGACATGACGGGGGCCGCGACCGTGATGGGTACGATGCTCCTGTGTGCGGCCTGGAAAGTTCCTAATCACGTCTATGGTGTGCTCGCTTTTGCTGAGAACATGCCGAGCGGAAATGCAACAGTACCTAGCTCCGTGGTCCGTGCCCGAAATGGAAAAACGGTTGAGATCATCAACACGGACGCCGAAGGACGCCTCGTGCTTGCAGATGTGCTCGATCTTATTCAGGACCAAAAGCCCGAAGTCGTTATTGATGTCGCAACACTCACCGGTGCGGTGGGGGTTGCACTCGGAAAGATTTGTGCTGGCTTAATGGGCAACGATGCAAGCCTCCTCGCTGAGTTTAAGCGTGTGGCAGACGAGGCTGGTGAGCGAGTGTGGGAGCTGCCAACCTACGATGAGTATTTTGACGACATGAAATCCGCTTACGCTGACATGATGAACGTCGGTCCCAATGGGTTGGGAGGCACGATCCGTGGAGCGATGTTTCTCAAACAGTTTATCCGCCCAGGCACCAAGTGGGCGCACCTCGATATTGCCTACTCGAGTCACGACGTGGGTCATCTTCCCTATTTTCCGGCGCGGGGTGCGACTGGTGCGCACGTACGTACCTTTGCTAAGCTTGCCCAGGAGTATGGTCAATGAGCCCAGAGTTCCGGATCGAAAACGCCGCACAGTACGACGGTCAGACGGTTCGGATCCGCGGTTGGGTTTTTAGTAAACGTGCTTCGAGCAAAAAGCTGGCTTTCCTCACCGTCCGCGATGGAAGCGGTCTCATGCAAGGTGTGCTGTTTCAGGGAGAATGTGCGCCTGACGCGTTTGATGTCTTTGAAAAGCTCACGCAAGAGTCTTCGGTCATTGTGACCGGGAAGCTGCGTAAGGAGCCGCGCGCCGCCGGGGGCTTTGAGATGGGTATCCAGTCGATTGAGCTCGTCTCGGTGGCTGAGGCTTACCCGATCACTCCAAAAGAGCATGGAGTCGAGTACCTCATGGAAAACCGCCACCTCTGGTTGCGCTCGCAGCGCCAGTGGGCGGCGACTCGCGTGCGTTCTGAGATCATTTTTGGGATTCAGGAATTCTTTCATCAAGACGGGTTCATTCGCTTTGACGCCCCGATCCTGACGGGCGCTGCGTGCGAGGGGACGTCGACTTTGTTCTCAACCCAGTACTTCGATGAGAAGGCGTATCTCACGCAATCCGGACAACTCTATGGCGAAGTGGGTGCCATGGCGTTCGGCAAGATTTATGTCTTTGGTCCCACGTTTCGGGCGGAAAAGTCTAAAACGCGCAAGCACCTCACCGAGTTTTGGATGGTCGAGCCCGAGATGGCCTACGGAACGCTCGATGATGTGATGGTTTTAGGTGAGCGCTTTGTCTCTCATCTCGTTCAGCGTGTGCTGAACCAGTGCGAGCGCGAGCTCAAAATCCTCGAGCGTGATCCCGAAAAGCTTGCGAAGATTAAAGCTCCTTTTCCACGCTGCCACTACGACGATGCGATCAAGATCTTGGAAAAGCGCGGCGTTGGGATCCCATGGGGTGAGGATTTTGGTGCACCTCATGAGCAGGCACTGGGCGAGGAGTTTGGCTCCCCCGTGTTCGTGCACCACATGCCCGCGCAAATCAAAGCGTTCTACTTTAAACGCACACCCGACGAGAAGTATGCACTCGGTGCGGATCTGATCGCACCAGAGGGCTATGGCGAGATCATCGGTGGTGGGCAGCGCGAGGACAATCTGCAGGTGCTCGAGCACCGCATCGACGAGCACGGGCTGAAGCGCGAGGACTACAAGTGGTATCTTGACCTACGCCGGTACGGCTCGGTTCCGCATGCCGGCTTCGGCCTCGGCGTTGAGCGCACGGTTGCCTGGCTCACAGGAGTTGAGCACGTGCGTGAGACGATCCCGTTCCCCCGCATGCTGAATACGCTTAAGCCCTGATAAAAATGTCTCACGGACTTAAAATCGTGCTTGTGGAGCCTGAGATCCCTCAAAACACTGGGAGCATCGGGAGACTTTGTCTTGCAACTCAGACTGAGCTCCACCTGGTGGAGCCGCTCGGTTTTGAAATCACCGAGTCGCGCTTGCGACGCGCGGGCCTTGATTATTGGGAGCACTTGAATGTCCGCACGCACGCGTCGCTTGATGCGTTTCTGGCGCAACTACCTGAGGATGCCCCATTAATGCTTTTCACTAAAAAAGCAGGACACACGCTTTATGAGTGGAGCTTTAAGCCCTGCACATGGCTTGTCTTTGGAAGAGAGACCCAAGGACTGCCTGAGTCGCTCCTGCACCGTTATGCTCTCCAGACTGTGCGGATCCCGATGCTTGATGCCCGTGTGCGATCCCTGAATCTCGCAGCCTCCGCCTCAATCGCTCTTTACGAGGGACTTCGGCAGCTTGAGTTTCAGCGATCCTGAATTTTTTTCTGCTAAGTTATTGTAATTATAACACTAAATTTACTCTAGGCGGTTGCGGCACCCTAGGATATGACGCAACGCAATGATATTAAGGTCTTCGCACGGGCTACGAATCTTAGCCCTCCTTTTGCTTTCGTGTTCTTTAGGATGCGCGCGTGGACGCAGCGGCAATCCCACTCTTGCGTTTGGCCCCTCGCCCTCGCCCACTCCGACAGAAGCGATGGAAGTCTGCCCTACGGCATCTCGTATCTTGGAGGGCACCGACGCCGAGTCCTCAGCCACTCTCGAGTGTTGGAAGCGCAAGCTCGACCGTGCGTGGAGAACCGCACAAACAAAGACTCCTGGTGTGATGACTCTCGAAGAGTATCGCTCGGCAGTACGAGACGGGGTTATTCCGTTTTCGGGTGATCTTGAGCGCCACGGCAAACTCATGCGGGGTATTTTACGGGTCTTAGGCTTGGGAAATCAGTTCACCAAGCAGGACACGGATCATTGGTTTAACTGGTTCCGTCAGCAGCGCTCGTTTGTTCAGCGATCGTATCGAGCGCTCATTCTCAAGGATCGCGAACTTGAGGTTCGAGAGATTCTTTTGACGATGCGATGGACTTCGTCACTGATCCGGGAGCTGTCGTTTGTTTGGACCTCAGAGGAGCTCACCTCGGTCATCTTAGATTTTCACGAAATGAAAGATCCCTCACTGCGTGTTTCGCTGCTTCCGGCGCTGAGATTCGGAATTCATCTTTTAGGTACGATTTGTCCCAACATTGAAAAGCCGGGTATCTGGAACGCAGTAGAGCTTGGAGTTTGTTTTGAGCAGTTTCCAAGTCACTTTGATGTTGGGTCGCCGTGGTTTGACTTTTTGCTTCATCCCAAGCGGCCTGCAGATATTCGAGAGCTTCGCACAGCGCTCGCACTTTTGTCCGGACGGATCGAGGCCTGGTTTAAGCAACCGGGGCTGCGAGCATTTCCTACTCAATATTGGTTTGCTTTCAGTGAGGCGCTTGGAGCACCCATCTCTCCAGAAACGCGAACTGCTCTGCGTTGGATCCGGAAGCTCTCAGAAGGGTCTTCAACTGAGGAGCTCATTTCACCCCAAATCTATCCGCTCGCGTTTCGACTCGTGCAAAGCATGCAGGAGCGTCTCTTGCCTGATCTTGAACAGGCAAGTCGCGCTTTTTTGCGTGGCCAATGTCTAAACCCCCCAACTAGACCTGCACAGACATGGAGAGACTGTGCGATTGATCCTTCGCAAAGCGCGCTCTCGAATCGTTTTAGGCTTCCTGAGCAAAGTAAACAAGTTATCCCTTTTGATGGAGCTGAGGCCGCTCGCATCGCGCTGCACCTCACTCTCGGTGAGTTCATCGTCCAGAATTTTGATGAAGATCGGGATGGAACGATTCGATCAGATCTTAAGTCGCGCGATGACGAAGTCGTTCAAGTCATGCGCTTTGCGGGCGAGTTCATTCACAGCATGGTTGAGCTTGTGACCAACGTCGGAAGAAGACTCAGAGGCGAGGAGCCGCTCCCTCCGACCCCTTTTTCGAGCGTGAACGGAATAGGAATTGAAGGGCTCTCAAAACTCGCTGGCCTAAGTGGGGAGCTCTTGGTTGTCCGCTCAGAGGAGGAGCACCGCACAGTCCGCGCTCTCCGAAAGCGTCAATCAACGGGATCAAGCTCAGTGTTTCTGGATCGCTACGGAGTGGCAGCAGCGCTCTTGCTTGTCGATCACCTGCCTCAGTATCGTGCGCACGTGTTTCGGAAAATAGGACTCTCAGGGAGCCCTACGCACGTAAGAGCAAAAGACGTGCTGCAATCACTGCCTGATGTATTGGAAGAGGCGTTTCCACGGACTTATCGGCAGTGTAAAGATTTTGGATACGCGCGCTCCTGTGAGCGTCTACTCGGCGCCTGGATTCGGCCTGATTCAAACGGACAGATTTCAGCTTCCGAGCTCGATGTGATTGCTCTTTTGGCAACGAGCGCGGAGGGGATGTTTCAGACCTGCGATAAAAACGGCGATAGCAAACTGAGCTGGGATGTTTGGGATGGCGAAGATGAGCTTGATTGTGGGTTTTCTCTCCTGCGCGATATTGCGCTTCGGCTCGTTGATAGCGGACTGATTGAAGGTAGCGAAGATGGGCGTCGGCGCATGGAGAGGACTTTAAACGCGATGAACTCGTTTCTGTTGGCTAAGACGGCCGCAAAAATCGCGATGGTGAGAGGTGAGCTTCGCGGGAGCCCTTCTCGAACGCCAGTTTTTTGGCTCCATAATCACGCCACAATTGGTTCACTTTTTTCGCTCATCGCCGAGATCATTGACGAGTCCGCAACCCCCTGATCCAGCTAGAACGACATGCTACTCTTAATGTGGAGTTAAGATAGCAGGAGTGACATGAACTCATCTGATCTAGTCTCTTGTTTCAGGAGTTGTCAGGCTCGCGCGAGAGCGTTCACTATTGCGTTTAGCCTAACGCTTGGTTTGAGCGCAGGATGCTCTACACTCAGGCGCCAGCCTGCAGATTTTTTAGAAGTTGAGGCCTTAGCACGCGAGTGC
Organism: Bdellovibrionia bacterium; assembly: GCA_044352155.1. Lineage (GTDB taxonomy): Bacteria > Bdellovibrionota > UBA1018 > UBA1018 > JBILEK01 > JBILEK01. The sequence continues at coordinate 25,999 of JBILEK010000023.1, forward strand.
TCTCAGGCGGTCCATCGGATTCCGGCCAAGAGCGATGACTCTCAAAATAAATTTTTTGAGCAAGCGTTTGCGACTTGCTTAAGTCACTACATCAAAATCGATACCTCTAACCCTCCGGGACATATTCTTGCCGCGGTGAGATTTTGGGAGACCATTTTTCGTGACTTAGGGATGGAGGCGAGACGAGTCGGTATCCCGGGACGAGAGGATCAAGGTTACAGTAGCATGAATTTTGTTGCCACCTTGCGTGCGCCGCTTCTGATCAACCACTCGTTGGCCACGGAGGATCGTCCATCGGTGATTCTCTCGCATCACATGGATACAGTGCCGTTTATACCAGAGCAGTGGAAGGATCCGAGTCTCCCACTGAGTGGCCTGATCAAAGACGGCTCAGTTTGGGGACGCGGCGCAATCGATATGAAACCGATGGGCGTGCTTCAGATGCTCTCTATGGCTGCGCTCAAAAAGTCGGGAGCCAAAATTGAAAAAGACGTGCACTTTCTTGCGGTCGCAGACGAAGAGGTAGGAGGCTCGGGCGCACTCGGAGCGATGCAGGAAATCCGTAAAGCGGGTGCACTCTCAGATCTCCGTGGAGCACAAGTGATCCTCAATGAGGGGGGCTTTGGGATTCAGCGCTCAAAGAAGAAGCTTTTTTTCATCGCGACTGAAGAAAAAGGTGGGGCTTGGATCAAGTTGCAGCATGCCGATCCTGTCTCGCTCGTACGCCACATGTGGGATCTTAGGCTTGTTGACGCTCGCATGGGTCGGGGCAACCTCCTTAACGATTGTCAGTTACTTGAGTTCTTAACCGATCAGGCGCAGGTGAACGTGGTTCCCTCGTCGGTGCGTTTTGCGATTCGTTGTGACCACGTGATGTCACGCGGGAATGCTTTAAGCGTACGTCGTGCTTTTGAGCGAGCGCTTGATGATTCAAAGGGCAAAATCGATATTCAAAAAAAGGTCATCGATCGAAAAACAACTCATTATCAAATCCATCTACAAACTGCGAGCTCTGGACACGGCTCCCTCGGGGCGCGCTCCGCTCTTCAGGTAGCTATGGAGGGGCTTGGCTCGTTAGGGGTTTTTCGAGCATCCCTCTGTAAGGGCAAAGGCTGCTTGCGCTCGCGTGCAGGGAAGCCAAAGTTTTTAGATTTTGTCCTCACTTGGGCTACGAGAGATATGATCGAAAAACTCGCAGAAGCCGAGGGTTTTAGTAAAGGCGTTTCAAGTGCGGTTGCCACTTTGGCTGAAAAGTATCGATGGCTTCGAAACATCGGGATCCGGCTGATCATCTCAGCAACTGGGTTTGAAAACATGTTTCGTACGACTTGTAGTTGGACTGTATTTGAGTACAACGCCTTGGGGATCCAAGAGGGAAGGCAAAAAGATCTTGTAGATCGTTATGATGGCACACAACGAGGCATGGACACTTCGCGTGCACTCATGGATTGCCGACTTTTGCATACGGGACGTGACGTTACGGAGGCGCGTGACGCTACTTTACAGACGAGTCAGGCCAATTTGTTTCAGGCGCAGCTGATTGATTTTTTTAACGATGACGATCTTTGGGTAAGACAGCTGACGGGATGGAACTTTACAGCAAGCCCACGTCAGCATGCCGCTTTCCGAATTCTAGAAGAAGAAACCGTGAAAAGCTTTGGCGGCGATCGGGTCACGGTGATAAGTCCGTTTTTGTTTCCTGCAGGCACCGATAACACTTGGTTTCGCGATGCAAGCACCGCTCGCTCCAATGGAGCGCCCAACACTGAGCTCGGGACGATCCCGACTTACGGCTATCAGCCTCTGATGGTGGACGAAAAACTTGCAGCAACGATCCATGGAAGCGATGAGCGACTTCCGCTAGCTGAGATCGCGCAGTCCTCGCAAGCCTACCTGCGCGTTTTGAAGCGGCTTGTAAGTGAGCACTGGGTCGACTCAGCTTGGAGGCCAGACGCGATTGAGCCGCTCCCTGCAGATGTGATCCATCAGACTGGAGCACTCCCTGAGCTGCAGTAGGATTCAGGGCTTTATCAGGTTATTTTTTTGAATCAGAAGTTTTTGTGTCTTCTTGAGTTTTCGTAACAGAGGGTGTCTCTGATTGGGCGTCTGCGGACTGATCGAGCATGGCAAGGACGTTTGCGATTTCCTCGCCATCGCTCTGAGATCCGCGCTTGACGACCCCTTCTTTAGCTGACACTAGATTGCGTTGTAGTCTTTTGATGGTTTCGTTTGATTTGCGCTGACGTTCAGCTACGCAAGACAGAATCGTTTTAAAGTATGCTGGGATTTTGTCGTAAATCTTTTGAAGTGCGCTAAACTCAATCTCAAGCACTTCGACCTCACTGAGAGCGATCGCAGTAGCGCTCCGAGGCGCGCGATCAAAAAACGCTAACTCGCCTAAAACCTCGTTAGAGTATACCTTTGCAAGCTCTATGAACCCGCCGCTTTTCATCTTGCGAATCGCAACCGTACCTTTTTGGATTAGGTACATTGAGCGCGAGGGATCTCCCTCTTTAAATAGCGTATCTCCGGGTCGAAAAGTTTTAGTTTGAGTAGGGTTTGACACGCGCCTCTTAGTTTGCCACTGCGACAGAGTCTAATGCAAGTCAGAGAACTGCAGTCAGTAAACTGGCGTATTTTATTTGAGCCTGAGATCTTTAAAAAAAAGATAGTTCAGCGGAGTAAGAGAAAAAGTTTTGACTCGATCCCGTAAGAGCACAAGATTTTGGCGATAAAAAATTGGCAGAATCACAGTCTCCTGTTCGAGCAAAATTTTCTCGGCATTTAAGTAATGCTGAAGCCTTGCTTTCATCTCTGCGGTGCCACGCCCCATGCGGACCGCTTGATCGTAGTCGTCGTTTTTCCATCCGGTTCGGTTACTTCCGGACTGGGAGGTAAAGACTTCAAAAAAATTAGCAGGATCTGGATAGTCCGCACCCCAGTGACCGATAAACAAATCGACTTTGTTATTTCGAATTGCGGAGAGGTAGTTTTCGGGAGTCTCCACAGAAAACGCAAGCTCAAGCCCAAGCTTTTCTCTATATAAGGAGACCAAGTACTCACCGAGACTCTGCGCCTGATCAAAAGCTTCAATCACTGCGACAAGTTTTGGGGCGTCAACTCCTTCAGTAAACCCAGCACGCGAGAGGGTACCGCGTGCTTCGTAAAGGGAGTGTTGAAGTTGTCCTCCCAAAGCGTAGCCCGGCATCCCGGGAGGGATCCATCCGAGAGCGGGTGTTTGGCCACCTTGTAGAACCGCAGGAATCTTCGATCGATCTACTGCAAGCGCAAGCGCTTTTCGGAAGTGAGTGTTCTTCATTGCCTCGCGCTTAAAGTTGAACCCCATGTAGTAAGTCGCCAAATAAGCAAACGGCTTTGCTGAGATCCCGCTTGAGGGTTTCTTCCATCTCAGGAGATCTGCGGTCGTAGCTTCAAGAAAGAAATCGAGCTCTCCTGACTCAAAAAGTGCACGCGCTTTTTTATCGTCAGTTTGCTCTAGAATTTGAATACGCTCTGGAATCCCTTTACGCTCGCTTGGCCAGTCAAAATATTTAGGGTTCAGAGTGAGCTCAAGATTTTTGTCGCGCGCCCAAGACTTGAGCCGATACGGACCGAGGGTGACGAGGTTTCCAGGATCAGCCCATTTTTTTCCATGCCGCGCAATGAGCTCTTTCCGCACTGGAAACGTGACCCAAAATGTCAGAAGGTGCATAAAAATCGGTGACGCTCGCGTGAGCCTCACTTCGAGTGTTTGTGCATCGATCGCACGCGCACCAAAGGTTTTTGTTTTTCCGTTGGAGTAGTCTTCTGCACCCTCGAGATCGAAAAGAAAACTCAAGTACGGAGATTTATTTTTTCGATCCAGCAGTCGTGCCCAAGAGTCGACAAACTGTTGTGCATGAAGAGCTTGACCGTCCGTCCACTGAACTCCCTTGCGAAGGGTAAATAAAATTCTTTTTCCATCGGGTGAGAGCTCCCACTTTTCAGCAAGAGCTGGCGAGATCTTTAAGTCCTCGGAGTGACGGACGAGTCCCTCCATGATGTTCATAATCACGTAAGTCTCGTGTGAGGTTTGAGCAAGGTTCCAATCTAAGGTCGAGGGATCCGCAGTGATGCGAAATCGAATGCGCGAAGCCTCAGAGTCTGTCTGTGAGTTTTTCTGCGACCGGGGTGGAGTGGCCCAAGAGGACGAAACCAGAACGCAAAGAGCGAGGAGCGAGTGAATCATCGTGAGCTCTAGGGTAGCAAGGAAATGCTGAGCGCAAAGCGTCAAAAGAGACAATGCGGAGCAGAAAAGTTCAGGTTCTCATGAGTAAGCCCCTCTTTCGTTGCACTCGCAGCGGGGCCTCTGCTATCCCCGAAATGATCCCATGGAAAATCAAAACCCCACATCCGCCGGACCCGTTGAAGACCTCAAAGACATGAACGATCTTGTCTCGCTGTGCAAACAGAGGGGCTTTATTTTTCCCTCCTCAGAGATTTACGGTGGGATTAACGCGTGTTGGGACTATGGCCCTCTCGGCGTAGAGCTTAAACGCAACGTCAAGGAGCGCTGGTGGCGCGCGATGCTCGATCGCGATGATATTGAGGGACTGGATGCTGCAATCCTGATGCACCCGCGCGTTTGGGAGGCCTCAGGCCACGTCGAAGGCTTTGTCGACCCGCTCGTTGAGTGCAAAGTGTGCAAAGGTCGTTTTCGTGCGGATAAGATCCCAGAGGGCAAGTGTCCGCAGAAGTCCTCCAAAGACCCAAGCCCTGGCCACGACTTAGGCGAGCCACGCATGTTCAATCTTATGTTTAAGACGTTTATGGGTCCAGTTGAGGACTCAGCCGCCGTCGTCTACATGCGTCCAGAGACCGCGCAAGGGATCTACGTTAACTTTTTCAACGTCCAGCAGTCTGCGCGCCAGAAGGTACCGTTCGGCATTGCCCAGATCGGCAAGGCTTTCCGCAATGAGATCACGCCGGGCAACTTCATCTTCCGCACGCGGGAGTTTGAGCAGATGGAGATGCAGTTTTTTGTCAAGCCTGGCACCGATATGGAGTGGTTTGAGAAGTGGATGGAGTGGCGCAAGCAGTGGCATCTCGATAACGGCTTACGACCTTCGAAACTTAAGTTCCATCAGCACGGCCCGGGGGAGCTTGCGCATTACGCGAAGGCTGCGTTCGACATCCAGTATGAGTTCCCGATTGGGTGGCAGGAGATCGAGGGGATTCATAACCGCTCAGATTTTGATCTCAAGCGCCACGCAGAGTTTTCTGGCAAGAAGCTTGAGTATTTTGACGAAGCAGCGAAAGAAAAATACGTCCCATACGTCGTTGAGACATCTGTGGGATGCGACCGATCGTTGCTCGCGATCCTGGTGGATTCTTACCGCAAAGATAGCGAGCGCACTTGGCTTCAAATGCACCCGTGGTTCTCGCCATATAAGGTTGCGATTTTTCCCCTCATGAAGAAACCCGAGCTCATGGAGTTCACCGATAAGGTGTACGGGGATGTGAAAAAGCGATTCCGCGCCACGACCGACGACGCGGGATCGATCGGGAAAAGGTATCGTCGGCAGGACGAAATCGGAACCCCTTTTGGAGTGACCATCGATTATGACTCTCTCTCAAATCACACCGTCACGCTCCGCCACCGCGACACCATGGCGCAAGAAAGAATCCCTGCTGAAAACCTCGTCAAAGTCCTCGATGAAAAAATCCAAAACTGGAAAGTCTAAGTACGTTTATTTCTTCGGTGCAGGTCGCGCAGAAGGCGCTGAGGATCGGAAAGATCTCCTCGGAGGGAAAGGTGCAAACCTTCACGGGATGACAAAACTTGGTCTCCCAGTGCCTCCTGGATTCACAATCTCCACCGAAGTTTGTACCCACTTTTACGCAAACTCCAAGTCGACGCCCAAAGCGCTCGAGCCCCAGATGCGCGAAGCGATGATGAAGATCGAGCGCGCAATGAAGCGCGGTTTTGGATCAAAAAAATCTCCACTCCTTGTCTCCGTGCGCTCCGGCGCACGCGCTTCAATGCCCGGCATGATGGATACGATCTTGAATCTGGGACTTAACGATGAAACGATCGAGGGACTAATCGAAGAGAGCGGGAACGCACGGTTCTGCTACGATAGTTATCGCAGATTTATCACCATGTACTCGGATGTGGTTTTGAACATCCACTCCAATCACTTCGAAGCGTTGCTCGAAGATCTCAAGCACGAGCGGGGTGTGGAGCTCGATACGGAGCTTACAGCCGAAGACCTTAAAGGCCTTGTAGCTAAGTTTAAACAAGTCGTGCGCGCCGAAGGGCATCAGTTCCCCGAGGATCCGTGGGAGCAGCTCATGGGTGCGGTGAGCGCTGTTTTTGGATCGTGGATGAATCCGCGCGCCATCACTTACCGAAAACTAAACGATATCCCCGAGAGTTGGGGGACTGCCGTCAATATCCAAGCCATGGTCTTTGGTAATCGAGGCGATGATTGCGCAACCGGCGTGGCGTTCACGCGTGATCCTTCGACTGGGGAGAAAAAGTTTTTCGGCGAATATCTTATTAATGCGCAAGGAGAGGATGTTGTCGCCGGCATCCGCACACCTCAGCCGATCAATAAAGTTTCGCGCCAAGACGGTGCGGGTGAGCAGACGACGCTTGAGAGCTTGATGCCGAAAGCCTATGCGCAACTTGTAAAAGTTTATCAAAAGCTCGAGAAGCATTACCGCGATATGCAGGATATCGAGTTTACGATCGAGCGCGGAACGCTCTACATGCTTCAAACTCGAAACGGCAAGCGCACTGCTCCTGCCGCACTTCAAATCGCATGTGACATGGTCCGCGAGAAGCTGATCGACAAAAAGACTGCGGTCCTTCGCATCCATCCCGATCAGCTTGACCAGCTCCTACATCCCTGCCTTGATCCCAAGGCTCCAAAAAACGTGATTGCAAAAGGACTTCCCGCCTCTCCGGGGGCTGCTACGGGCCAAGTTGTTTTTGATCCCGACACGGCTGAGAAGTGGAAAAACGAGCATGGCCGCAAAGTCATCTTAGTTCGCATCGAGACCTCGCCCGAAGATATCCACGGCATGCATTCAGCCGAGGGCATCCTCACGGCACGTGGCGGGATGACCTCGCACGCCGCAGTGGTGGCGCGGGGAATGGGTAAGCCCTGTGTCTCTGGATGCTCTGCGATCAAAGTCAGTTACGAGAAAAAAGAGTTTTTCATCGGATCTACGATTGTTAAAGAGGGCGACTTCATCACGCTTGAGGGCTCGACCGGTGAAGTGATGCTCGGTCAAGTTCCGACCATTGCGCCAGCGTTCAATAAAAACTTCAAAGAGCTCATGAAGTGGGCGGACGACTTCCGTAAACTCCGGGTTCGCACCAACGCCGATACGCCAAACGATGCCCGCATTGCGCGTGAGTTTGGTGCTGAGGGCATCGGCCTTTGTAGAACCGAGCATATGTTTTTCGATGCGACTCGAATCGATGCCGTTCGAGAGATGATTCTCGCCGATACTCCCGAAGGTCGCGAAAAAGCTCTGGCAAAGATCCTCCCCATGCAGCGTGAGGATTTTGTCGGCATCTTTCGTGAGATGAAAGGGCTTCCAGTTACGATTCGTCTACTTGATCCGCCGCTG